>JAJDYU010000016.1 GCA_022825005.1 Acidimicrobiia bacterium
CTTCGACGTTTCCGACCCCGCGGTCGAGCCCCCCGAGATATGGCGCATATCGCTGGGGGGTTGTATTGAGGCCACCCCCGCGGTGTGGGACGGAGTCATCTACGTGGCCGACCGCGTCGGCGGCTTCTACGCCATCGGCGATCGCTGAGCGCTGGCATAACCTGACGCCGTGGCTGAGCCGTTCCGGATTGCCGTGCCCGATGAGGTGATCGACGACCTCCATCGGCGCCTGGACGCCACCCGCTGGCCCCAGGCTCTGGAGGGGGCGGGGTGGGACTACGGATCCGACACCGCTTACATTGCCGAGCTATGCCGCTACTGGCGCCACGACTACGACTGGCGGGCCCATGAGGCCGCGCTCAACGAGCTACCCCAGTTCACGCAAGAAATCGACGGCCTGCACGTCCACTTCGTCCATGCCGAGGGCCGGGGCCCCAAGCCTCTGCCGCTGGTGATCACCCACGGCTGGCCGAGTTGTTTCTGGGAGATGCACAAGGTGGTCGGCCCACTGAGCGATCCGGCGGCCCATGGTGGGGACCCGGCCGACGCCTTCCACGTGGTGGCCCCGTCGCTGCCTGGCTACGGGTTCTCCTCCCCGCCCGTCCAACCGGGGGTGTCGTCGGCCCGTGTGGCCGATATGTGGGCCGAGCTGATGGCCACACTGGGCTATGAGAGCTTCGGCGCTCAGGGCGGCGACTGGGGCTCAGCGGTGAGCGCCGCGCTGGGTGCTATGCACCCCGAACGCATGGTCGGCATCCACCTCAACATGGTGGCCCCGCCCATCGACGAGGCCGCCCTTACCGACGAGCAGCGCCAGTGGTGGGAGGGAGTGAAGCAGTACCGCGACCGGGAATGGGGCTACGTGCATCTCCAGCGCACCAAGCCGCAGACTGCGGCGGTGGGGCTCACCGACTCGCCCGCCGGCCTGGCCGCCTGGATCATCGAGAAGTGGTGGCGGTGGAGCGACATCGACGGCCCCGGCGGACGGGATCTGGCCCGGCGCTACACCCTCGACGAGCTGTGTACCCTGCTCACCATCTACTGGGCCACCGCCACCATCGGCCCGTCGATGCGCATGTACTACGAGAGCTTCGGGGCCGGCTCGGCTTTCAACCAGCCGCCGAGAATTTCGGTGCCCACCGGGGTAGCGGTGTTCAACGAGAAGAACCGCCCGCCCCGCGAGCTGGCCGAGCCCTACTACAACATCACCCGGTGGACCGAGGTGGACGACGGCGGCCATTTCCCGGCCCTGGAGAACCCGAACAAACTGGTGGAAGAGGTGCGGGCCTTCTTCCGACCGCTTCGCTGAGAACCCCGAGCAGAAGGAGACAGATGCCATGACCCGACTGGGAATCATCGGACTGGGCGACATGGGCGGCGCCATCGCCGAGGGCGTGCTCACCGGCAATTGGGACGACGAGGTGACCGTGGTGGGCTACGACGTCTCCGCTGAGGCCATGGAGCGATTCACCGAGCTGGGCGGGGTTCCGGCTGGCTCGGTGGGGGAGTTGGCCCGACAAGTAGATGTAGTGGCAGTGGTGGTGATCGACGACGCCCAGGTGCGCCAAGTGTGTCAGGGCGACGACGGGGCCATCGCCGGAGCCGCCGAGTCGGGGGCGCTGGTGGCCGTCCACTCCACGGTGCTGCCCGCCACGGTGATCGATCTGGCCGCCGAGGCCGCCGCGTTGGGGGTGGCGTTGATCGATGCCCCGGTGACTGGGGGCACCCCTTCGGCCCAGAACCGGGATTTGGTGGTGTTTTGTGGAGGCGACGCGGCCCACACCGAGCGGGGCCGTCCTCACTTCGAACGCTACGGCGGAATGGTGCTCAACGTCGGCCCGCTGGGCGCGGCGCAAAAGGCCAAGGTGGCCCGCAATCTCATCACCTATGTCGAGTTTGCCGTGGCCTACGAGGCCATCGCCCTGGCCGCGGCCGCCGATGTAGACCTGAAGGCGTTCGCCGAGATCGTGACCTACTCCGACCGCAACATCGGCCCTCACGTAGGCGTGTTCACCGGGACACCCACCTATCCGCCCCCGGCCTTGGGGGGCAGCTTCACACGAATCGCTCACAAAGACTTGGGGGGTGCGCTGGCGCTGGCTGAGGAGCTAGGCGTGGATCTGCCCATTACCGCGCTGGTCGACCAGAACATCGAAGCCGCCTTCGGCGACTAGCCGAGCCGCGGCCTCGGAGCCTGGGCCAAGCCCGAGCGGCTAGCCGAAGGTAACGGTCCCGGCGTCGAGCACCACTCGATCGCCCACCCGGGTTTGGAACCTGGCCGATCCGCCGCCCTCGTCCCAGATGTGGACGTCGAGGGTCTCTCCCGGCAGCACCGGCGAGGAGAACCGCCCGTGCATGCTCTTGAATCGGGCCGGGTCGCTGTCGCACAGGGAGTGGAGCAGCGCCCTCCCGGTGAAGCCGTAGGTACACAGGCCGTGAAGGATCGGGGTGTCGAACCCGCCGGCGGCGGCGAACGACGGATCGGAGTGCAGCGGGTTGCGGTCGCCGTTGAGCCGGTAGAGCAGCGCTTGGTCGGAGCGGGTCTGGTAGGTCACCACGTGGTCGGCATCACGCTCGGGCACCTTGGGCGGGCTGGCCGGGCCCCGGTCGCCGTCCCAGCCCCCTTCGCCCCGGATGAACAGCGAGGTCACGTTGGTGAACAACCGCTGGCCGTCGGCGGTGTCGGTGGCCTCGCTCTCCAGCACCACCAGGGCGGCCTTGCCCTTGTCGTAGATCCCGGCCACACGGCTCACTGAGCTCACCGTGGCCTCCACCGGCAGCGGCTTGTGGAGGGTGAATCCCTGCTCGCCGTGGACCAGAAGCGCCGGGTTGTAGGTACCGATCTTGGCCAACGGGCTATTGGCGCCGCCGAAGCCGCCGCCCAGCACCACGCACATGGTGGGCAGGGCCTTCTGCTCCACGTCTTTGGTGTTCTCGGTGGTGAACTCCAGTTCGAACCCGGTGGGATCGCTCATTCCCGCACCCACGCCCAGGGAATACAACAGGGCGTCTTTCGACTTCCAGCTTGAAGTGCTTGGCTCGCTCTCAACGCCGACAGCAGATGGGTCGATGGGCATGGGGGCTCCTCGTGGGTTAGGGGTTCTTGGGCGCCTGGTTGCGCCGTGGCGGTGTCCAAAACATACCGTTGCCGTCGTGGCCCATATCAATCAGCCAGACGGCCCGTTCCAGGCCATCGATCATCCGGCGGTGGCCGGTCGGGAGCGGGAGCTGCGGGCGCTGGCCGACGCGGTGCGCCGACTGGTGGCTGCCACCGTCACCAACACCGCCTCGCCCGCCGACACCGCCGCTCTGGCCGCCGAGGCCAACGCCCTGGCCGACCGCCTTGAAGCCCATGTGCCCGCCGAGCCGCCGCCCCGGTTCGGCCCTGGAGGACACGAAATGGAAGGCCCGCCCATCACCCACCTGCGGGCGCCCTTCGACTATGTGACCGGGATCTGCAATCCCGCCGCGGTGCCGGTGGAGATGGTGGTGGACATGGAGTCCGACCCGCCCAAGACCCGGGGCCGAGCGGTGTTCTCCACTGTGTACGAGGGTCCGCCCGGCTGTGTCCACGGCGCGGCCATCGCGTCAGCTTTCGACATGGTGTTCACCAGCGCCTGCTCCACCCGAAACGCCAGCGGCCCCACCATGATGCTGTCGGTGCGCTACCGGCGCCCCACTCTGCTCGACGTGGAGACCGTGTTCGAGGGGTGGGTGGAGAAGTTCGACGGCACCATCACCGAGGTCAAGGGCCACGCGCTACAGAACGGCCAGGTCACCGCCCTAGCCGAGGGGGTGTTCCGCCACCTCGACCGGGAGACGCTCAATCAGCTCGCCCAGAGGGAGTGAACTCCGCGGGCAGGTGCTTGATGCCGTGGATGAACGCCGACGACAACGGGTCGGGCTCGCCGGTGGCCCGGATGTCGCCGATGCGCTCGAAGATCTCGCGGAACATCACCTTGATCTCCCGGCGGGCCAAGTGCGCGCCGAGGCAGAAGTGCGGTCCGGGTCCGCCGAAGCCGATGTGGGGGTTCGGGTCGCGCAACACATCGAACTTGAGCGGGTCGTCGAACACCGTCTCGTCTCGGTTGGCGCACAGGTAGTTCATGACAACCATGTCGCCCTCGTCGATCTTCTGGCCCTCCAGCTCGGTGTCGCTCAGCACGGTGCGGCGCATGTAGGTGACCGGGCTGGCCAGGCGGACGATCTCCTCCACCGCGCTGTTGGCCACCCCTTCGAAGTCGTCGGTCCAGACCTTGCGCTGGTCGGGGTGGTCGGTGAGATACACCAAACCCCAGCTGATGGCGTTGCGGGTAGTCTCATTGCCGGCCACCACCAACAGGATGAAGAAGCTGGCTAGTTCGGCCCGGGTGAGCCTCTCCCCGTCCACCTCGGCGTTGACCAACACGCTGGTCAGGTCGCCGGTGTCCACGCCGACCTTTGACTCGGCCACCTCGTCCATCAGGTTCGACAGGGCCTCGCCGGCCATAAGTATGGCGGTGAGGAAGTCGCCGAACTCGGGCACGTACTCGTCGTCGGCCGCTCCCAGGATCACGTTCGACTGGTCGAAAACGAAGTCGTGCTCGGACGCGGGAATCCCCATCAGGTCGCACACGATGCGGAGCGGGAGGCGGGCCGCCACGTCGGTGACGAAGTCGCATTCGCCCCGCTCGCACACCTCGTCCACGATCAGCCGGGCCTGGTCCTGCACCGAGTCTTCCAGCCGGGCCAGCATCCGCGGGGTGAAGCCCGCCGATACCAGCTTTCGCAGCCGGGCGTGGCGGGGGTCGTCCATGGCGATGATCGAGTTGAAGTACTCGTTGAATTCCGGCGGGAAATCGTTGATGGTGACTCCCGACGACGACGAGTAGATCTGCGGGTTGCGCGACACCTCCAAGATGGTCGAATGCCGGGTGATGAACCATGCCCCCGGCGTATCCACGCTCTGAAGATCACCGGTGAACTCGAACCCGGGATAGAACGTGAGTGGACGGGAGCACACCTGCTTCAGTTCCTCGTCCAGCACCCGGCGATCCCGCCGCCAAAAGGCGTTGTGGAGCGGGTTGGTGGGGTCAGCCTCTGTGGCAGGCGGCGGCTTGGCGGAGGAGGCTTGCGACTCGGTTGGCACAGCGGTCATAGCAGCAATCCCTGGTCGGCCATCTCTCTATAGCGTGATGCGATTCTGACTGTAGTGGCTAGCCGAGTGCCGGATTCGCGATGGCGGTTGCCGTCTAGGTGTTTGGCACCGGGGTGCGCCAGGCAAAGGGGTCGGGGGCGGCGCCGGTTTGGATGTCGACGAGTGCTTGGCGCAGTCGCAGGGTGTTGGGGCCGGGCTGGCCGTCGCCGATGGTGAGGGTCTTGCCCGAGTAGAGGATGGTGCCCACGGGGGCGACTCCGGCGGCTGTTCCCGACAGGAAGGCCTCGCCCCGCTTGGCCCAGTCGACGAGCTCCTCGGGATCGATGGCGCGTTCTTCCACTTCGTAGTCGAGGTGGCGGGCGAGTTGGATTACCGAGTCCCGGGTCACGCCGTGCAGGAACGACTCGTCGAGGTGACGGGTGACGATGCGCTGGTCGTCGGCCAGGAAGAAGTTCGAGGCGCCGGTCTCGGTGATGTCGCCGTCGCTGGCGAACAGCACTTGGTCGACGGCCTCGTTGGCCGCCATCGCGTCCAGCGTGGAGCCGAGGGCCATGGCGTAGTTGGCCGCGCACTTCACCATGCCGAACTGGGGAACGGTGCGTGGCGTTGATGATTCCACTTGAAGGGTGAGGGGCCGGACGCCTCCCTTGAAGTAGTCGCCCACCGGGGAATTGACCACGAACAACAGCGCGGATGGGGCGGGATGGGCGGCAGCGCCGATGTCGGCCCCGGTGCCGACCAGCGTTGGGCGGATATAGAGCGACCCCGGCGGGTGGGGGACCTCGTCGGTGTTGGCCGCAACCGTGTCGATGGTCATCTGCCGCAGCATGGCGGGATCGATCTCAGGCAGCCGCAGACACGCTGCGCTGGTGACCATGCGGGCCACATGGCTGTCCAGCCGGAAGATGGCCACCGAACCGTCAACCTGGCGATGTGCCTTCAACCCCTCGAACACCGAGCTCCCGTAGTGCAGCACGTGAGCCGCCGGGCTCAAGCTCAAGTCCCCGAACGGCTCCGGAGCCCCGCCATAGGAAAGCGGCCCGCCATCGGCCCGAGCCGTCGTCATCCAGTCGCATAGAACCGTCCCGAACGGGACGGTAAGGGGGTCGGGCTTGGCGGTCATACAGGCTCTCCTTCGGCCAGGAGGATGGTATAGCCCGACTTCCGTGGCAGTTGTTGGATTTGCGATCAGGTCACCATGTCGATGATGAGGGCCTGCACAAATTGGAGTTCGCTGGTGGCGAAGCAGTCGAACACGCCGAGACCTGGCATGGCGATGTCCACGAATTGCTCCTCGGTCATAGTCTCTGGATCGAAGTCTCCAAAGGCCATGAGATCCAAGAACTCGGGGTACTCGATGCCGAAAGAACGGAGGCAGTCTGCCGACTCGTCGCTCAGCTCGCCCACCATTCTCGTAGCCAAGATGACGAGGATCTCAGCGATGGTCTCGGTGTCGAGGCAGTCGGGTCCCTGGGTAGTCGAGCTTGTTCCCGCGGCAAAGGCCGTCTCGACGAGAATCTCGAACTGTTCTCGGGGCATTCCGAGTTCGTCGAGATAGCAGTTGATCACGTCTTCGCCCATTGCGTCGAGGAAATCGCGTCCTGAGATCGGGGTTGTGGCTGCGATGTGGTCCATGGTGCGCACGGTCAACAAAACCCTCTCGCTGACACTGAAACAGCCAATAAAGTTGTTGATGAAGGGGCGCAGTTGCTCTGGGTCAAACGAGGTGGCGGATTCTCCTTCGACTCCGAAGGTTACGTACGCGAATTCAGGGCTCGCCCGACCGAGCTCGGTGAGGCAGTTGCGCGACTCGTCGCTGTGGGCACCGGCATTGGCCGCGATGACCCCAGTGCTGTACACCACGAAGTTGCCCTCAGAGAGACAGGCAGCCATCGGCTCCGCAATGGAGGGGTCTGCGCCTCCATCGACCAACGCGGTGTTCACAATCATTTGGTAGGCGGCCTCGTCCACCTCATCGCGCACGCACGACGCCTCTGCTTCTGAGACGCCATCCAGCAGGTCGCCACCGGTTGTGTCGGCGTCAACCACAAATCCCTCCAGGGACACCGGAGGTTCGGGGGCCTCGGTCGCCGGCGGAGGCTCGGGCGTCGGCTCGGGTACTGGGGCGGGGGCCTCGGTCGCCGGCGGAGGCTCGGGCGTCGGCTCGGGAGCCTCCAAAGCCGTCGACGTTGGCGGTGGGGGTGCCGGCTCGGCCATGTCTCCGGAGTCATCGTCATTGCCACAGGCAGAGGCGATCACCGCGAATACAAATAGCACCGCAGTTGCCCGTAGCCAGGGGGAAGTGTTCAATCTCATTTGTGGTGCTTTCACATTAATTTTGTGATGTAACTATGAGTCAGAACCTTAGTCGCTCCACAGAAATTCAGTTACAGAGAGGTGCATTGCGCATTTGGAAGCCCATGGCAAGACCATGTCGATGCGGGGTTGATATTGTACATGCTTGTACAAAGTCGTCTTCTGCCGGTAGCCTGGGCAGAATGGCACTTCCCGGTGATCACCTGTCTTCTGCGACCGTCTCGGTGAGCGAGTTCCGGGCCAATTGCGGGCCGCTCTTGGATGCGGTGTGCGACGGGCAGGAGATCGTCATTACCAAGAACGGCCGGCCCGTAGCTGAGGTCCGGCCTCCTCGTTCTCCCCGCGAGGAGTTCACCGGGTCGCTCTTTGGCTTTTGTCGGGACATCATCACGCTGCCCGATGGGTTCGACTTCGACAAAGATTCCGTGTGGGCAGGTCATGACGAGATCGCCCAGGAAGTTCTCTCCAGCTGGGACAAACAAGAACCCGATCTTGTCATCGGCTCGTCCAATTATGACGGCTGATGCTGCTGCTGGACACCAATGTCGTGCTCCGGTTCTGCTGGGGAGTGGCTGACGGCAAGCTCGGGAACGAAGCCATCGGGCGAGTAGACCAAGCCACCCGGCGAGGTGAGGCGGCGGTCAGCGCGATCACCTATTGGGAGCTGACCCTCTTGCAGGCCAAGCGACGTTTGGTGGTGGAGCTCGACGTGGCCCTTCTTCGGATGCGAATGGTTGCCGCCGGGGTCAGGGATCTGCCCATCGGATCGATAGAAGCAGAACAGGCCGCCCGATTGGGGGAGATGGGCCTAGCCACCGGGGACACCGCAGACCGATTCATTTTGGCCACCGCGTTAGTCCAGGAGTGCCCCCTGCTCACCTTGGACCAACACATGCTGTCGTGGGATGGCCCGGCTAGTTGCATCGACGCGTCCCGATAATCGCCAGCAGGCCTTAAGTGCTGCACTTAGTGCTACACTTTTGGGGATGCCGACAGCCCGCCCTCGCCACTCGGTGACCGAGACCGATGAGATTTCCGAGATCCTCGATGAGGCGTCTCGGAAGTGGTCCGATGTGCCGCGGGCGAAGCTCATTCGGCTCATCATGCTGGACTGGGTGGCCAGCGGCCGGTCGCCCACATCGAGGTCTCAGGCCAGGGCGGTGCTGGAGGGCTCATTGCCCGGCTCTTCGGCCCTATATGACCGGTCCCAAGACTGGCCCGCATGATTGTGGCCGACGCCAGCTGGGTTGTGGCCCTGCGGGATCCAAGCGACGAACATCATTCCCGGGCGGTGGCGATCAATGGCGAGGTCGCCGACGAAGAGGCGCTCCTGCACCCGGTGACCCTGGCCGAGTGCCTGGTGGCACCGGCTCACCTCGGGGTGGTCGAGAGTGCATCTGAGGGGCTGCGGGCCGCGTTCGTGGTGACCGATGTGGACGATGGCGCACCGATGCGATGGGCGGTGCTGCGGGCAGAGACCGGGCTGAGGCTCCCTGACGCAATCGTCCTCGACACCGCCCTCGAACTAAACGCCCGCGCCATCGCCACCTTCGACCACCGCCTCGCGGCATCCGCCGCACAGCACGGCGTCGACGTGCTAGGGCGGTGGGAGTGACATGAAACCGATGTTGAGTGCACACTGGTGATTTAGGGAGTGTCATCATCGACGATGGTCACCACGCAGCCGTGCCAGCTCCCGTGTCTAAAGAAGCCGATGGCGAAGGTCTCATCAGGTTCGGGATTTGAGTCCTCTTTGGTAACCACAGGAACTGACACTGGTGAGTTTCCCTCCTGCCCTTCAAAGAACTCATTGAAATATGCGACGTAGTCGCGGTGATTGGCGGCGTGTCCCCAGTTGTAGGTGAAAATTCTTAACCAAAGTCTGTTGTTACCGTTCCAGTGAACTCGCATTTGAGCAGTCTCACCCTCGGCGATCGGAGGAGGGCACTCGATAGGGTTACCGCTGTGGCCAGCGTGTAATGAGGGGGCAGCAACAAGGCCGGCGACCATCATCAAGAGCAAGATCAAGAGGAAAAGACGGGCGATGGACTTAGCTCCGGGACCCTTTCCCCTCGTACGTGATTGCACGTGTCCGACTTCCATTTCATACCTCCTACAACTCTGTTTGTGAGGTGTGAACGTTCACCGGTCTATTTGTAAGTTCAGGCTATTGACCCAAGGGCAAAACAACAACAACCGCAGCTTCCGCCACATCTGCAGCCCGAAGTGACCTATGCCGACCCATGGCTGTCCCGGTGCGTGCAAAGCCGACTTGCCAATTGCGGGATTCGCAGGCTTGGGGTTCTGGGAGACTGGGGGTTGTGGCAGTTCCGTTCACCACGATTGCCGGGGAGCGCGTGTTGTTGCGACCGTTTCGAGTCGAGGACGCGGGCGACATCGCCGAGTCGTGCCAGGACCCGGAAATTCCCCGATTCACGATGATGCCGGAGGCAATGTCTGAAGCGCAGGCGCGAGAGTGGATCGAGCAACGGCTAGCACGGTGGGAACAGGGTCTTTTCGCATTCGCAATCGCTCTGCCTCCCTCGGATCGCTGCATCGGTCAGATGGGCATCCTGCTAGAGCCCCAATTCCGGCGAGGGGAGGCGTTTTATTGGCTCGACAGACAGCACCGGGGCCAAGGAATCGCCTCCGAAGCCCTCAATCTGATCACCGACTGGGCACTCTTCGAGCACGGCCTGGCCCGGGTTCACCTGGTGACCCATGTCGACAATCCGGCATCCCAATGGGTGGCCGAGCGTTGCGGCTATCAGCGGGAAGGCGTGCTGCGGGCTTGGGAGCCGGTCAAAGACGACCAACCCGATGTCGTGATGTGGAGTCGACTACCAGCGGATTGGCCGGGAGGTTAGACCAGGGTTGAGAGGTTTTGGTCGGGGGCGGGGCCGGGGTTGATTTTTTTGCCGGGGGTCCAGGCGACGGGGAGGTGCTTGACGCCGCCGATGAAGTTGGAGCGCAGCCACTCTGGCTCGCCTACCCGGTGGATGTCGGGCACGCGCTCGACGATTTCCTGGAAGATGAGGCGCAGCTCCATTTTGGCCAGGTTGGCGCCCAGGCAATAGTGGGCCCCGCCGCCGCCGAAGGAGATCTGCTCGTTGGGGGTACGGCTCACATCGAAGGTGAAAGGGTCGTCGAACACCTCTTCGTCCCGGTTGGCCGAGACGTGCCAGATGACCACCTTGTCGTTCTTGTCGATGTGCTGGCCCCTGATCTCGGTGTCCTCGGTGGCGGTGCGGCGGAAGTGCAGCACGGGGGTGGACCACCGCAGGATCTCGTCGATATGGGTGTCGGTCACCCCTTCGGAGGAGTTCTTCATGATGTCGAACTGCTCAGGGTGGTCCATCAGCGCCAGCATCCCTTGGGCGGTGGCGTTGCGGGTGGTCTCGTTGCCGGCCACGGTGAGCAGCAGCATGAACATGTCGAATTCCAGATCGGTGAGCCGGTCGCCGTCGATCTCCGCGTTGATGAGCTTGGTGACGATGTCGTCGCGGGGGTTCTCCGCCCGGTCTTTGGCCAGCTGGTTGGTGTAGGCGTATAGCTCTGCACCGGCCGAGATGCTGTTCTCCAGGTCGTCGGCGTACTCTGGGTCGTCCACGCCAATCAGGCGGTTGGACCAGTCGAAAAGCTTCATGCGGTCTTCCTGGGGCACGCCCATGATTTCGGCGATGGCCTGAAGCGGGAGCTCAGAAGCCAGGTCGACCACGAAGTCGGCCTCGCCCTTCTCGATCACGTTGTCCACGATCAAGATGGCCCGGTGGCGGAGGTACATCTCGATGAGGCCGATCATGCGGGGGGTGAAGCCCTTGTTCACCAGCCGCCGGTAGCGGGTGTGCTTGGGCGGATCAGTGGTGAGCATCATCACGCCCCGGGAATCCGGGGCGCCGTTGTCGCGGGTGCCCGGATCGGGGATAGACGTGCCGCCGAGCTCAGAGGAGAAGCGCTCGGTGTCGCGGTTCACCTCGACGAGGTCGGCGTGTTTGACCACGTTCCAAAACGCTGGCCCATGGGGGTCTTGGTGCAAGAAGACGGGGTCTTGGTCTCGCAGCACCTTGAACATTTCATGGTGCTCCTGGCGCACGAATCGGTCGGGGTCGAGCAAGTTGACGTCGGTGAGCTTCACGGCAGTGTTCCTTTGCTGCGATCGTTAGCCGGCTGTCGGCCAGTGTACGGGAACCTCTGATGAGACAAGATACCGGGGTGCGAACCGACAGGGAAACGGTGAGGCAGCGATGACGGCAGCGGCCAACCAGGGCACTAGTCGAGCTGGAGGCGGGAGCGCAGGCGAGGGCATCCACATGCAGGCCTCAATACTGGACGGCATCCGGGTGGTGGACTTCTCCACCGGGGTGCCCGGCCCGTATGTCACCAAGCTCTTGGCCGACGCCGGAGCCGACGTGATCAAGGTGGAGGGGCCCGACGGCGACCCGATGCGCCGCTGGTCGGCGACACGGGCCGAATTCGAGGGCGACAGCGCGCTGTTCCAGTTGCTCAACGCTTCCAAGCGAGGCGTTGTCGGCCAACCAGGCGATGCGGAGATCGAGGAGCTGGTGGCCACCGCCGACGTGGTGGTGGAGTCATTCCCGGCTGGGTCGGGATTGGGTCGGGCCTGGGCCGAGCGCCATCCCCATCTGGTGGTGCTTTCAGTGACGCCCTATGGACAGGACGGGCCGCTGGTTTCCCATCCATCAACCGAATACACCGTGCAGGCCCAGTGCGGGGCCATCGCCTGTCGGGGGCGGCCCGACCAGCCCCCGATCCACGCGGGAGGGGGCATCGCGGATTGGACCGCCGGAGCCTACGCCGGACCTGCGGTGCTTTCCGCGCTCCTGCGGGCCCGGCGCACCGGGCGGGGCGAGCACATCGACCTGGCGGTAGCCGACGTGATGGGCATCGCCGCCACCACGTTCAGCGACCTGGCCCACTCAATGCGGGGCGGCGGCCACGACTTCGACCGAGTGGCCCGGTCGGTGGAGGCACCCTCCATCGAGCCCGCTCTCGACGGGTGGGTGGGGTTCAACACCAACACCGCGCTGCAATACCAGGGCTTCGTGCTGATGATCGAGCGCCCCGACCTGATCGACACCGAGTGGAGCCAGATCGGGGAGAGGGCCGGCCGCCTCGACGAGTGGAATGCCATGGTCCACCCCTGGACATCCCGCCACACCGTGGCGGAGATCATCAAGGCAGCGTCTGAACTGCGGGTGCCGGTGGCCGAGGTGAACGACGGTCGCAGCGTGCTCGACAACGAGCAGTTCGCGGCCCGTGGGGTGTTTGTGCGCAACCCCGGCGGATTCCTCCAGCCCCGGCCGCCCTATCTGATGGACGACGGCGGCGAGCGACGGCCGGCCACGCCCGCTCCCGCGTTGGGCGAGCACACCGGCACGATCGAAGCCCGCCCTCGGCCTGAAGCTTCGTCTGCGGGGGCCGATCCCGACCTGCCGCTGGCCGGGATCAGGGTGGTGGACCTCACCAGCTGGTGGGCCGGGCCTTCGGCCACCGGCACGCTGGCCATGCTGGGGGCCGATGTGCTCCACATCGAGTCCACCGGCCATCCCGACGGCATGCGGATGACCGGGTTCATGTTCGGCACCGAGGACTGGTGGGAGTGGAGCTCGATGTTCGTGGCCATCAACCACAACAAGCGAGGTCTGACGCTCGACTTGGACACCGAAGCGGGCATGGATCTGCTGTGGCGGCTCATCGAGAGCGCCGACGTGGTGATCGAGAACTTCTCCCCCCGGGTGGTGGAGAAGTGGGGTCTGAGCTGGGAGGCCGTCTCGGCCCGCAACCCCCAGGCGGTGTTCACCCGGATGCCCGCGTTCGGTTTGAGCGGGCCGTGGCGGGAGCGAGTGGGGTTCGCCCAGACCATGGAGCAGCTCACCGGCATGGCCTGGGTCACCGGCCATACCTACGACCAGCCCCGCATCATGCGGGGGCCGTGCGACCCCATCGCCGGGATGCACGGCGCCTACGCCGCGATCTTGGGCCTGGCCGTTAGGGAGCGCACCGGACAAGGGGTGTTCGTGGAGTCCACCATGGTGGAGGCCGCCCTCAACTGCTCGGCCGAGCAGATCGTGGAGTACACCGCCTACGGCAACGTGTTGGAGCGGGCTGGCAACCGGAGTCCCTATGCCGCACCCCAGGGCCTGTACCCCTGCCGGGGCCACGAGCAATGGCTGGCGCTGGCCGTGGCCGACGACGATCAGTGGCAGGCCCTGGTGGAGGTGCTCGGGTCTCCCGATTGGGCCGACCGACCGGAGTACGCCACCGACGCCGGCCGACGGGCGGGCCACGACGCCATCGATGAAGGGCTGTATGCCTGGGCAGCTGAACAGGACCTCGACGAAGCCGTGGCTCGGCTGGTGGACGCCGGTGTGCCCGCCGCCCCGGCCTGGGATCCCCGGATCCAGCACGAGAATCCCCAGCTTGCCCATCGGGGGCTGTTCGAGATGGTCGAGCATCCGGCGGTGGGGACCCACCCCATGCCGGGAATGCCCTACCGGTTCGCCTCGGTCGACCGCTGGATCACCTCCCCGTCGCCCGCCCTGGGCCAGCACAATCACGAGATACTCGGCGAACTGGGCCTGTCAGCCGATGAGATCGCCCAACTGGAAGCCGACGGCGTGATCGGCACCCGTCCCAAGGGCCTGTGAGGCCCTTCGCGAGCTGGCCCAGTGAAAGGATGAAGCCATGAGAGCAGTGCGATGCGTCGACGGCCAGGCCGCGACGGTAGAGGTAGCCCCCCCGGAAGGCGAGGGGGTGCGCGTCAAGATGGCGTCCGCGGGGGTGTGCGGCTCCGACCTGCACATGCTCGAGCTGGGAATGCTCAACACGTTCACCATCGGCCACGAATTCGCCGGCTGGCTGGACGACGGCCGTCCGGTGGCCATCGAGCCCATCCACGGCTGCGGCACCTGCGAGCTGTGCCTGGCCGGCGACTACAACCGCTGCCCAGTAACCCTGACCGATATCGCCGGGATCTCCCGCGACGGGGGAATGGCCGACGAGATTCTCATGTGGCCCGAGGCCATAGTGCCCTTGCCCTCCGGGGCCGATGCCCGGGACGCCTGCCTGGTCGAGCCCTTGGGCATCGCAGTACACGGCTTCCGCCTGGCCGGACTGCGGGGCGACATGCGGGTAGCGGTGATCGGTGGGGGTGCCGTGGGCCAAACCGCGTTGGCCGTGGCCAGCCTGGCTGGATGCGAGGTCGCCATGTCGGCCCGCCATGATGCCCAGAAAGAAGCCGCTCAGCGTCTGGGGGCCGCTCCGCTGACTGATGAGCCCTACGACATCGTGGTGGAGGCCGCAGGTACGGGTTCAGCCTTGGCCGATGCCGTCAAGAAGTGTCGCCCCGGCGGCAAGATCGTCATCCTCGGCAGCTACTGGGAACCAGTGGAGTTACCCGGCATAGAGATCAGCATGAAGGAGGTCACCCTGGTGCCCTCCTCAATGTACGGCCGCTACGGCCCTACTCGCGACATGGACGTCGCCGCCGCGGTCCTAGCCCAGCTCCCCGACCTCCCCGACGCCGTCATCACCCACCGCTTCCCCCTAGACGCCCCCGCCGAAGCCTTCGCCACCGCCGCCAACCGCGCCTCCGGCGCCATCAAAGTCGTCCTAGAGCCCTAGCTCGTTTGCCCGGGCAGGTAGGGCGCGCGCTTCCCGGTTGTACCTCTATCCGGCTCCTAAGGCGACTCGTCGCTCGATGAGATCGACGTAGGCCGGGTTGAGTTCAACGCCTGCCCAGTTGCGGCCGAGTTCTTGGGCGGCGATGAGAGTGGTACCAGAGCCAGCGTAGGGGTCGAGAACGATGTCGCCAGGTCGACTGGTGATTTGGATGCAGCGGCGAGCGAGCGTCATCGGCATGATCGCGGGTTTTTCATTGAAACCGCTGCCGTTCTTGCTCTGGGGCTCGGTATTGATATCCCACATGGTTCGGAGTCGGCGACCATTCGGGCCTTTCACCGCCGCAGTGTCGTAGTAGTAGTTCTGGCTCTTGGAAAGCAGGAACACCGTCTCGTGGGACCGAGTCGGTAGGTCTGTCAGCGACTCAGGGCGTGCGTTGGGTTTGTGCCAGATCACCTCGGATCGCAGCCACCATCCTGCACTTTGGAGGGCGAACGCGAGCCTCCAAGGAACCCCGATCAGGTTCCTTGGTTTCAGTTCAGCGAGGGCAGGAGGATGCACAGACGTCGCACCAGCACGGATCTTGCAGTCTCGTACTCGGTACCTGTGATTAGCGGGGGTATGAGAGTCGACCACGTTCAACCACACGGTGCCGTCATCTGTCAGCACCCGACGAACTTGGTCAAATGCAAGGACGATTCCCCTTACGTACGACTCCAAGGCATCGTCGCAGCCGATCTGCCCTCCGGCCTCATGGTCCTGAAGCGACCAGGACGGCGGTGACGTGACTACCGTCTGCGCGCATCCATCAGGGAGCAATCCCAGGGCTTCGATCGCTGGACCGCACACAAGCACTGTGCCATTCAAGTCATTCAGCGGACCGTCGATGTCGACGTTCAGATGAGTATGTGGATCTGAATGTCGACTTGATGCACCCGCAGCGTATTCAGGCCGAGGAACAGGGATTTGACGGCCCTCGGCACCCTCGGAGTCGCCTCTAGAACTCACGACACGACCCTACTTCCAGGTAGTGACACATTCGGGGAGCCTGAGGAGTCGTTGAAGAATCATTTTCACAATTGCCGGAGGCCCTAAAGCACTTGCAACTCATATGAGTTGCAAGTAATTTCATCGGGTGTGGAAGGTAGAGGTCACGCAACAGTTCGAAGTGTGGTGGAACTCGCTCTCGGACAAGGACCAGGATCGGCTCCGAGGTGCAGTCGGGGTACTGGCTCAGCGGGGTCCGGGTACGGGGCGGCCGCTCGTCGATACGCTGTCGGGCAGTCGCCACCCGAATATGAAGGAGCTGCGAGCGGGCACTCTTCGGGTCGTATTCGCTTTCGACCCCTTGCGAAGCGCTGTCCTGCTCCTCGGTGGCAACAAACGGGGTCGATGGAATGTGTGGTACAAGCAGTCGATCCCCAAGGCAGACGATCTCTATGACGAGCACCTAACCGAACTACGAAACCAAGGACTCATTTCATGACGACCAAGAGCTTTGACGAACTTGCTGCTCCCATTGATGCCGATCCGGTGCGCAGTGCCAGGGCGGATGAGTACGGGCAGAAGGTGGAAGCGAAAATCTTCGCCTTTCAGCTGGCAGAACTGCGGAGTGAGCTCGGCATCAATCAGGTCGATCTGGCTGAGAGGCTCGGCATCACACAGGGGGGAGTGTCGAGGCTCGAGCGGTCATCTGACCCCAAGCTTTCCACTTTGTGCAAGCTCACTTCCGCTCTTGGTGGAACGCTCAGCATCGAGATCAGCGTTGGTGACCGTTCAGTCAATTTCACCTACCCATCATCGCCGGAGCCGTCCTCTCTAGAAGGGCAAGATCATTCGAGAGTTGAGGCGGCCTCGGTTGCTCCTGGGAGCAGGTCTGTATAGAGGGAAAGCTAGGGTCGGTGGCAATGGAGCAGCGGGAGGACTTGGCGGGGTTGTCTGGGGCTGAGGTGGTGGCGATGTTGGGATTGGTGCCGTTGCCTGAGGAAGGGGGGATGTGGCGGGAGGTTTGGCGGGATGAGCAGAGCACGGCGATCTACTTCATGATGCAGCCGGGGGACTTCTCGGCGATGCACCGGCTGGATGGGCCGGAGATTTGGCATCACTACGCGGGGGCGGCGGTGGGGATGCTGTTGCTAGGGCCGGACGGGTCGGTGAAGCGGCCGGTGTTGGGCGACGACTTGGAGGCGGGGGAGCGGCCTTGTGTGGTGGTTCCGGCCCATACGTGGATGGGGGCTTCTACTTGGGGGGATTGGTCGCTGGTGGGTACCACGATGGCGCCGCCTTACCACCACGATGGTTTTGAGCTGGGCGACGCCGACCAGCTTGTTGAGCAGTACCCCTCGGCGGCGGGCGAGATCGCTGAGTTGGTGAGGTCGTGACCGCATCGCCTGCTGAGATGATCGACCTCACCGGCAAGGTGGTGGTGGTTACCGGCGCGGGCGGGGGGATCGGCGGGGGGATCGTCAGGCGCATGGCGGCCGCGGGTGCCTCGGTGGTGGCCCATACTCGGTCGTCGCCGGTTGTGCACAGCGGGGGAGAGATCACTGAGGTGCAGGCCGACCTCACAACCGAAGACGGTCCGGCCGCGGTTGTGGACGTGGCCCGAGAGCGTCACGGGCGGATCGATGCCTTGGTCAACAACGCCGGGATCCAGCCGGTAGCCCCGTTCACCGATCTCGCCGATCAGCAATGGGCCGAGATGATCGACACCAACCTCACTGCGGTACACCGGCTGACCCAAGCGGCCGCGTCGGCCATGAAGGACCAGGGCACCGGGGGTTCCATCGTCCACATTGCCTCTATCGAGGCCCGCCATCCGACCCCTGTCCACGGTCATTACGCGACATCCAAAGCCGGCCTGGTTATGCACGCCAAGGCGGCCGCGCTGGCGTGGGGCCCCCACGGAATCCGGGTCAACTCAGTGTCGCCGGGGCTGATCGACCGCCCCGGTCTGGCCGACGACTGGCCCGAAGGCGTGGAGCGGTGGATGGCCGCGGTTCCGCTCGGCCGACTGGGTGCCGCCGAAGACGTCGGGGACGCCTGCGTGTTCCTCTGCTCTGATCTGGCCCGGTGGATTACCGGTGCCGATCTGGTGGTTGACGGCGGTATCTTGACCAATCCCACTTGGTGAATGGGAAAGGCCGATGGCAATGACGACCAAGACCATTGGACTGGCGGGAACCGGGGTTATCGGCGCGGGATGGGCCGTGAGGGTATTGGCTCGGGGCCACGATGTGCTCGCCTGGGATCCCGCTGACAGTGCCGAAGACCGGTTGCGAGCCGCAGTGGAGCGGGCCTGGCCCTCAGCGGTTCGCTTGGGCGTGTTCCCCGGGGCCGACCCGGCCCGGCTTCAGTGGGCCGATTCTCCCGAAGCGGTGGCCGCTGCCGCCGACTGGGTGCAGGAGAGCGCCCCTGAGGACGAATCGATCAAACGCCCCCTGCTTCGCCGCCTCGACCAGGCCGCCCGACCCGCCACCGTTATCGCCAGCAGCTCTTCGGGGTTTCTGCCCACCCGCCTGGCTGAAGGCTGCCGTCACCCGGAGCGCATCCTCATCGGCCACCCATTCAACCCGGTGTATCTGCTGCCACTGGTGGAAGTGGTGGCCGGAACGGCTACCAGTCCCGAAGCCGTGGCTGCCGCGGTGGAGCACTACGACGATCTCGTCATGCACCCCCTCGTAGTGCGAAACGAGATCGAGGGCTACCTCTCAGACCGCCTCCAGGAAGCCCTGTGGCGTGAGGTGCTGCACCTGGTGAACGACGGGGTGGCCACCACTGCCGAACTGGACGACGCGGTGGTTTACGGCCCCGGTCTGCGCTGGGCGGCAATGGGCACCAATCTCACCTTCCACCTCGCCGGAGGAGACGGCGGAATGCGCCATATGCTGAGTCAGTTCGGTCCCTCATTGAAGTTGCCGTGGACCCACATGGAGGCACCCGAGCTCACCCCAGAACTGATCGAAGCCATGGCGTCGGGCTGCGAGGTCCAAGCTGCCGAGCGCTCCATCGCCGAACTGGAGCGATTGCGCGACGACTGCCTGCTGTCGGTGATGCGGGCGCTGCGCCCCAGCGGGGTCGGCGCCGGGCGATTGATGGCCGAGCGGGAGGCCCGCATCCTGGCCGCTGGGGTCACAACGGAGCAGTGGGCGCCGGGCACCGACCCGCCTGCCCCGCTGGCGCTGTACTCAGCGGTCGTGGAACCCGATTGGGTGGACTACAACAACCACATGACCGAGGCCGCTTTCCTCACGGTGTTCGGCTGGGCCTCCGACAGCCTGTTCCGTTATCTGGGAATCGACGAGGCCTATCGGGAGGGCGGCCACTCCTTCTACACCGTGGAAACCCATATCAACTATCTGGGCGAAGCCACCCTGGGCGAGCCCCTGCGGGTGTCCACTCAGGTACTGGGCAGCGATGCCAAACGGCTCCACATCTTCCACTCCATGTATCGGGGAGAGGGCGACGAGCTGCTGTGTACCACCGAGCAGATGCTGTTGCACGTGGATGCGGAGGTAGGGCGCAGCGCCCCGGTGCTGCCCGGGCCGGCCGCGGCGGCCGCGGCCGTGGCCGCGGCCCATGCCGAACTGCCGTTGCCGCCCCAGGTTGGCCGCCGTATGCAGATTCCGACGCCGGCCTCGCCGCCCCGGCCCACGGTCGACTCGGCTGGCGCTACGGCGCCCAAGATCTAATTGGAGCAATAGAGAAGGAGCAACCATTGGACTTCTCAATCGACGATTCCCAAGAGATGGTGGTGGACACCGTGCGGGCCTTTGTGGATCGCGAGCTGGTTCCCTACGAAGAGGAAGTGGAGCGCACCGGTGAGGTGCGTCCCGACTTGGTGGAGCAGATTCGCCAGCGCTCGCTTGACGCCGGAATCTACGCGGCCAACATGCCCGTCGAAATGGGCGGCGGAGGGCTAGACGACCTCACGCTGGCAATGGCTGAGCGGGCCTTTGGCTGGACCGGCTACGCCCTTCAGTACATCGTGGCCCGCCCCTCAAATATCTTGAGGGCCTGCACCGGCGACCAAGTGGAGCAGTACTTGCTGCCCACCGTGCGGGGCGAGCGGGTGGAGTGTCTGGCTATGAGCGAGCCCGATGCAGGCTCCGACCTGCGGGGCATGACCTGTCGGGCCGAGCGCCGAGGCGATCACTTCCTGGTCAACGGCACCAAGCACTTCATCAGCCACGCCGACCTAGCCGACTATGTGATCTTGTTCGCGGCCACTGGCGTTGTCGATTCCGACCGCGGGCCACGCAAGCTGATCTCTTCGTTGCTGGTGGACTTTGACACACCAGGCCTGGAACGGGTGCCGGGCTATAACTGCGTGTCAAACCGGGGTTACCACAATTTCATTCTCAACTTCGACGATGCCCGGGTGCCAGCGGCCAACTTGCTGGGGGAGGAGCACCGGGGGTTCGATGTTGCCAACGAATGGCTGGGCAGCACCCGCCTGCAAGTGGCTGCCACCTGCCTGGGTCGAGCCGACCGGGCGCTGGCGGTGGCTCTCGACTGGGCCGCGAGCCGAGAGCAATTCGGCCAGCGCATCGGGCGATTCCAAGGAGTGTCGTTCAAGTTGGCCGATATGCGTACCCGGCTGTTGGAAGCGGAGCTGATGACCTACCGGGCGGCTTGGCTGTCGGCACGGGGCGAGATGAGCGATGCCGACGCGGCCATGGCCAAGCTGTCGGCCACCGAGATGCTGCAATTCGTGTCCGACGAGGCCATCCAGATACTCGGTGGCATGGGACTTATGGACGAGTTGCCCTTGGAGCGGATCTGGCGCGACGCCCGGGTAGATCGTATCTGGGACGGCACCAGCGAGATCCAGCGCCACATCGTGTCACGCGACATGCTGCGCCCTCTGGGGGTCTGAAAGATGATCGGAGGACATCGGATGGTGAGCGATCGGCGATGAGGCAGTGACCGCCAGGCTGGCGCGGTTGATGCGACCCCAATCGCTGGCCTTCATCGGGGGCGAGGCCGCCGAGTGGGCCATTGATGCCACCCGGTCGTTCGGCTTTCGAGGTGAGATATGGGCGGTAAACCCGCGCCGACAGCTTCGGGATGTCCGTACTTTGGCCTCTGTGTCCGAACTGCCCGAAGGTCTAGACGCCGCCTTTGTGGGCGTAGGGCGACAAGAGGCAACCCAGGTCGTGCGGGAGTTGGCCGCAAGGAGGACCGGCGCGGCGGTGTGCTATGCCTCGGGTTATGCCGAGACCGGTGATGTAGGCGCTGCCTACCAGCGCGAGCTGGTAGAGGCAGCCGCCGACATGCCACTGGTAGGACCCAATTGCTACGGGACTCTTTCGGCAGTCACCGGCGCCGCGCTGTGGCCTGACCTGCACGGGCTGGTCCGCGCCGAGAGCGGCGTGGCCATCGCCAGCCAGAGCGGCAATATCGCACTGAATCTCACTATGCAGCGGCGCGGCCTGGATATCTCCTATGTGATCTCGTTGGGCAACCAGGCTGGCGTGGGATTGGCCGAGGTGTTCGAAGCCCTGGTCGCCGATCCCGCGGTAACCGGGGTGGGCTTGTACATAGAGGCAATAGACGATGTCGCTCGGTTCGCGGCGGCCGCCGACGAGGCCCGCAGACGCGGTCTTCCCGTGGTGGTCTTGAAAGCTGGTGCCTCGGAGGCAGCGGAGACCATTTCGGATTCCCACACTGGATCGCTGGTGGGCAGCGATGACGCCTACGAGGCCCTATTCCGCAGGCTCGGGATCAGGCGGGCGCGCACGGTGGGCGGACTGCTCGACTTGTTGGGGGTGCTCACAGTTGTCGGGCCTTTGGCCGGCACCAGGCTGGTGTCTCTGAGCTGTTCGGGTGGCGAAGCCGCGCTGATGGCGGATCGGGGAGGGAACTACCAGGTGTCCTTTCCGGCGTTCGCCCCCGACCACCGCGACCGCGTGGCCGCCACCTTGGACGGTCGGGTGACGGTGACCAATCCACTCGACTATCACACCTTCATCTGGGGGGACATCAACCGTCTCACCGAGTGCTTCACCGCAGTGCTGAACGGCGAGCCTATTTCTCTTGAGGCGGTTGAGGGCGGCGGGTCGGTTGGTGTCAGCAAGTCGGTTGACTCCCAGCGGCCCTTTGATGCCGCCCTATTGGTACTCGACTTCCCCGCCGCCGGACTTGACTGGTCGCGTTGGTGGCCCACGCTGGACGCATTCGGCGCGGCCTGTGCCGCCAGCGGCACGCCGGGCGTGCTGGTGGCGACCATGGCGGAGAACTTGCCCGACCAAGCCCGCACTCGGGCAGCCGAACTGGGACTGGCCGCCTGCTGCGGCTTTGACGCTGCCCTAGCCGCAATCGAAGCTGCATTTGCCCTCGGGCGTCCGCCCGCCCACGCCCAGCCATCTGATACCGCTTTGTGGTCCCCGCCCTCCCGCTCCCATACGTCTACGAAGACGCTGTCTGAGCACGGGGCCAAACAGCGGCTGGTCGAAGCGGGCATCGCCGTGCCCTTCGGGCGACTAGTCCCAGCAGGAGATGCCGCGGCCACTTCGGCTGAGATCGGATACCCGGTGGTGGTGAAGGCGACCAGCTTGGCCCACAAGTCCGACGTGGGTGGCGTGGCCGTTGGGCTGGCCGAGCCCACCGAGGTTGCCGATGCTGCCGCCCGACTCGGTGCACTCGGCCAGGGAACTGTGTTGGTGGAGGCCTGCATAGCAGATGCCGTGGCTGAGCTGATGGTGAGCGTGCGGTCGGCGCCGCCGGTGGGAATGCTGCTGACGCTTGGCGCCGGCGGGACGCTCGTGGAACTGCTCGACGACTTCGCCTGCTTGTTGCTGCCCACCGGCCCGGATGCGGTGTGGAAAGCCCTGCGAAGCCTCAAACTGTGGTCTTTGTTGGATGGCCATCGGGGCCAACCACCCGCCGCGATTGACGCCGTCGTTGAGGTGGTCGACTGCTTGGGCTCGCTGGTGCGCGACGATGGCGACATCATCGAAGTGGAAATCAACCCGCTGTTGGTGACTGCTCAGGGAGCCGTCGCCGCAGATGCGCTGATCGTCGTCGCCTCACCCTCCGACGGGAGGCCGAGATGACCAACTCCGGCCCTGTTTCCGCGGTGACTGCTATCGTCGATGGGCCGGTGTTGGAGGTCACCCTCAATCGGCCCAAGGCCAATGCCATCGACGCGGCCACCAGCCGGGAGCTGAGTGCCGTCTTCGCCCGCTTCCGCGACGACCCCGCCCTGCGAGTGGCGATCTTCACCGCGGCCGGCGATCGATTCTTTTCTGCCGGTTGGGATCTAAACGCCGCGGCCGCCGGAGAGGAGTTCGAGGCCGACTACGGCGAGGGTGGATTCGGCGGGTTCGGCGAGCTACCAGGGCTACTCAAACCAGTCATCTGCGCAGTCAACGGCTTGGCAGTTGGCGGCGGGTTCGAGATCGTGCTGGCGGCCGATCTAGTAGTGGCCGTTGAGAGCGCCCGCTTCTGGCTGCCCGAGGCCTCATTGGGAATAGTGGCCGATTCGGCATCGGTACGTCTGCCGAGAATGCTGCCGCCGGTGGTGGCCAACGAGGTGCTCTATGCCGGTCGCCGAATTGACGCGGCCGAGGCGCTGAAGTGGGGGCTGGTGAACGCGGTAGTAGGGAGTGATCAGCTGTTGGCCGAGGCCCGTGCCGTGGCCGAGCGGGTGGTGCAGGCCGCGCCTCTGTCGGTAGCCGCGGTGATCGAGATCGACGCTCGCACCGGCCATCTCCCACTGCCCGATGCCTTCGAGCTTCTGCGCTCCGGCAATTTGGACGCTTATGAGGCCATGCTCGCCTCCGAAGATTCCGAAGAAGGCCCTCGTGCCTTTGCCGAAGGTCGGTCTCCACGCTGGCAAGGCTGCTGAGGCCGTTCCCAACGCAGGGTGACTGCTATCGCTGGTGGGAGGCTGTAACCCTCAGCTTCCCACTGCGGCCTTGTCTCGCAGTCGGTATTCGGGCACCAACACGGCCAGCACGACTCCCAGCGCAGTCACGGGTATCGCCCACCAATAGAGGTCGGCGATGGCGTTGGCGAAGGACTCCACGATGCCGTTGCGCACCCCGGAGGGTTCGATGGCGTCGATTTGGGTGGGCACGGCGATGAGGGCCTCGATGTCGATCTGGTCGCCACCCGGCACCAGCCGAGGGAGGTAGTGGTCGAGCCGGGAGATGAAGATCACCCCCAGCACCGCGGAGCCGAAAGTCTGGCCCAGCGAGCGGAAGAAGTTGGATGCCGACGTGGCCGCCCCCAGATCGCCGTGGGGGACAATGTTCTGCACCGCCACCAGCAGCACCTGCATGATGGCCCCCACCCCGCAGCCCACCGTGAACAGGTAGGCCATGGCCGTCCAGGTGGTCGTCTCGGCACTCACGGTAGACAGCAGCCACATCGACAGGGTGAGCACGCCGGCCCCCACAATCGGCACGGCCTTGTACCGGCCAGTGCGGGTGAGAATCTGTCCACTGCTCACCGAGGTGATCAGCATCCCCAGCGTCATAGGCACCAGCAGCAACCCCGATTGGGTGGCGTTCACATCGGTAACCACTTGGAGGAAAAGCGGGCCGAAAATGCCCGCGCTGATCATGGCGGCGCCAGCGATGAACTGGATCACACAGGAGATGTTGAACAGCCGAAGCCGGAACAGCCGGGGCGGCAGGATGGCCTCGGACGCCTGGCGCTGATGGACGATGAACAGCGCCAACCCGCCGACTCCGACCGCCAGAAGGCCGATCGACGGGGCCGACCCCCACGACCAGGAGTCGCCGCCCAGCTCCATGGCCAAAATGAGGGCGATCACCCACACCAAAAGCAGACCGGCACCGGTGTAGTCCACCCGGGCCTCCCGGCGGGTGTAGGCCAGATCCAGATGGGTGACAGACATCACCAACGCGAACGCCCCGAGGGGCAGCACCATGAAGAAGATCCAACGCCAGTGGGCGTAGTCCACCAGCAGGCCCCCGGCCAGCGGGCCCAGGATGGTGGCAAAGGCGAAGATGCCGCCCATGTACCCCTGGTACCGACCCCGCTCCCGGGGCGACACCACGTCGGCCAGGATGGCCATCGACAGCGTGAACAGCCCTCCAGCGCCCAGACCCTGGGCCGCCCGGAAGACAACCAGCATGGTCATGCTCGAGGACACACCGGCCAGCACCGACCCGGCCATGAAGATGGCGATGGCGGTTTGGTAGAGGCCCTTTCGGCCCCATAGGTCTGACAGCTTCCCCCACAGGGGCGTCGACGAGGTGGAGGCGATGAAATAAGAGGTGAAAACCCACGTGTACAGGTCCCGCCGACCCAGGTCCCCGATGATGGTGGGCAGCGCGGTGGACACCACCGTGCCCTCTATGGCCGCCATCATCTGGGCCAGCATCAGGGTGAGTATGATGACCAGCACCTGGCGTTTGGGCAGGTTGTCGCTCCCTGCCGAAGCCCTATCACTTATCGGGATAGATTTATCAAAACTATTCATATAGGATATCGTGACGAGCGCTATTCGAACGTCTAACTTTTTGTACTGGAAGCAAGCAGATCATCAAGGAATTACTTGGTGTTCTGGCTTCTGTAGTAATAGCCAAACGGAGAAAAAGCCCCCGGACTCGTACGGGAGGCAATGGGTGGAGATGGCAATGGAGCCTCGTCCTTGGTGGATGGAAAATGCGAACTGCAAAGGGAAGAGCGAGCTGTTCTTCCCCCCGGCCGGCGAACGTCCGTCGGCACGGGAGCGGCGGGAGAATGCAGCCCGGCGAATTTGTGGCGAGTGCGTCGTGATTCGGGCGTGCCGGAGTTGGGCCCGCGACCAGCGCGAGCTCGGCTTCTGGGGCGGCGAGTCGGAGATCGAGCGGGCTGAGGCGGGCTTCGCCCCCTCTACTCCGGTCATCGGCCTGCGGCGCCACCGCACCGAGCGGGAATCGGCCTGAGCCGACTGCACTGATCCGGCGCCGCATTCGGACGGCGCCGTCAATCCCTTCATCCCACGACGCGTCGGACAAAGGCCGCAATGGCCTCGGTACCCTCGATCGCCTCGGGGTAGTTGGGGTACATGATCTGGAAGTCGTGGATCATTCCCGGCCAGATTCGCAGATCCACCTCGACACCAGCATCGGCTAGCACAGCCGCGAATCCGGTGGCGTCGTCCAGCAGCACCTCGTGATCCCCGGCGTGCACCAGCATGGGGGGCAATCCCTCTAGGTCGCCGAAGAGCGGCGAGGCCAGCGGATCACGGGGGTCATGGCCGTCCAGATACCAACTGGCGGCGGTCACCGCGTCGTCGTGGCCGAACATCACGTCCAGCTCGTCTCTCTCAGCGTGGCTGGCCGAGGAGTTGGTCAGGTCCACCCAGGGCGACAGGCAGACTCCCGCGCCGGGCAGCGGCAACCCCTGATTGCGGGCCCCGAGCAGGACGGCCCCTACCAACCCACCCCCGGCGGAGTCGCCGATAAACGCGATGCGGGCCGGTTCGATTCCGGTGTCCAGCATCCAGCGGTAGGCGGCCAGGCAGTCGTCAACCGCGGCGGGGAACGGATTCTCCGGGGCCAGTCGGTAGTCGATCAACAGCACTCGGGCCGGGATCAGCGAGGCAAGATGGGATCCGAAGCCCTGGTGCGAGATGATCGATCCCACCCGGTATCCGCCGCCGTGGAAGAACAGCAGCGCAGGCAGACTGTCGGGGTCGTGGGCCTGGGGGTGAAGCCATGCGGCACCGGGCACTCCGGGGATATCGACCGTCTCCTTAACCACCCCGTCGGCCAGCGGCGTGGCGGCTGAGTTGGCGTCTAGACGGGCCCGGCGCTCGGCGGGCGTCTCGGAGGGGTCGGGCTTGGGCGCGGACGCCAGCATGGACCGCACGGCTTCGAATTCTGGGCTTGGCATCCCCGGAGACTAACGCCTGCCCTTCTTGTTCTCGGGTCTCGGAAACTCATCAATGGCTATCGGGCTCGGGTTCTTGACAGTGCCGGGACGGCGGTAGCCTAAGCGGGCGATGACCGGCGAACTTCGACTGCTCACCATCCACGCCCATCCCGATGACGAGGCGTCCAAGGGGTCGGCGACGGTGGCCATGTACGCAGACCAGGGGGTGGCGGCCTCTTTGGTGTGCTGCACCGGCGGGGAGGAGGGCGACATTTTGAACCCGGCCATGGACCAGCCTGAGATTCGGGAGAATCTCAATCAGGTCCGCCGAGACGAGCTGGTCGAGGCCGCCGACGTGCTCGGCTATCAAAGCGTTCACTGGCTGGGCTACCGCGACTCCGGCATGCCCGACAGCGACGCCAACGCCGACCCCCGCAGCTTCGCCCAAGCCCCGCTGGGTGAGGCCGTGGAGCGTCTGGTGGCCATCCTCCGAGCCGAGCGCCCCCACGTGGTAGTCACCTACGGGGAAGACCAGCAGGGCTACCGCCACCCCGATCATCTCCGGGTGGCTGAGATCAGCGGCCCGGCCTTTGACGCGGCCGGCGATCCCGACGCCTATCCCGACGCCGGCGAACCGTGGCAGCCGCTGAAGATGTACTACGTGACCTGGTCGCGGAACCGGATCACCGCCCTGCACGAGAAGTTCGGCGAGCTGGATCTGGAGTCGCCCTATGACGAGCGGTGGTTCAGCCGGCCCTCCAATGACGACATCATCACCACCCGCATCAACTGCGCCGAGTACTTCGACCGCCGGTCCAAGGCGCTGCTAGCCCACCGCACCCAGGTCGATCCCGACTCCAAGTTCTGGTTCGGCCTGCCCGACCACCACATGGCCGATGCCTATCCGTGGGAGGACTACATGCTGGGCCGCAGCCTGGTGGAAACCGACATTCCCGAAACTGACCTGTTCGCGGGGATCGCCTAGGCCGATGGAGCGGGCCCGGTACCTCAGCGAAGAGTGGTTCGGGCTGAACCTGGAGGCGGCGGCGGGCTGGCCGGAGCGGCCGGGGGTGGACTGCTCGGCCAACTACGAGGTGACCGGCTCGCCCGACGGCAAGGTCCGCTACCACGCCGTCATCCGCGGCGGCCGACTGGTGGAGATGGCCTCGGGCAAGCTGGCCGACGCCAATGTCAACATCGTCTACAAGTACGCCGACGCCAAAGCCGAGGTCTCTGGCGGCGATCACCCCGATCTGGCCTTCATGACAGGCCGGATGAAGTTGGAAGGGGACTACGCCCGCTGGGTATTCGGCCTGCGCCCGCTCTTGGACTCAGCCGAGTACGACGACTTCCGGTCGGCTTTGGGCGAGCTAACCGACTTCTGATCGGCGCTCAGCCCCGGCGCTGGGCGTCTCTAAGATCGGAATAGGCCAGCAACTGCGCGCCAGAGCGCTCGACAGCAGTGCGCAGCGCAGTGTCGTGGGCCACCAGCAGGTACTGCTCCACCCGGCTGAGCCAGCCGGGGTCCATCTCCCGCAACTCCGGGGTGTCGATGGCCGGCGACACCACCAGCTCGGTCACTCCCGGGGCCAGATCCTCCAGTGCGTCCTCCAGGGTGCGCCGTGCGGGACGGCCGCGGATCTGCACGAGATGGTCGGGGACCAGGATGCCGGCGTCGGTGGCCAGCCGGCGGAATGGGAAGCCAGCCCGGCGCTCCTGGTCGCTTCCGCCAAGGCGCATCGGCAGGGCCATTTCCGCCGCCAGCTCCAAGAAGACGTCGAAGAACTCGGGGCGCATCAGCAATGTGTCCAAGTGCGAGCTGAGATGGGTCAGGTCGCTACCCCACTGGCTGGCCCTCTCGATCTGGGCCCGGCACTCCCGACGGACCTCATCGAGGTCGCTGTGCTCCCACGAGTCGGAGGGGGTGCGGGGGAAGCCGCCGTCGCCGTCCAATAGCGATGGCGCCTGAGTGATCGGGCTCCAGCGGTAGTTGTCGAACTCGGCGTTCAGGGTGAGGTCAACCCCGACCTGAGTGTGGGCGAAGCGCCAGGCTGCATCCCGGGCCCACGGGCACGGCACCATCAAGCTGGCGGCGGTGGCCACCCCCAGCTCTAGACACTCGGCAATGCCCGCATTAGCTGCATGGGACTGCCCCAGATTGTCGCAGGTGATGATGAGGCCTCGGCCCTGGGGGTCACCGCCCAAGCGTTCCATTAGCTCGCTCACTACCGGAAAGCTACCGCCCCTTGGCGGCAGAGAGGCTTACTCAAGCACCACGTCGGCGCTGCCGCAGTCGCTCCACAGGCCCAACCCCTGGTCGCGGGCTCTGGCGGCGGTGGCGTAAAAGGCATCGGCGTGGGTGGTATTGGGCTCGATGACCAGGGCCTCGGCGTACCCGTTGGCGGCGACCTCGAGGTTGACGAACAGCCCGTCGCCAGAACGGTGCACATAGGCCAACAAGCGGTCGTAGCGGTCGCGCGCCTCCACATCGCGGGTCAAGCGCACCTCGGTGCCCTCCGGCAGAAGCGACCTGGTGAAAGCAGTGGCCTCGTCGCCATAGCACTCAGCCGGCAGGTAACCCCCGGCGGCCTCGGGGGTGTCGATGCCGATCAAGCGAACTCGCTCGGTGCGACCCGCTACTCGCACCACCACCGTGTCTCCGTCCACCACCTCCACCACCGTCGCGGCAGCTCCGACTGTCGCCGCGGTTGGCCCAGGCGATTGGCCTGGTGGGCTGGCCGGGGTCCCGGAGCACCCGGCGAGCACGAGAGTCAGCAGGCCGCAGACCGCCGACGTCGGCCTCACGCAGCACGGGGAATGTCGTCGGAGGGCGTCGGTGTCGGCTGGGGAGCGGGGTTGCGGCCCTGCAAGGCCGCTCGGGCCTGAGCGAGACCGCGGCGGCCGATCTCCTTGGTGCGCTCATCGATCCGCCAATCTGGCGGCGCCTCCAATAGCGTGAGCTGTAGCTTCATACCACCAGTATCCCGGTGGGAGTGACAGTTTGGTCGCCGACCGTGCGAATTCTCCGAAAAAACTCTCTGACGTGGGGAAAAGACCCTTATGAGTCTTGGGGACCGCCCGTCATGCTGCGGTAAACCTCCAGCAGAGCCGCCTTCTGCTCGTCGGTGAGGTTGGCGTCGGACCGGATGGTGGCCTCGGTGTCGGACACGCCCTCGACGGTGTCACCGTTGGCGGCGTCGATACCCGCGGCTTGGGCCAGCAGAGTCTCAGCCGACAAGTTCAGCGCGGTGGCCAGCGACTTGATGACTCGCACCGATGGCTGGTGCAGTCCCCTCTCCAGCTGGCTGAGATAGGGGTTGGACACCTGGGCCAGGTCTGACAGCTCCCGCAGGGTGAGCTGGGCCAGCTTGCGCTGGCTGCGAAGGTAGCTTCCGAATGCTTCTACAGCGGATTGATCCATGGTTCGGCCTAGCTGTCGTAGTCGTAAAAGCCCTTGCCGGTCTTGCGGCCCAGGTGGCCGGCAGCCACCATGCGCCGCAGCAGCGGGGGCGGAGCGTTGTGAGAGCCCTTGAACTCCTCGTAGAGCACGTCGGCCACCGCCTCGATGGTGTCCAGCCCGATCAGGTCGCACAGCGTCAGCGGGCCCATGGGGTGGCCGCAGCCGTACATCATCCCGCTGTCGATGTCGGCCGCGCTCACCTTGCCCTCGTCGAACATGCGGATGGCGTCGAGCAAGTAGGGCACCAGCAGCCGGTTAACCACGAACCCGGCCCGGTCCCGGCAGCGGATGACCCGCTTGCCCAGAACTTCAACTGCGAAGCGGTCCACCCGGTCGATGGTCTCCAAGGAGGTGCCCAGCGAGCGCACCAGCTCCACCAATGGCTGTATCGGGGCCGGGTTGAAGAAGTGCATGCCGAGAACCATGTCCGACCGGCTGGTGATGGAACCCAGGGTGATTATGGGAATGGAGGAGGTGTTGGTGGCCAAGATGGCGTTCGGGGCCATCACCTTGTCCATGGCCCGAAACACCGACAGCTTCTCTTCAAGCGATTCGATGACGGCTTCGATCGCCATATCCCGGTCGGCCAGGTCGCCCATGTCGGTGCTGAGGCTGAGCGAGTCCAAGGCCAGGTCTCTAGTTGCCGCCGGGATTTTGTTCCGGGAGACCGCCTTGTTCAGCGAATTCTCGATCGACTTGCGGGCGATGTTGACCGCGGTGTCGTCCACCTCGATAACCAGGGTGTCCAATCCGGCTCGGGCACACACCTCAGCGATGCCCGATCCCATTATTCCGCCTCCGATCACCCCGACTTTGTTGATCGGCTCTATTGGCGATTCGAACTCCTGTGGCGGCGGCGCGCCGGCTTCCGTGCTCATCATTCCCTCCCACCGCCTATTCAGGCGGCCCCTTGTGGTTGTTCAGGATAGTACGCAAGCGATAGAAAAATAAAACGGGGCCGGTCAGTGACCGGCCCCGTTTACAGGAAAGAGCTGAGGGGGGAATCAGCTCTTCTTGGAAGCTGGCTGTGCCGGGGCGGCGCCGTTGGCGGACGCGGCGGCCAGCAAGTTCTGGGCGAACTCCTTCTGGGTGTTCAGCAGTTCCTGGGCGAACCCGAAGCTGACGCTCATCAGCTCCTTGGGATCGGGCAGGGAGTCAAGGCCGGGCACGGAGTCGAGCTTCAGGCTCTCGGGGGTGATGTTGCCGACCGTATCGGTGAAGGTGCGGACACCTTCGACGATGGCGGTCTGGCCCATCTTGAGGGCGCTCAGCACCTGTTCTTGCACGGCTTCGGTGATTTCTTTGACGTCGGTCATGTTGCTTACTTTACTTAGCAACGGCTTGATCGGCAATTCAACGGGAACTTTTTTTGGAGAAATTTCCGAAGAAATCCGTTCAGGCCGACGCTGCGTCGCCCGAGCGCGCCTTCACGTAAAGGCCCGGGGCTTCCTCCATCGGCGCATAGGCCTCATTGCCAAGCTGCTTGGGAGCGTCGATCTTCTGGCCGGCCCGCTCGCCGATCCATTGGGCCCAGTCTTCCCACCACGTCTCCTGGTGCTGTTGGGCGCCCTCCAACCACTTCTCGGGCGACTCCGCGATCTGGTCGTTGGTCCAGTGGCGGGCCTTGGGGCTGGGCGGATTGACGATGCCGGCGATGTGGCCGGAGGTGCTGAGCACGAAGCGGTTGTGGCCGCCCAGCAGGGTGGCGGTGCGGTAGGCCGCTGTCCACGGCACGATGTGGTCGTCGATGGCCGACAGCACGTAGGAGTCCTGCTTCACGTCGGCGGGGCGCAGCGCTTTACCGTCCACCTCGAAGGCGTTATTGGCGAACTCGTTGTGGAGGTAGCACCGGCGCAGGTAGCTGCTGTGCATGCGGGCCGGCATCCGGGTGCTGTCGTTGTTCCAAGCCAGCAGGTCGAACGCCGGGGGGTCCTCGCCCAGCAGCCAATTGTTCACCACGTACTGGAAGATCAGATCGTTGGCCCGAATGGCGTCGAAGGTTCGGGCCATCTCGCTCGCCTCCAGATATCCCTGGTCGGCCATCTTGCGCTCGAGCCCGGCCACGGTGGGCTCGTCAGTGAACGCCCCCAGCACACCGGGGTCGGAGAAGTCGGTAAGGGTGTTCAAGAACGTGGCGGTGTGGATCCGCTGGTTGCCGGTGGCCGCTCCGTGGGCCATGGCAATGGCGCTGAGCGTGCCCCCCAGGCACACGTTGACTGTGTTTACCTTCTCCTGGCCAGTGATCTCCCGCACCACCCGCAGGGCGTCTAGGGGCCCTTGGTGGAGATAGTCCTCGAAGCTGGTGTCGCGCATCGACCCATCGGGGTTGCGATAGCTGATGGTGAAGCAAGTGTGGCCGTGCTGCACCGCCCACTCGATCAGGCTCTTCTGGGGGGCTAGGTCCATGATGTAGTACTTGTTGATCCACGGCGGGCAGAACAGCATCGGCATTTCGAAGGTCTGTTTGGTCTGCGGCTCGTACTGCATGACCTCGATCAGGTCGCTGCGGTACACCACCTTGCCGGGGGTCAAGGCCATGTTCAGCCCCGGCTCGAACCCCGAGTCGTCCACCTTGGACGGCCAACCGTCGTTGTGGCGCAGGTCGTGGAGCATGTTGGCCGCGCCCTTGATCACGCTGGCCCCGCCAGTGGCGGCCGCTTTGGCCAGAGCGTCGGGATTGGTTAGCAGCATGTTGGTAGGGGCCAGGGCGTCGAAGGCGAAGGAGGCGGCAAACTTGGCCTTGCGGTCCTCGGCCTCATCCAGGTTGGCCGCGTCGATGAGGTCATCGGCCAGGTTCCTGGTCAGCAGGTACGTTTGCTGGAGGCCGAAGAAATAGGGGTTGTCCTGCCAGGCTTCGGAGGTCCAGCGATGGTCCTTGGGCTGGGGCTGGATGGGCGCGGGGGCCTCGGGGTCGGCGGTCTTGGCCGCCTTGGCCATCGTGGCTGCTCCCACTTTCATGGCTCCGGCGGCCGCCTTCAGCAGTGCCGTGCCCACTCCCACCGGGTTGGATGCCGCCTTCATGCCCGCATTGACCAGGGTTCGGGCGAAATAGACCGGATCAAGCGTGTCGAGGATCTGGTCTCCCACCCAGTTGGGGTCTAGGACGTCGGACTCGCCGGCGGTGGCTCCGATAGTCCCTGCTTCAACCTCTTCACTCACGGTTGGGAACTTTATCAAGCAAGTTTGGCAGAACCCTCACCCACAAGTCCTAGGGTTGCCGCATGGCTTCAAGACGTGACGGGATGACTGTTCCCCTGTTCGGACCTCTAGACCAGCAGGCCGCCCGGATGGCCGAGCTGGTAGAGCTGGGATACACCGACGTGTGGTCGTCGGAGTCCAACTCCCACGACGCCTTCACCCCTTTGGTGCTGGCCTCGCAGTGGGCGCCGACGCTTCGCTTGGGCACGGCCATCGTCCCGGCCTACACCCGGGGTCCGGCGCTATTGGCGCAGTCGGCGGCCACGCTGGCGTCTCTGGCGCCGGGGCGCTTTCTTCTGGGGGTGGGCAGCTCCTCGGATGTGATCGTGGAACGGTGGAACTCCATCCCGTTCGAATCCCCCTACCAGAGGGTGCGTGATCTTGTGCGCTTCTTGAAGCCTGCTCTGGCCGGCGAAAAGGTGAGCGGCGACTACGAGACCTTCTCGGTGCAGGGGTTCCGGCTGGGGCTGGTCCCGTCCGAGCCGCCGCCCATTCTGGTGGCGGCGCTGCGATCCCAGATGCTGACTCTGGCCGGCAAGGAAGCCGACGGGACCATCATCAACTGGCTTTCGGCCGACGACACCGCCCGGGTGAGCGAGATCGTCAACGCCCAGGGGCCCGACAAGGAGATCGTGGCCCGCATCTTCGTGTGCCCCAACCCCGACCGCGAGACGGTGATCGCCCAAGGACGGCGGGCGGTGGCCGGCTATCTCAATGTGCCGGTCTACCGGGCCTTCCACCAGTGGTTGGGCCGGGGTGACTTGCTGGCCGAGCACTGGGAGCGGTGGGCGTCCGGCGACCGGGCGGGGTCGTTGGAGGCCATTCCCGAGCAGGTGGTGGACGACCTCATCGTGAACGGCACCCCCGAGGAGTGCCGCAAGCACATCGACCGCTACTTCGACAACGGCGCTACTACCTCATCGCTTATGGTGATGCCCCTAGGCGGGATCGACCCCTGGGAGGCAGTCAGGTCGTTAGCGCCGCAGCCTGCTGGAGGTGGCTGACATAGTCGGGCAGTTGATACCCGGCAGCGGCCCCGCTGGTTGAGGGCATCACGTAAACCGGCCGACCGGCGAACTCCTGGGGTTGCACTCCGGCCTGGGCCTTTCGGTCCATCGCGGCCCGCCAGCCGGCGAGGCCCACAAAGCACACCGCGGCGGGCTTGAGCCAGCTCACCAGCCACTCCAGCCGGTTGAGGCCCTGACGGTACTCATCGGGGGTGAGCGCGTCGGCTCGAGGCGTAGCCCGCTTCACCAGATCGGTCATGCCCACGCCGTGGTCAATCAGCGCCCGCCGGGGGTCCCGGTCGGTGCTCACCAGCCCAGCGGCCAGCGCCGCGGGCCAGAACCGGTTTCCCGGCCGGGCGAACCCCGCACCGGCGTCGGCCGCGTACACGCTGGGGTTCAGTCCGCAGATCAGCAGGCGCATCTCCGGTCCCACGGTGTCGGGCAGCGTTCGGGCTCGGCGGCCCTTGATGATGAGGGTGGCGGCCTTGGGAGGCTGGTCCAACCGCTCAAGGGCGTCGAGGGTGAAACCTGCACCCTCCATCAGGGGGGCGATCCAATCTTGGGGCCAATGGGAGAAGCGGCGCCCGGGGAAGTCGTCGTCGGAGAACGGTTCGAAATCGTCATCGCCCTCGAAAATGTGGAATTCCACGGGGGCGCCGGGGGCCAAAGCCCGGTGCAGGTCGGCCAGGGCCAGCGGCGTATGGCGGCGGTCGAGGTGGACGTAGCTACGCGATGCCCACGCTCCGGCCAGCGACCCTGTAGCCACGGGCAGCGCGGCCAGATCGGCCCGACATCGCAGAGCACCCGGGGCATGGTCGGGGACCATCTCCAGCATCGATCGGGCCGCATCGATGGCCAATGCCGGTGTGGGAAGAGAGCCTGTGTGCCAACCGGGGCCGCAGCCGAGATCAGCGGTGATCCCGTTGGGGCGATCAAGGGAGGCGAACGCCTCAACCGCGGCAGTGGATTTGGGCTCTCGCTCAGCCCTCCATTCAGCAGCCCGGCCTTCGTAGACGCTGACGGTGGCTCGGTCGGCCATGTCTCAGCGAAGCGGCCAGATCTTCTTGAACAGCCGAACGATCACTGCGCCCACCAAAGCGCCAACTACCACATCGGAAGCATGGTGGATGCGCACATGCACCCTGCTGGCCGCCACCACCGAAGCGGCCGCCCAGAAGGGCCACCGACGGCGTCGGGACTCCGACAGCAGAGCCGCGGCCACCACCGCGGCGCTGGCATGGCCGCTGGGGAAGCTGCTGGTCAGCGGCTGGCGCAACCGGTGGGGGTGGTCGTGCTCAGCCAGCGGGCGGGAGCGGTTGAAAGCCGATTTGATCGGGCCGTTAACCAGGGCCGACTCCACCGCCAAGGCCACCGACACCCGAAGGGCCCGACGACGGCCCCGCTTTGAGGTAGCGCCCGACCAGGCGAGGGCGTGCCACAGGATGCTGAAGTTGCCCAGCTCCGAGGCGGTGTAGAACACCCGGTCGGCCACCGGGTTGCCCCGCAGCCGGGCGAAGAGCTGCTCTACGGCCTCGTCGAAAGCCTCGACAGCCGCCGAGTTGCTTGCAGGGACATCGTCCTCGAACCCCTCTTCGTCAAGCGCCTCGCCGACGTGGGCTTCGCCGAAGAACGCCACATCGTGGAGGTCCTCGTCTGCGAGGTCCTCCAGCGAGTCGGCCGCGTCGTTGGCCTCCTCGGCGCGCTCAGCCTCGTCGGCGGTCATTCGCGTGCTGCCCGTATCGTCTTGTAGGCCACACCCACCTCGTGGTTGGCGTCGTTCAGAACCTTGTAGCCGGTTTCGTCGCGGATCTGGTCGAAGTTCTCGGCCACGTCTTCCACGGTGAGGTCGGGGTTGTAGTAGCCGGGAGTTCGCCCGACGAAGAACCGGGCCACGGTGCCACCCGCCGCCGAGTACACCTCGCCCGACACCGGGCAGTCCTCATGGGCCAGAAAGCACACCACCGGGGTGACCAGCTCGGGGTTCATGGCCTCTTTGATGTCTTCGCCGAAGATGGCCTCGGTCATTCGGGTGGTGGCCACCGGGGCGATGCAGTTGGCCTTGATGTTGTACTTGGCCCCCTCTAGGGCAAGGGTGTGGGTGAGCCCCACCAAGCCCATTTTGGCCGCGCTGTAGTTGGACTGGCCGAAGTTGCCCAGCACTCCGGCGTTGGAGGTGGCGCACACGATGCGGCCAAATCCCTGCTCGCGCATCTGGATGAAGGCCGGGCGGGTGACGTTGAACGCCCCCCGAAGGTGGACGGCCAGCACCGGGTGTAGCTGATCGTCCTCCAGCTTGTGGAAGGTCTTGTCCCGCAAGATGCCGGCGTTGTTGATTACCACGTCAACCTGTCCGAACGCCTCCATTGCCGTCGCGGTGATGGCCGCGCCGCCCTCGGTGGTGGCCACCGAGTTGGTGTCGGCCACCGCTTCGCCGCCGCTGCCGTTGATCTCATTGGCCACCAACTGGGCCGGTCCCTCGCTGGCACCCGTCCCGTCGGTCGCCCCGCCCAAGTCGTTTACCACCAGCCGGGCCCCCCGCCGGGCCAGCTCCAGGGCATACAGGCGCCCCAGCCCGCCCCCGGCCCCCGTGACGATTGCCACCCGGTTGTCGAAGCTCAATGTCATGGGGGAAAGGTTACGACGGTAGGGGCCGTTAGCGGTAAGCGCCGGGGGTGGTGAGGGGTTTGCGGTACCAGCGGCGGGGGGTGGTGATGATGGACCGGGGGTAGTCCTCGAAGAGCCAGCGGGCGAAGTTTCGCCGGGTCCAGGGAGTGAGCCCTGCGATGCGCACGGCGCCCCGAGCGCCGGGGCGGGTGGCCAACACCCGGCCAAGCTGGCGGGCCATGCGATGGTCGGCGATCAGCTCCCTGCGCACAAAGCGGCGGTAGTTGGCCATTACCTGGTCGGCGTCTGATCCGCCGTCCAGTACGGCGTGGGCCGCGCCGATGCCGGTCAGCAGGGCCTGGGCGATGCCCTCGCCGCTCATAGGGTCGGTGGCCGCCGCGGCGTCGCCGGTGAACATGGTTCGGCGGGCGGTGAGCGCGATCTTGTCGATGCGGGCGGGAATGGGCCAGGCCCGATGGGACGTCTCGGGGGCGGCGCTGTTGCCCAGCACGGCCCGGATGTGGTCTCGCTCCAGAAGGTCTCGCCACAGCTTGCCCATTTCGCCCACCGCCACGGGGCCGCCGCGGCGCACGCCGAATCCCACGTTGGCCCGGCCGTCGGGGAGGGGAAACGACCAGACATAGCCGGGCAGGATCTCCTCCTCGAACCACACCCACAGGGCTCGGCTGGCCGGGGGAGCCACCCCTGACCAGTATTGGCGAAACGCATGCCAGTCGCCCCGATAGCCGTCGTGGGCCAATCCCAGGAACTTGCGGGTGGGCGACCACATCCCATCGGCGGCTATGGCATATCGGGCGGTAACCGAGTCCGCTCCCTCAACCTCCAGAGTCACCCGGCCGCCGTTCTCGGAAGCCCCCTGGCAGGCGGCCCCCTCCACCAGCGCGGCACCCTCGGCCTTGGCCTGCTCCACCAGGGCGTTGTCCAGCTCGGCCCGGGGGACGACTGCGGCAAACTGCCCGCCCGATCGGGGCAAGGGGAACTCGACGGTGCGTCCTGAGGGAGAGCGGATGCAGACGTCCTCCACGGGCATCCACGTGGAGATGGGGGTCGGGTCGAGCCCCAGGCCCTCAAGGAGCCTCAGCGCTCCGGCGGTGAGGCCGTCGCCGCACGCTTTGGGGCGGGGGAATCGGGCCTTGTCCACCATCACCACCCGCTGCCCGGCCCGAGCCAGGGTGATGGCCGCCGCGCAGCCAGCCGGCCCAGCCCCGATGACAGCCGTGTCCCAGTCGCCGCTCATCGGCTTGACCGGCTCATGCGCCCTGCCCTGCCGTCTGAGCGGGATCCAGGGTCTGCGATTGACCGGGTTGGGCCTCAGGATCCTGGGCCGGAGTCTCACCGGGTGCGGCCTCGGGGAGAACCGCTTCTCCGGGCTCCCCGTCTTCCCCGGGCGGAACAGCCTCTTCGGGATCTACCTCTTCCTCGGGAGGGGCAATGGTGCAGAGATCTGCCTTGTCGTCCTCATTGGTGTCGGTGGGCGCATGGGTGCCGGTGCAGTCTTCGGGGGCGATGCACACCACGGGCAGCCCCTGACCATCAAACTCCACCTCGCCATCTCCGTCGGCGTCCAAAGGCAGCACCGAAGATGTGCACACTCCTTGGCAGTTGACTCCCTCTCGGGGCTGGTAGAGCGCGGTCACCGAGTCACGCAGAACAGTGCCGTCGGAGTAGGTCCGGCTGCGCTCGGTGGTCCGCAGGGTGCAGTGCCTCCTCGGGGAGTCGTAGCGGTTGGTCCACTCCACCTCGGCATAGGCGGTGGAGTACACGCTGACGGTCACGCTGCCGCTGGTCACGGTGGGCCACAGCAGCACCGCGTAGGGGTTGGGGTTGCGGAACTTGAAGTCGGGCTTGGGCCAGGAGATGGTGGCATCCACACCATCTCGGTAGCGGTCGATGTCGATGCTGTGAGCCTGGTATTCGGGGAACTCCATCCCGGCGTTGAAGGTGGCGGTGAACAGGGTGGTGATGAATTGGGAGATGCCCCCGCCCACGTCCTCGTCGTACACGCCCGCGTAGATGACCCCCGCAGACACAAACCCCTTTTCCTCGGTGCGCTCGCCCACGTAGCCGTTGACCGAGAAGGTCTCTCCCGGATACACCACCGCCCCCTGGAGCAGGTCGGCGATGCGGTGGATGTTGGAGACCCGGTCCTGACCCGGCGTGTAGTAGGTGGTGAAGCGCCCGGTGAGCTCCACGATCCCCCGTTCCTCCAGCCAGCTCTGGTCGTTCATCTCATCGGACTCCCGCAGCTCCAGCTCCACGGCCGGTTGCGGGGTTTCAAGGGCCGCCAGCACCTCTTGGGCCGCGCTCAACTCACAGCAGATGTAGGCGGGGACTTCGCTGACCAGCACCGGCACATCGTCTTGGATGGTGAGGATCGGCTCGGACGCCACAGTGGCCACCTCGACGAACAGTTCGGCCAAATCCTCCTTTATCCGCTGCTGGTTGACACCGTAGGACCACAGGTCGTTCTCGGAGTGAAGTGTCAGCCAGGAGCGCAGCTGAGCCGGTTGCACTCGCTTGGTGACTCCCTCAACGGTCACCAGGATTCCCTGGTCGGTGCGCTGGTTGATCCAGTCCACCGTTTGGAGCATCTCCTCTTCGCCCAGCTCGGGCGGAATCAGGCGCACTTCGGCCTCGACCCTCAAAGGATCGTCGCCCCGGATGGCGGACTCCAGCAATTGGGGGAGCGCCGGCGACAGGTCGGCGACCTCGCCGGGGACGCCGGGGGCAACCTGGAATATGCCGTTTTCCAGCACGATGTGCGGATCAGCCGGGGCTCGATGCAGCTCGGCCTCCAGGCGCGCCACCTGGCTGGCGTTTGCCGACAACGTGATCAGCAGCTCGGAGCGCGAGCTCTCGAAGAACGAGGCCGTCCACCCGATGGGATTGCCCGTCCCGCTGTCCAATTCCATGATCGCCGCCACTGTGCCCTCCACATCCACCGCCAGCCCGGTGTCGGCGGCAGTCACGGTGATGGCCTGACTGGGGGTGGCGATCTCCACCGGGGTCTGCTGAAAGCGCTCGGCCAGATCAACGACCACCGCGGTCACGTCTTCCTCGCTCAAGCCGCCGATGTCGATGCTGGCGTCGGAGACGATTGGGCTCTCGATCCTCAAACCACGGGGAGTCCGGTCACCGCTGCCGGAGTAGTCGATCAGCCAGATCAGCAGCCAGACCACCAGTATCAGAACGGGCACGAACATGATGACCCACACCCAAATCGGGCGGGGAGGCCGGCGCAGTCGAAGTGGCGGTTGGCGATCCATGGGGATTAGGGGATCGTAGTGGGATCGCCATTCCCATCAGGTTCGGGTGGGAGAGCAGTCACGGGCGGACTTCTAGAACAGCCTGGTTTGGTCGGGCTCGATGCCCCGGAGCTGGTCGTAGTCGATCTCTACGCACTCGATGCCCCGGTCGGTTCCGAGAGCCCGGGCTTGGGGGCGGATGACCTGGGCGGCGAGCATGCCCTGAACCGGCGCCAGGGCCGGATCTTGGTTCAAGAACTGGAGGTATCGGGTTAGCTGCTCAACACCGGCGATCTCCCCACGCCGCTTCACCTCCACGGCGATGGCGTTGCCCTCGGCGTCGCGGCACAGCAGGTCTACCGGGCCGATATCGGTGGGGTATTCCCGCCGCACCAGCCGGAACCCGTCTCCCAGAACGTGGGGCGACGCGGCCAGCAGCTCCTGGAGGTGGGCCTCCACTCCGTCTTTGTCCAAGCCGGGGTCGTGGCCCAGATCGTGGTCTGTGTCTGATATCAGCTCGTAAATGGTGATGGTCAGCTTCTCGCCCGCCGGGTTGACCACCGTCCAGACGCCGTCCTCCTCCGACAGCCGGTTGGGGGCGTTCATCCAATTCAGCGGCTTGTAGGCGCCGCCGTCGGCGTGGATGGCCACACAGCCGTCGGCCTTGATCATTATGAGCCGCACCGCTTCGGGCAGGTGCGCGGCCAACCGCCCGTCGTAGTCCACCGAGCATCGAGCGATCACCAGCCGCACAGTGGCTCAAATCTACGGGGACGAAGGGACGGCGTTCACTTGGCCACCACTGCGTCGGCCCAGTCGGGGTGGCAGATGACGAAGTCGGACATATAGGTGTCCGACTGGTTGAAGCTCAGCTCGTCGCCGTTGAGACGCGACACGTGCAGACCGGCAGCCGCCGCCACCGCCGCCGGGGCGCACAGATCCCACTCGTGCAGCCCCGAGGCGTGGGCGTACACCTCGGCTTGACCGCAGACCACGGCGGCGGCCTTGGCGCCGGCGGAGCCCATTTGCACGATGGTGCCCCCGATGTCGTCGGCGATGCGGCGGGCCAGGCGTCCGGGCCGGCTCCGGCTGGTGATGACCCGGGGCTGGGCCGCGGCCACCGGCATGGGGGGAGCGGGCTCGGTGGCCAGAGTGATCTTCTGGGCGGGCAGAGCCACCGCCCCGGCGATGGGCTTGTCGTCGGAAACCAGGGCCACGTGGACGGCCCAGTCGGTGCGGCCGGGGATGGAGAACTCCCGAGTTCCGTCAAGCGGGTCCACGATCCATACTCGGCTGTGCTCTAGTCGACGGCGGTTGTCAATCGACTCCTCTGACAGCACCAAGTCGTCTGGACGGTGCTGGTGGAGGGCATTGGCGATGAATTCGTGGGCCAGGGCATCGCCTCGGGCCCCGACGGCGAACGGGGCCAACCGCTGATCGCTCAGCTCGGCCCGCAGTTCAACCAGCAGCTCGCCCGCCTTCCAAGCCAGGTGAGCGGCGAGTTGGTGGTCGTTCACGGCCTTTGCGATATCTCGAGCAGGTCCATTACCTGATCGCAAAGGCCGGGGGCTACGGCGATGAAGCCGTCCATCAGCGGGTCGGCCCGGTTGAACACCACGTCGGTACCGTCGGTTCCGAAAACCCGTCCGCCGCCGGCCCTCACCAGCGCGGCCCCGCCGGCCACGTCCCACTCGTTCTTCGGCACCAGCGTCCAGGTGGCGTCGGCCAGCCCGGCGCCCACCAGGCTCAGCTTGTAGGCCACTGAGCCCATGTTCCGCACCGCGATCGGTGTGGAGAAGAAGCGCTCCCACTCGCCTCGCTTCACCTCACTGCGGGAGGCCAGTACCAGCGCACCGCGGATATCGGTGGTGGCGGTCGTGCCCGCAGGTTGTCCGTTGCACACCACGCCGGTGTCGTCCGATCCGATGATCAGGTGCCCGTTTGGCGGGCTCAGCACGCCCCCGGCCACTGGCACTCCGTCTTCCACTAGCCCGACGGAAACGCACCACTCGGGGATGCCGTCGATGAACTCCCGGGTGCCGTCGATGGGGTCCACCACCCATACCCGGCGCCGATCAAGGCGCCCCCCGGCGTCGGTGGTCTCCTCCGACAGCCAGCCCTCGTCGCCCCCCCGCAGCACTTTGGCCAGTACCTCGTTGACTGCGGTGTCGGCCGCGGTCAGCGGGTCGCCACCGTCCTTCAGCTCCGATGCGATCTCTCCGGGGGTGAATCGCTCCAGCACCTCTTCGGCCGCCGATAGCGCCTCGGCAATCCGCTCAAGATCGTCGGAGCGCGACACCTCAGTCGCCGATCGGTTCGAGGTACCCCTCGGCTTCCAAGTGGTCGATGATTATCTGGGCCTCTTCATCGGGAGTCTGGTCCACGGTCGGCAGCACGACGTCGGCGTCGATGGGCTCCTCGTAGGGGTCGGAGATGCCGGTGAATTCCTTGATGATGCCGGCCCGGGCCTTGGCGTATAGGCCCTTGCGGTCCCGCTCCTCGCACACCTCCAGCGGTGTTGACACGTGTACCAGCACGTAGCCGCCGTTGGCCGAGATGGCCTCCCGGTTGCGGCGTCGGGGCTCGGCGTAGGGGGCGATCGGCGCGCAGATGGCGATGCCGCCGTGCTTGGTGATCTCCGAGGCCACGTACCCGATGCGGGTGATGTTGATGTCGCGGTGCTCCTTGGAGAACCCCAGCTCAGAAGACAGGTTGGTGCGCACCACATCGCCGTCCAGCAGGGTAACCGGCCGCCCGCCCCGCTCCAGCAGCTTGGACATGAGCGCGTTGGCGATGGTGGATTTGCCCGAGCCGCTGAGACCGGTGAAGAACACGGTGAATCCCTGCTTGGACTTCTGCGGGTGGGTGCGGCGCAACTCGGCCACCACCTCGGGGTAGCTGAACCACTCGGGAATGTCCTCGCCCGACGCCAGTCGGTCGCGCAGCTCGGTGCCGCTGATGCTGAGCGTGGCCGTACCCTCGCCCACCTCGTCCACCGGGTGGTAGCTGTCGCTGTCGGGGACGTACACCATCATCTTGAACGGCACCATGGTCACGCCGAGCTCGTCGGTGTAGTCCTGCAACATGTCTTGGGCGTCGTAGGGGCCGTAGAAGGGGTTGCCGGAGGCGTCGGAGCCCGGTCCGGCGTGGTCTCGGCCCACGATGAAGTGGGACACCCCGTGGTTCTTGCGGATGATGGCGTGCCACACCGCTTCTCGGGGTCCACCCATCCGCATGGCCAGCGGCAGCATGGCCAGCATGGCCGAGTTTTCTGGGTAGCGCCTGATGATGTGCTGGTACACGCGGCCCCGGGTGTAGTGGTCCACATCTCCGGGCTTGGTCATGCCCACCACCGGGTGGATCAATAGGTTGGCGTCGGCCTCTATTGCGGCCCTTCTGGTGAGCTCCACGTGGGCCCGGTGCATCGGGTTGCGGGTTTGGAAGGCCACCACCCGGCTCCACCCCGCCGCATCGAATTCGGACCGCAGCTGGGCCGGGGTGCGCCGCAGCTCGGTGAAGTCATAGTGGACCGGAAGTTGCAGACCCTGCACCGACCCGCCGATGTAGACCGGTGCGGTGCTTCTCATGAGGTGGCCCACGCCGGGGTGATCGGGGTCGGAGCTGGCGAACACCGCTTCGGCCTCCGCCATGGTGTCGGGCCGCCACACGTCGCTAACGGTGAGCACCGCCAGCATGACCCCCTCCACGTCTCGCAATGCCAGCCGACCAGCGTCCTGGGCCGCTTCAGCCGTCTTGGCATCCACATCCAGGGTGATGGGCATCGGCCACAGCGTCCCGTCGGCCAATCGCATCTCGGAGCACACCCGCTCGTAATCGGCTTGGCCCATGAATCCCCGAAGCGGGGAAAAGCCGCCGTTCAACAGCAGCTCAAGGTCGCAGAGGTGACGGGGTTGGAGGGTGAACGACGGAAGGTCGCGCGAATCTGTCTTGAGATTCTCGGCGGTGGCGCCGTCGACCATCAGATCGACCAGCTCACCACCATGGGGTTGGATCAGATTTGAAGCCACGGGGGTATTTCATATCGCAGGACGGCCGCGTTTAAGCCATCAAGCCACCAATCAGGGGCAAACCACGCTGTCATTTCACCAACGGACCCGTACGATTTCGTCCGATGGATGGCGATGCGGTGCTCACCGTCGCGGTGTTGGCGGTTATGGGCGTCGGGCTCATCAGCAACCGGCTCTCGCCCGCAGCGGGGGTGCTGGGTGCCACCGGTGGCTTGTTCCTGTTGCGAGTGATCGACGCCGACCAGGCTTTCCGCGGGTTTGCCAACCCCGCTCCCATCACCATCGGGGCGTTGTATGTGGTGGCCGGCGCGGTGACCAAGACCAACGCCTTGCAGCCCATGGTGGCCCGAATGCTGGACCAGGGATCTCGAACGCGGGTGTCGTTGTTCCGGTTGCTGACCCCGGCCAGCGCTGCCTCAGCGTTCCTGGCCAACACGCCCATCGTGGCCATGCTGGTGCCCGCGGTTAGGGGCTGGACAGAGCGCTATGGCCGGGCCGCCTCCCGGTTCCTGATTCCTTTGTCGTACGCCACCATTTTGGGCGGGGCGATCACCGCTATCGGCACCAGTACCAACCTGGTGCTGGGCGGCCTGTTGCAGTCGGTGGGCTACGACGAACTGGAGATGTTCGAGCTGGCCCGATTCGGCTTGCCACTGGCCGGAGCCGGACTCGTTCTCATTGTTGTCGCTGCCCCCTGGCTGTTGCCCGAACGGCGAGATCCCGAGGCGACGGGCGAGGGCCGTTCCTATTTGGTGTCGATGGAGGTGGTCGCCCAGGGGGCGTTCGACGGGCAGTCGGTGGAAGCCGGGGGACTGCGCCACCTCCAAGGAGTGTTTCTGGTGGAGGTCGAAAGGCAGGCCACGGTGATCGCCCCAGTGGCTCCGACGTTCGTGCTCCGAGGCGGCGATCGGCTGACGTTTGCCGGGCGGGTGGATTTGGTGGTGGACCTCCAGGCCATGTCGGGGCTGGTCTCGGCCGAGGATCCCCACCTGGAGGCGGTTGACTCCGACGACCACACGTTCTTTGAGGCGGTAGTAGGGGCGGCTTCGCCTCTCAGCGGGCGGACACTGGCCGAGGCCGGTTTCCGGGGCCGCTACCAGGCCGCGGTAGTGGGTATCCACCGCTCGGGTGCGCCGGTGGAGGCCAAGTTCGGCCAGGTCCGTCTGCGCACCGGCGACACCCTGCTGGTGCTGGCCGCCGATGGGTTCGACGAGCGGTGGCGCAACCACAACGACTTCCTGCTGGTATCGCGATTGGGCGGGTCGCCGCCGAGGCCCAGCCGGCGGGCGCCGGTGGCGCTGGCCGCAGTGGTGGCCCTGGTGGTGCTGCCCGCCACAGGGGTGCTGAGCGTGTTGGAGGCGGCGCTGATTGCGGCGGGAGCGGTGGTTGTTGGCGGGTTGCTCACCCCCCGGGAGGCCCGGGAGGCGGTGGACTTCAGCGTGCTCATCACCATCGGAGCGGCGTTCGGCCTGGGCGCGGCACTGGACGAGGCTGGTTTGGCCGAGGACTTGGCCGACGGCATCGTCACCGGCTTCGACTTCCTGGGCGACGCCGGGGTGGTGCTGGGCATTGTGATCGCCACAATGCTGCTCACCGAGCTGATCACCAACGTGGCCGCGGTGGCCCTGGTGTTCCCGGTTGCTCTGGAGGCGGCTGCTCAGTCCGGTTTGGATCCCCGCACTTTGGCGCTCGGGGTGGCGGTAGCTGCTTCCGCCTCGTTCCTGACCCCCATCGGCTATCAGACCAACACCATGGTGTATGGCCCGGGCCGCTATCGCTTCACCGACTATCTCCGGTTGGGGGTGCCGATGTCGCTGCTCACCCTGGTGCTGCTCACCGCCTTGGTGGCGGCCGCAGCCTGACCTTGGCGGCCTAAAGCACTCCGGTGGCCATGTCGGCGGCGTGGGCCAGCATGTCGTCTACTCGTCGAGCGATGTCGTGGACGTCGCCGGTGGTTCCCATGCCGCCGGTCATCCCCTGCAAGCGGCGGGCATATGCTCCCTCCACGATGCAGGCCTGCTTCCACCAGCTGAACACGGCGTAGTAGGGGAGGTCCGACAGGTCGAAGCCCGACTGGGCGGCGTAGCGGTCGGCCACCTCCTGGCGGCGGACGAAGCAGTCCTGAAGGGTGGGCGGATCGGTGAGGAAGCTCATCTCGTCGCCGGGATCGGCCCAGTACTGGAGCGACCAGGCGAAATCGGCGATGGGATTGCCGGTGGTACACAACTCCCAGTCCAACACTGCGGCGATCTTCCACTGGCCGTCGAGCACGGTGTTGTCGAACCGGTAATCGCCGTGGGCCAGCGCTGGGGAGGCAGTCTCGGCTGGTTTGGCCGCGCTCAGCCGCTCGTGCAGCTCGATGAGCAGCGGCACTTCTCGCACCCCGGCGGCCTCCACCTGTCGGCGCCAGCGCTTGAGCTGGCGGCCCACGTAGTCCTCTCGGCGGCCCAGGTCGCCCAGCCCCACCTCGTCGAGGTCGAGGGTGTGGAAGTCGATCTGCACGTCGAGCAGGCTCTGGGTGGCGATTTCGGCCTGTTCGGGGGTCATGTCGGCGGCCGAGTCCTGGTCCCTCAGAATGCGCCCTTCCACGAAGCTCATAACGTAGAAGTCGGCCCCGTTCACCGTGTGGTCGTCGCAGAAGGCCACCATCTCGGGCACCGGCACGTCGCTGGCCTCGCCCAGAGCGGCCATGATGCGCCACTCTCGTCCCATGTCGTGGGCAGTGGCCAGCGACGATCCCACCGGGGGCCGCCGCAGCGCCCACTGTCGGCCCCCGGAATCAGCCAGCCGGAAGGTGAGGTTGGACCCGCCGGCGGCAATCAGGTCGAAGGTGAACGGCGGCTCGCTGTCGGCGATGTTGTCGACCAGCCAGCCAGTGACCGGCGCCACATCGATTCCAGCGATTTCGGTGCTCGATGACTCCTGCGTGCTCATGACTGCCGATTCTTGCTGTCCGGTGACTCCACCGCGCCAGTCTGGTCTTCCGCTACGGTCAGTGCCATGTCTCCAACTGCGCTGCTGACTCGCTCCGATTCTGTATCACCGGAGGTCGAAGACCTCGGTGTGGCCTTGGGGTCGCTGGACACTCCAATCGGACCTCTGAATGTTGCCGCCACTTCGAAAGGGCTGGTGAGGGTCGGATTCGGCTACATGGAGGAAAGAGCAGACATGATGGCCGAACTGGCCGAACTGCCCGGCTCGATGGGAGAAGGCGACACCGCCTGGCTGGACGAGCCCTTCGCCCAGCTCGGTGAGTACTTCGAGGGTCGCCGACAGCAGTTCGACCTGGTCCTGGACTGGCACCTGAGCCACGGGTTCTATCGCCGGGTGCTCGACACGCTGATGACCGTGGACTACGGCACCACGGTTTCCTATGGGGAGTTGGCCTTCATGGCCGGCTCACCGGGTGCGGCTCGAGCGGTGGGGACGGCCATGTCCAGCAACCCGATCCCCTTGGTGGTGCCTTGCCACCGGGTGGTGCGCAGCGACGGGTCGGTGGGGGAGTACGGAGGACGTCCCGACGTAAAGGCCTGGCTGTTGGAGCACGAGAGCGCCCACCGGGTCTGATGACTCGTCTTAGCAAGTTGGACCGGTCGGTGGCCGGTCGGGTGGCCTTGGTCACCGGCGCGGCCTCCGGCATGGGCCGAGCCACCGCGTGGCTTCTGGCCGACGAGGGGGCCAAGGTGGCCGCGCTGGATGTCAACCGCTTCGGGGTGGAGGAGACGGTGGCGGCCATCGTCGACGCAGGTGGAACGGCCCTGGCAGTGGCCTGCGACCTGGCTGATCCTGAAGTGGTGGAACCAGTGGTGGAGCAGGTTCGGAACGAGCTGGGCCCGGTGGACATATTGATCAACAATGCGGGCATTGCCGCCGGCGCTCCAGTGGAGGCCGCCGACTACGAGGACGTATGGGCCGCGGCCATGGAGGTGAACCTCACCGCGCAGATGCGCTTGGTGCGGGCCTGCCTGGACGACCTGAAGCGCAACGGCGACGGCCGGATCGTCAACGTGGCCTCCACCGAGGGGGTGATGGCCACGCCCAACACCTCGCCCTACACCGTGAGCAAGCACGGCGTGGTCGGCCTCACCCGGGCGCTGGCCGTGGAGTTGGGCCAGTGGGGGGTGACTGCCAATGCGGTTTGCCCTGGCCCGATCCGCACCGCGATGACCGGCAACATTCCTGAAGAGGCCAAGCAGAAGTACGCCCGCCGCCGGGTCCCGGCCCGTCGCTACGGCGATCCCGAAGAGGTAGCCCAGGTCACCCTGTCTTTGGTGCTGCCCGCCGCCTCATTCATCAACGGCGCCGTCGTGCTGGTAGACGGCGGCCTCCACGCCAAGTCCAACTGAGCAAGCTGCTGCCGCAGCTGGCCGGGTTCAGGCGGTCCGGCGCCGCCTCTCGTTCCAGAAGACCGCTTGGAGTTCGAACTCGTCGACGTCGTCGAGGGCTTCATCATCCTCGGTGTCCCAGAAGGAGTGGGTCTCCACGAAGGCGGTGAACTCAGAGAGCTGCTTCGGCTCGGGCAGGTCGGGGACGTTGCGGAATCGGCCGAACAGATCAGTTGCAACTCCGGACGCGCGCAGCAAGTAGGCGCCGAGCAAATGCACGACGAGATAGGCCCCTACTACAATGCCCAAAGTCATGCCGGAACAGGCACTATAGAGACGATTGGCTCTGTCCACAACTGGATCACAGCGAAATCCACAACTTGACTATGTCCAGTGTCTATAATCCCTGCTCTTTCTCCCTGCCCTCGTTCCCTAGTTAGGCGGTGAACAGGCGTTGAGCGACGCATCTACTGTCACGGTTGAAACGCCCGAAACGGGCATCACCCAGATCACCATGTCACGCCCCGAGAGGCTCAACGCCTTGAGTTCCGAGCTCATTGCCGACCTGAGCGGAGCCCTTGAGGAGGTGGAGAGGGACCGCTCACAGCGGGCGGTGGTTCTCACCGGTGCTGGCCGGGGGTTCTGCTCCGGCGCAGATCTCAAGGCCGGGGGCGACGAAGAGTTTTCCGAGCTGCCCGACCGGAGCCAGGTGGGGCCCATCTACGACATGCAACTCGACCTGGCCAACCTCATGCTCAAGATCTACGAGCTGCGGGTGCCGGTGATCGCCGCAGTGAACGGCCCCGCCGTCGGCGGAGGCTTCGCCATTGCCCTGCACTGCGATGTTCGGGTGGCCGCGGAGTCGGCCCGGTTCGGCTCGGTGTTCATCAAGGTGGGCCTGTCGTCGCTGGACGTGGGCAACAGCTACCTGCTGCCCCGGATCGTTGGGGCCGGTCGGGCCCGGGAGCTGATGCTCACCGGGAGGATCTTCGATGCCGCCGAGGCCGATCGCATCGGGCTGGTATCCAGGGTCGTGCCAGACGGCCAAGTGGTGGAGGCCGCCCTCGATGTGGCCCGGCAGATCGCGGCCAACAATGAGTACGGCGTGTGGATGACCAAGCTTGGGGCCAACGCCACTCTCGACGCCCCCAGCCTGCGTCATGCCATGGAACTGGAGAACCGCACCCAGGTTCTGGGCACATTCACCGGCAACATGGCCGAGGCCTCCGAAGCATTTCGCGAGGGCCGTGAGCCCCGCTGGAACCCGCTATAGGCTGCCAGACCGATGCTCAAGATAGAAGACCACGGGCGGGTTCGGCTGCTGACCTTGGACCGCCCCGATGCGCTGAACGCGTTCAGCGAGGCCCTGTACGACGCCACTGCCCAAGCCCTGATCGATGCCGCCGCCGACGCCGATGTGGCTGTTGTGGTGCTCACCGGAAACGGACGGGCGTTCTGCGCCGGCACCGACCTGGTGGAGATGGGGGCCCGCAACCCCGGCGGGGCCGGTGTGGAGCCCGGTGTCCACGGATTCGCCGGGATGATCGACCAGATGGACTCCTTCCTCAAGCCGTTCATCATCGCGGTCAACGGTCTGGCCATCGGCGTGGGGGCCACCATGCTGGGCTTTGCCGACTTGGCCTTCATGTCGTCTGAGGCCCGGCTGCAGTGTCCGTTCTCAAGCCTGGGCGTGGCCCCCGAGGCAGCCAGCAGCTACACCTTCCCGCTGCTTTTGGGTCGCCAGCAGGCCATATGGACCCTGCTCAGCGCCGAGTGGATCAGTGCGGAGGAGGCTCAGGAGATGGGCCTGGTGTGGAAGGTGTGCCCGCCTGAGGAACTGATGGACACCACGCTGGCCCACGCGCAGAAGCTGGCCGCGCTGCCAGTATCGTCGCTGATGGAGTCGAAGGCCCTTATCACCCACGGTTGGCATGATGGCGTGGCCGCCGCTCGGGAGCGGGAGAACGCCGCCTTCGGCCGCCTGATGGGAGCACCGGCCAACGTGGAGGCCATCTCCGCCTTCATGGAGAAGCGCCCTCCAGACTTCACCGGCATGTAAGCACGGTTTCGGCCTCTCCCCAGACTGCGCCTACCATCCACCCAGCGCGCGCCGATTGGAGGGCAAATGGCTGAGACCGACGTGCTGGGATTCTGGAAGATCGCCGAGGCCGATCCCGAGCGCCTGGCGGTGGTAGACCCCGATTACAACGAGATCACCTACCGGGAGCTGGCCAAGCTGACCAACCGCATCGTGCACGGTTTGCGGGCTGCTGGGCTTGAAGTGGGCGATCAGGTGACCACTGTGCTGCCCAACGGGATCGAGCAGACGGCCGTGTCCCTGGCCGCCTATCAGGGGGGCTTCTACCTCACCACCGTGAACTGGCACTTGGCCGGCCCCGAGATCGCCTACATCGTCAACGACAGCGAGACAAAGGCATTCATCGTCCATGAGGACTTTGCCGATCAGGCCACCAGGGTGCTGGAGGAGAGCGATGTTCCCGCCGCCAACCGTTTCTCGGTAGGGAGCATCGACGGCTTCCGCCCGCTGTCCGAATTGGTCGAATCACAGCCGGCCAGCAGGCCCAACGACCTCACGACCGGTTCGTTCATGTTCTACACCTCGGGCACCACCGGGCGGCCCAAGGGCGTGCGGCGGGCATTGCCCAGTGTCCACCCCGATGAATCCGCCGCCGGCTCCGGCGGGCTGTTCATGCTGCTGGGCATCATGCCCCACCAAGACAACGTCCACATCACGCAGGCCCCGCTGTACCACACCGCGGTGAACATCTGGACCACCACGTCGCTGCACATGGGTCATCCCGCGGTCCTCATGGGCCGCTGGACCGCAGAGGGGGCGCTGGAGCGCATCGACCGCTACAAGGTCACCCAGAGCCACATGGTGCCCACGATGTTCCACCGCCTGCTCCAACTGCCCGACGAGGTGAAGGAGCGCTACGACGTGTCGTCGCTGCGGCGGATGATCCACGCCGCCGCGCCCTGCCCGGTGGAGACCAAGCAGAAGATGCTCGACTGGTGGGGCGACTGCATCTGGGAGTACTACGCGGCCACCGAGGGCGGCGGCACCTACATCCCCCCCGACGAGTGGCGGAAGTACACCGGCACGGTGGGCCGCCCGTGGCCGGGATCGGAGGTCATCGTGGTGGACGACGACGGCAACCGCTTGCCTCCCGGCGCCAGCGGAACCATCTACATGAAGATGCCCCAGGGACAGACCTTCGAGTACTACAAGGACCAGGAGAAGACCGACAAGGCCCGCCTGGGCAAGGAGTTCTTCACCGTAGGTGACGTGGGATACTTCAACGACGACGGCTACCTGTTCCTCAACGACCGGTCCAACGACATGATCATCGTGGGCGGGATGAACATCTACCCCGCTGAGATCGAGGGCGCGCTGCTCCAGAGCCCGCTGGTGGGCGACGCCGCGGTGTTCGGGATTCCCAACGAGGACACCGGCGAAGAGATCAAGGCGGTCATCGAGCCCGCTTCCGGCGTGGCCGCCGACGACGACACCAGGGGGGCCATAATGGCTCTCCTCCGGGACCAGATTGCCAAGCAGAAGTGGCCCCGCTCCATCGACTTCACCGACGAGATGCCCCGCGACCCCAACGGCAAGCTGTACAAGCGTCGGCTACGCGACCCCTATTGGGAAGGCAAGACCCGGTCTATCTAAGGGTGGGCAGGTTGTAGCCGAAGATTGGTAGCGCTGATGGCCCGCCTGTTCAATCCTGAGTTGGTGGAGCCGGAGGAGCTCGCCCCCCGTCAAGTCCACGTCATCATGATCGCCCTGATGACGGGCATGTTCCTGGCGGCATTGGACAACTCGGTGCTGGCCACCGCGGTGCCAACCATCGCCGGCGAACTGGGCGGCCAGGACCAGGTGGCGTGGATCATCATCTCCTATCTGCTGACCGGCACCATCGCCACGCCCATCATCGGCAAGCTCAGCGACATCTATGGCCGCAAGCTGGTCTTCCAGCTCACCATCGGCTTCTTCATCATCACCTCGGCGCTGGCTGGTCTGTCGCAGACCATGTTGCAGCTGGTGCTGTTCCGGGCCTTACAGGGGCTGGCCGGCGGCGGGTTGTTGGCGCTGCCCATGGCCATAGTGGGCGACATCGTCGCCCCCAACGAGCGGGGTCGCTACCAGGGCTACATCGCGGCCACGTTCGGCACGGCCAGCGTGGCCGGACCGCTCATCGGAGGCTTCTTCGTCGACCACCTGAGCTGGCGGTGGGTGTTCTACGTGAACATTCCTGTGGGCTTGATCTCAATGGCGGCCATTGCGGTGCTGTTCAACGTGCGCCTCGACGTCGTGTCCCGCCCCATCGACTGGTTGGGTGCGGGGTTGCTCATCTCCGGGTTCACCCCGTTGCTGATCGCCCTCAGCATCGGGGGAGACCAGCTGGCCTGGTCGTCGCCGGGGATGGCCCTGATCTTGGCGGCCTCGGCCGTGCTGTTGCCGGCCTTCTTCTGGTGGGAGACCAAGGCTGCCGATCCGATCCTTCCGCCCCGGCTGTATTCCAACGACGTCGTGCGGTGGTCGATGGTGGTCATGCTGCTCATCGGGCTGGTGATGTTCGGGGCCACGCTCTTCATTCCCGTGTTCTTGCAGGTGGTGTCGGGAGTAAGCGCCACCGGTTCGGGCCTGAACATGATGCCCATGTTCATCGGCATCATCTTCACGTCGGTGTTGTCGGGCAAGATGCTCACCCGGTTTGGGAACTACAAGGTGTTCATTGTGCTCGGCACCGTGCTCATGACTGCGGGGATGTCGCTGTTGGCCTTGTTCTTGGGCCGCGAAACCACCCAGGTTCAGGTGGGTCTCATGGTGTTCGTCATCGGATTGGGTTTAGGGATGACCATGCCGGTGCTGGTGCTGGTCGTGCAGAATGCCAGCGCGCACCGCGACATCGGCATGGTGTCGGCGGCCACCAACTTCGTGCGATCGCTGGGGGGCACCATCGGTGCGGCCGTCATGGGGGCCATCTACGCCAACGGACTGCAATCTTCCCTTGAGTCCAAAGTCACCCCCGAGCAATTAGCCGCCCTGCCCGATCCCGACAAGCTGCTGGGCAGCCCCCAGCAGATCCGGGCCATCCAGGACCCGTCGATAGTGGATGCGGTGCTGGACTCCTTCACGGTGGGGGTGGGTCGCTGTTTCATCTTTGGAGCACCGATAATCGCCGTAGGAATCTTGGCCGCGCTATTGGTCCGCCAGATCCCGCTGCGCCAGGAGATTCGCTCCGAAGAGGAGCGAGCCGAGGCCGCCGCCCTCCGGGAGTCGCCATCAGTCGGCTGATCGCGGGCTATTTGATGGCCACTGGGTTGACCGGTGACCCCAGGCCGCCCACGAACGGCTGGGGCGAGGCCTCCAGGAAGAAGTCGTAGTGGCCGTCAGCCGCGCAGTCGGCGGCCAGTTCTTCCAGATCCCAGTTCTGGCCTTGGGTGAGGCCCATGTCCACCAGGTCTAGGCAGTGGATGGCGAGGATCGCTCCCTCGAAGGCCGGGTCGTAGGGCAGCACCTCGAACACGATGTTGTCGGTGGCCACCGCGGCGATGTTGTTGTCGTGGAACCACTCGCAGGCGGTCACGCCGATCCCGGCGGAGCGCACGATCCCCATCTCGGGGATGGGCTCGCCGTAGTAGTTGTCCAGATCGCTGGCCTTGGCGTATGCGAACAGTCCGGTGCGGACCAGGATGATGTCGCCGGTGCGGATCTCCACCCCTTGGGCCTCAGCCGCGTTGGTCAGGTCGTCGTAGCCGATGGCATGGCCCGGCTCCAGCACATCCACTCCATGGAGCTTGGCGATGTCCAGCAGCACGCCCCGCCCGGTGAGGCTCTTGACCTTTTCGATGCCACACACCGATGCTCCCCATTCGGTGATGGTGGAGGCGTCGTGGCCGTTGTAGAGCTTGCCCCGGTACATGGCATGGCACAGCCCATCCCAGTGGGTGGCGCATTGCAGGCCCATGGTGACCACGTCGTCGCTGGTGTGGAACATGTCAGGGTCGCCCATCATTGAGGCGTTGAGCGACACCATCGTCTTCAGCGGGTTCACCCGTCCGGGGATGACGCCGGTTTGCAGGCCGTCTTTGTGCAGGGGATAGGCCAGCGAAATGCGCTTGCCGGTGCGGATGCTCTGGGCCGCCTCCTTCACCACCTCGTCGGTGAGGAAGTTGAGCGTGCCGATCTGGTCGTCCTCGCCCCAGCGCCCCCAGTTGTTGATGCGAGCGGCGACGTCCAGAACTGATTGAGGGTATGGCATGGCTGTGCACACTACTCCGAGCCGCGGCGCGCTGATCGGCTAGAACTTCGCCATGGGATGTCTTGATGGACGAGTAGCGATTGTGACCGGGGCGGCTCGGGGCCAGGGCGAGGCCGAGGCCCGGAAGTTTGTGGACGAAGGCGCGTTCGTGGTGATGGGCGACGTGCTCGACGAGGCGGGAGAGACGGTGGCCGCCGAGTTGGGCGACCAGGCCGTGTACCTCCACCACGACGTGTCGTCGCCCGAGGATTGGGCCCGGGTGGTGGCCGCGGCGGTGGAGCAGGGGCCGCTGCGGGCGCTGGTGAACAACGCCGCCGTCCACTGGACCGCTCCCATTGCCGATGAGACCCCCGAGAGCCTGCGTCGCATTTGGGAGGTGAACTACCTGGGCACGTTCCTGGGCATCCAGAGCGTGGCCGACTCCATGGCCGAGGCCGGCGGCGGGGGGATCGTCAACATTTCGTCCATCGCCGGGATGGAGGGCATCTCCCACCACGCCGCCTATGGGGGCACCAAGTGGGCGGTGCGGGGGCTGACGAAGGTGGCGGCCATTGAGCTGGGACCGCAGGGTATTCGGGTGAACTCCATACACCCCGGTCCGATCGAGACCGCCATGTTGTCGGCCGACCGCCACGGGCGCCCTGAGCTGTTTGGCCACGTACCGCTGCGCCGGGCCGGGGTCGCCTCCGAGGTGGCCGATCTGGCCTGCTACCTGGTGTCGGACGCCTCGTCGTACCAGACTGGCCACGAGTACATAATCGACGGGGGCTCCACCGCTGGCATGGCGATTCGAGGGTAGGCATCATGAGCGTTGAGGGATTCGACCATCTGGCCATAACCGTGGCCGACGTGGAGGCCACCGTGGCCTTTTACGGCGAGGTGCTGGGCGCTGAGCCCATGTACCTGGAGGAGTTCCGGGCCGGCAAGATGCCCATCGTGATGATGCAGGTGGGGGCCAACCGCATCAACGTACACCCCGCCGCCGCTCCCGCCTCCCCCCACGCCCGCCTGCCCACCCCCGGCTCGGTAGACCTGTGCTTCCGCTGGGGCGGCACCATCGCCGAGGCCCAGGCTCACCTGGCCGACTGCGGCGTCGAGGTCATCGAAGGCCCTGCCCCCCGCCCCGCTAGCAACGGCGAACGCGGCCAATCCGTCTACTTTCGCGACACCGACGGCAACCTCCTAGAACTCCTCACCATCAAGGGTTGATCAATGGTGGGACCGTTGCGTTTTTTTCATGTGAATGTGAATTGCTCTGATCTGGAGCGGTCGCTGGGGTTTTATCGGGATCTGGTGGGGTTGCGGACGACGGTTCGGACTCGGCCTGAGCGGCCTCAGCCGGGTGGGGCGTTCGGGTTGGACGAGGTGCAGTGGGACGCCTGGATCATGGCCGGTGACGACGCCCTCGATGGGGTGGTGCTGGATCTGTTGGAGTGGCAGGTGCCTGGGCCGGCAGGGTCGCCGCCAAGCTCGGTCACTGAGTTGGGCTTCGGCCGGCTATGCATTCTCACCGACGACTTGGCTGGCTTGCACCGACGACTCACCGAGGCCGGGCACGATGTTTGGTCGCCGCCGGGTCGGGTGAACCTCGGGGCGGAGGGGATGGCCGCACCGGAGCTGTTCCTGTGCTCCGACCCCGACGGTACCGCGGTGCAGTTCGTCCAGGCCGACAGCACCCGGCTGGCCCACGTCAACGTCAATTGCTCTGACTTGGAGCGGTCCCGCCACTTCTATTGCGACGTGCTCAGGCTGAACGCTCGGATTCGCTCATGTCCTTCGGAAGCACAGCCCGGCTCGGGGTTCCGGGTGAACGGCGATGTGGCATGGGACGCCTGCTTCATCGGCGCCCCCAACGCCAGCCCTTCTGGGTTCATTCTTGACCTGGTGGAGTGGAAACAGCCCCGACCCTCCGGCTCTGCTCGACGGCAGGCCAACGAGTTGGGCATATTCCGTATGGCCCTGCTCACCGATGACATCGACCGGGACTATGCCGCACTAATCGACGCCGGGGTGACCTGCTACTCCCCGCCGGTGGAGCTGGAGATGGGCCCAGGGCTGCCGGCCGACCTCCGGGCGCTGTTCTTTGAGGACCCCGACGGCACTTGTGTTGAGCTGATCGAGAGCCCGCCGGTCGACTAGCCACGGTCGTCAATCAGGCGGGCAGACCCCGATCACCTCTCCGTTCACCCAGGCCCAGAAGCCGTCGGGCTGGACGGCCCATTTTCGGAAAGCGTTGGAGATTTCCTGTAGTTCATCGCGGGTGGCGAATCCGTTGTTGACGGCGTGTTCGGCGAAATCGCTTTCGATTGCCCGCACCGCCCACATCTCGCCCCACACAGTTCGACCCTCGTGGTCGGTGTGGGCGGTGGTGGTGGCAGTGGCGTCGATATCGGTGAAACCAGCTTCTATTGTCCACGACAGCAGATAGCGACCGGCGTCGGCCTCACCGCCGTTGGCGGTCGCAACCTGGTGGTAGAGGTCCCGCCAGCGCTCGATGGCTGGGAACACGGGAGCGTGGATCATGGTGGCATAGTCGGAGTCGCGTACAGCCACCAGCCCGCCGGGCCGCAGTATTCGCCGGGCCTCCCGCAAGGCCCGGACCGGATCGGAAAGGTGCTGGAGCACTTGGTGGGCGTACACCACGTCGAAGCTGGCGTCCTCCCACGGCAGTTCGTAGACCGAGCCGACTTCAAAGGACACATTGGACAGGCCGCAGTCGTCGGCATGGCCACGGGCCGCGTCCACTACTTCAGCCGACAGGTCTAGGCCCACCACCCGGCCCGCGCGGCGAGCCAAGCCAGCGGTGATGGTGCCCGAGCCGCAACCGATGTCGAGCACCTCGGCATCGGGCCGCAGTCGAGGCAACAAGAAGGCCGCGCAAGTCTCGGCCGTGCGCCGGGAGTGCCATCCCACGATTACCTGGTGGTAACCGTGGGTGTAAGTCTCGCCCTCGGGCTGTTGTTCAGCCAACGGGTTCGGGAGTCAAGAACGCGTCGAGGCGGTCGGGTCCGTTGGCCCAGAACACCGGGGTCTTCTTGCGGACGCAGCCGGGGGCCAGCTCGGCAGCGGCCACTCGGTCCAAGAACACCTCCAGCGCCACACGGCCTTCCAGGCGGGCCAGGCTGGCGCCGGGGCAGATGTGGGGGCCGCCGCCGAAGGCGATGTGGTCTTTGGGGCGGTCCCGGTCGAGGCGGAACTCGTCGGGGTGGTCGAAGTAGTCCTCGTCCCGGTTGGCCGACGACACCCCGAACACAATCTTGTCTCCGCTGCGCATCGGAGCGCCGAACACATCGGTATCCGCAGTGCAGTCCCGAATGAGCATGTGGGCGGGGGAGTCGATCCGCAGCGATTCCTCCACCGCCCGCTCAGAGAGGCTCCGGTCGGCCTTGAGGGTGGCGAACAGATCGGGGTCGCCGATGATGCGCCAAAGCAGGTTGCCGATCAGGTGCCGAGTGGTCTCGTTGCCCGACATGATGAGGAATGCCAGCTGGGTGCGTATCTCCACATCGGTGAGGCGATGGCCCTCGATCTCGGTAGTGATGAGCCGGGTGACCAGGTCGTCGGGGGCCTCGTCGCTGGCCCGCCGCTCGGCGATCAGGGCGTCGATGTAAGCGCAGAACTCGGGATGGGCGCCGGCCAGGCCCTCGCCCCGCTCGTTGCGGTTGGTGCGGGGGTAGTCGCCCAGCACCACCTCGTCGGTCCAGGCGTGGAACTGCTCCCAGTCCTCGGCGGGCACCCCGATGAGGTGGGAGATCACGTTAATGGGCACCGGGGTGATGAACTCAGCCACCAGCTCGCCGTGGCCCCGCTCCAAGATCGGGTCTAGATATTCGTGGCACAACTCCCGCACGAACGGCTCGGCTCGCATCGACTTGTGATGGGCCACGGTGGCGTTGATGATGCGGCGCACCTTGCCGTGTCGGGGCTCGGGGATCTCGCTGATGAGCTTCTCCTCCTCGGGAACCACCACGCCGGGGTCGCGGAAGCTGGACACGAAGGTCTCCACGTCCCTGGTGGCCTCCAACACATGGTCAAACTTGGTGAGGTACCAGCCGGTGGGGGTCCGAACCACCGGGCACTCCGACCGCAGCTCGGCCAGCGTATCTATGGGCACCTCCTCGGGATAGGCGAACGGGTCGAACGCCGAGTCCTCGTCGGAGGGGGTGAGCGGATCAGACGTCAAGCTCATGGGCCTAATGGTGCCACGTCTTGCCAAATCTTGCGGCTTCGCTCACGAGGCCGAGAAGACGGCGATACGGGACCACTGGTTGGGATCTGCCTCGTCAGCGTCGCCATAGATTGGCCGCAACTCGAAGTGCGGCTCTGAGATGTGTCCGTCCAACTGGCGCTGTCCCAGCCAGTCGGCAAAGCCGAACTCCTCGAAGTGGGCAGAGTTGATCCCGAGCGCGAAACGAGCACCGGGGCTGGCCGCCCGGAGCAGTTTCAAAATCGTCTCCGGACCGAAGATCCCATGGGTGAATGCTCCTGAGCTCACGATGCCGGCGTAGGCGCCAACGGCCAATTCGGTCTGACCAGTGAGGTCGGCTTCAATGAGTTGCCGGTACACCGGGCGGCCGTTGCACGTCTTGGCCGCGGCTTCGGCCAGCATTTCCGGCGAGATGTCGATGCCGTCGATGACGGACACGCCCAATTTGGCCAACTCGCCCCCGACGACTCCGGTTCCACAGCCCACATCCAGCACAGGCTGGCCCGGGTCTGAGAATCCATCGCAGAAAACCTTGACCACCTCTTGGTGGTAGACGTATCCGCTGTCGACGACGAAGCCCGACTCGTATGTCGTAGCCCAAGATGCGTACAGCTCGCGATTGGCCTCCGGACCCTTGGCCGCATAGGCCTTTTCCAGCGCGAGTTCCGTGGCCCTAGATCGTGGCCGTGTTTGCTCCGTCATCACCCCTCACGGTAGTGACCACCACGGTTGGAGCCCCCATCTCCCGGTAGTGTGCCCGGCGATGGAGTTGGTGATCGGCTCGGTGTTCGACAATGCGGCCGCGACCGTGCCGCGTCGCCCGGCAGCGGCGCTGGGCGGGCAAGTGCTCACCTACGGGGAGTTGGGCCGGCAGGCCAATCAGATGAGCCATGTGCTGGCCGGACTCGGGGTGAGTCGGGGCGACCGGGTGGTCACCTGGAGCGACAACAACCTGGCGTCGGTGTCTCTGTTTGTAGCTCTGGCCCGGTCGGGGGCGGTGTTCGCTCCGGCAAACGCCCGGCTGTCGCCCGAGGAGGCGGCCGAAATGGTGGGCCTGGCCCGACCTCGGCTGCTGGTGGTCGACCCTGGACATGCCGAGGCTGGGCAGACAGTTGCTGACGAGGTGGGGGTGCCACTGGTGCGGTTGGGAGGCACCGGTCCGGGGCTCGATCTCGTGACTGAGGCCCAGTCGGCATCGGATGCTGCACCAGCGCCATCGGGGGTGGGAGAGCGCGATCCCCATGTGGTGTTCTTCACCAGCGGCAGCACCGGGAAGTCCAAGGGCGTGGTGCTGTCGCACCGGTGTAACTGGCTGCGCACTCGCACTCCGGCGCTGCTCGAGCCAAGGGGGGCCACGGTGTGCATGTTCCCGATGTTCCACATGGGGGCGTGGACCATCGCCCTTCAGGCTTGGCAGGCCCGGGGGCTGGTGGTGTTCACCGATCGGGCCGACGCCGATGTGTTGATCGATGCGGTTCAGCACCACCAAGCGGCCTACATGAACTGCATCCCGGCGGTGTGGCGCCGGGTGTTGGAAGCCGGTCGCCATGCCGACTTGGCCTCGCTGCGGTTCGCCACTTCGGGCACCTCGGCCACGCCACCCGAGCTGCTGGCCGACCTGAAGGCCGCCTTCCCCAACGCCCATCGAAGGGTGTTCTACGGGTCCACTGAAGCCGGCTCGGTCACCATGCTGGACGATCCCGACATGGAATCCCGACCGGGAAGCTGCGGTCAGGCCCACACTGGGGCTGAGGTGCGCCTTGACCGCGGCGAGCTCCAGACCCGTTCCCCATTCATGTTCGACGGCTACTTCGACAATCCCGAGGCCACCGCCGAGGCTTTCACCGAAGACGGCTGGTTCCGCACCGGAGATCTGGCCGAGGTGGACGGCGACGGCTTCTACTCCATCGTCGGCCGAGTCAAAGATGTGATCCGCACCGGTGGGGAGACGGTGTCGCCCGCTGAGGTCGAGGGCCATCTGGCTGATTTCCCCGGTGCTGCCGAAGTGGCGGTGGTGGGCATTCCCGACGACCGCTGGGGCGAAGTGGTGTGTGCCGTGTTCGTGCTCGCACCGGGCGTTGCCCTGCCCACTCCCGATGCAGTGCAAGCCCATTTGAGCGATCGCTTAGCCCGGTTCAAACACCCCCGCCGAATCGAAGCCATGGATGCCATCCCCCGCACTCCCGCCACCGGCCAAGTCCGCCGCCGCGAGGTGGTGGCGGCAGTGTTGTCAACCGACGGCTAGTACTCCTCGTCGGGGTTGACGATTCCCTCTAGGGGTTGGCCATCGAGGCGGCGCTGGAGGTTGTCAGCAAAAGGGGCCATCAGAAAGTCCCAAGATTCGGGCATGCACCAGGAAACATGGGCGCTGAGCCGGACCTGGGGGTGGTCATACAGCCAGTGGCCCTCTGGCAGGGGCTCGGGCTCTACCGTGTCTAGCGATGCCCGGGCGATATGCCCGCGGTCGAGCGCGGCCCGTAGGGCGTCTTGGTCGATGAGGTCGCCCCGAGCGATGTTGATGATATGAGCACCCGGCTTGGCTTTGGACAGGGCGTCGGCATCCAAGAGGTGATGGGTGGCGGCAGTGGCCGGCGCGGCCACCACGATGTGGTCGGAGCGCTCCAGCAGCTCGTCCAACGACCCGGCGATTTCCACCCCTTCTAGGGGCGAAGGCACCGCAGTGCGTCGCAAAGCCAGTATCGACATATCGAAAGCCAGCGCCCGGCGGGCCACCGCGGTGCCGATACCGCCCAAACCGATGAGGCCAAGCGTCTTGCCATAGAGCGCCCCCAAGTCAGCAGTGAACCACCTTTCAGGTGGGCTTTTGAGCCACACGTTGGGCAGGTCCTTCTCGAAGGCCAGCATCATGGCCAGGCACCACTCGGAGATGCCGATGGACGAGGCTCCCCGTGAACAGGTCATCACCCGGTCACCCAGCAGCTCAAGGGGGAACCCATCGATCCCGGTGCTGGTCACATGCACCCACTCCACGCCCCGGTCCAGCAGTTCGGCCAAGTTTGGATAGCCCCGGGGGATGGTCAAAAGCACGTCGCCGGACGCCTCATCAGGGAAGTCGCCTTGGCGGGGCACGCACACGAACTCCACGGTGTCGAATCGGGCGATGATCGGGTCGAGCCGCCCGTCTTCCATGTGGTGTAGCACTCGCACGGGCTGAAGCCTAGAGACTGTCGGCGCTTCCCGACTCGGTTGCCGCGGAATCCGACCGCATAAGGTCGGGCCGTGAAATCTGAGGCTTTGTCCCACATTCGCATCTGCGACTTCACCGGGCAACTGGCCGGAGCAGGGGCCACTCGGTGGATGGCCGCCTTCGGGGCCGAGATCATCCGCATTGAAGATCCGGTTCGCCTGGGCAAATGGGATGTGCTCCGGGGAACGTCCCCGTTCGTAGACGACCGCCGGGGCCATGAGTTCGGCGGCTGCTTCAACAACCACAACGTGGAGAAGCTGGGGGTCACGCTCAACCTTCGCACCGAGCGGGGCAAGGAGCTGCTGGCCGAGATAATCGCAGTGAGCGACGCCGTTACCGAGAACTTCGCCGCCGGGGTGCTGGAGCGCCTGGGTTTCGGTTACGACCGTCTGAAAGAGATCAAGCCCGACATCTTGTACGTGTCCAACTGCGGGTTCGGCCACATTGGGCCCTATCGCAAGTACAAGACGTGGGGGCCGATCGTGCAGGCCTGCTGCGGGCTCACCTTCACCTCCGGGCTTCCCGACATGCCCTCGGCCGGATGGGGGTATTCCTACATGGACCACCACGGCGGGAACTTCATGGCCATGGCCATCATGGCCGGGCTCATCCACCGCAGCCGCACCGGCGAAGGCCAGTGGATCGACATGTCGTGTACCGATGCCGGGGCCAACATGCTCGGCCCGGTGGCATTGGACTACACCGTGAACGGGCGACCGCTGCGGCGCGACGGCATGCCCTACTCCAACCGCAACCAGTTCCCGGCCATGGCGCCCCACGGCATCTATGAGGCCGACGGGCACGACGCCTGGCTGGCCCTGGCAGCCCGGGACGATCGCGACTGGCAAGCCATCGCCGGGCTCATGGGCATCGACGACCAGCGGTTCGACGACCTGGCCGGGCGACTGGCCTATGAGGACGAGTTGGACGATGCCGTGCGGGCCTGGAGTTCGGGTCGGGATCGGTTCACGGCGGCCGCTGAACTGCAAGCCGTCGGCGTGCCCGCTGCCGGAGTGGCCAAGCCGGAGGACCGAATCGACAACGACCCCAACACCGAGGCCTGGGGATTGTGGCCCACCGTCACCCACGGCGAGATGGGCCGGGTTCGGGTCGACGGCATCCCCGCCCATTTCTCAGAGACCGACTGGGTGCTGGAGCGGGGAGGACCCCTGTTGGGCCAGCACAACCGCCAGATACTCGGGGGCCTGCTCGGTCATTCCGACTCAGAGTTGACCGACCTGGCGGCCGAGGGGGTGATCTGATGACGGGGAACGATCTGCCCGGCGCTCTGGCTGGAGTCCGGGTGGTGGAGCTGGCCGGAGAGGCCTCGGCCTATGCCGGGTTGCTGCTGGCCGGCATGGGAGCAGAGGTGATCGTGGTTGAGCCCCCCGATGGTCACCACACCCGGGGATTTGAGCCGTTTCTGCACGATGAGCCCGATCCCGAGCGCAGCCTGTGGTGGTGGCACTACAACGCCTCCAAGCTGGGCGTGACCCTGGATCTTGGGGATGAAGATGCTCAAGACCGGTTCCGCTCGCTGGTTGCCACCGCCGATGTGGTTCTGGAGTCGGAGCGCCCTGGCCGATTGGCCGAGCTGGGCATCGACCATGACACGTTACGGGCCGACCATCCCGAGTTGATCTGGGTATCGCTCACGCCGTTCGGCCGCAGCGGACCGCGGTCTCAAGAGGAGAGCATCGACCTGACCGTGCTGGCCGCGGGCGGGCCGGTGTGGAGCTGCGGTTACGACGACCACGCCATTCCACCCCAGCGGGGCGGAGGCAACCAGGGGTACCAAACCGGCTCTGTGTTCGCGGTGCTATCCGCCCAAACCGCGCTGTTGGCCCGAGACCACACCGGCCAAGGACAGTTCGTGGACGTCAACATGCACGCCGCCGCAAACGTGACCACCGAGTTCGGCTCGGTGCAGTGGTTGGTGGCCGGCGACGAGGTGCAGCGCCAGACCGGGCGGCACGCGGCCATCGAGCCCACCACGTTCACCAGGGCACTGTCGGCGGACGGCATCGACGTGAACACCGGCTTCCCACCTCGCTCGGCCCGGGACTTTGCCGTGGTAGTGGAGTGGATGGAGAGCCTGGGGTTGAAAGACCAGTTTGAAGAGTTCTTCTTCTTGGAGATGGGCGCGCAGCTCGAAGAGGATCTGCATCTTTCGCAGGTGGGCCAGGATCCCGAGGTGACGGCCATGTTCGGCGCCGCCCGAGAGGCAGTCCGATTAATCTCCGAGAACATCACCGCCTACGAGTTCTTCATCGGCGCTCAAGAGCGGGGGCTGGCGGTGGGCATCATCTACTCGCCCGAAGAGGTGCTGGCCGACCCCCACTTCCAAGAGCGAGGCTTCCCCGTAGAAGTAGAGCACGAGGACTTGGGCCGGAGCTTCACCTATCTGGGAGCGCCATACATCGCTCCCAAGTCCCCCTACCGCATCCGACACCGCGCCCCCCACCTCGGCGAGCACAACTCCATCATTGAGGCTCTGGCCTAGATGCCTTCCCGACACCCGGTCATCTGCGGCATTGGCCTGAGCGACTATCCGGTGGTGCCGCACCTGAACTCGGTGCAGCACCACGCGCTGGCCGCCCGCCGGGCCATTGCCGACTGCGGCATCGCCAAGTCGGCCATCGACGGATATGTGAGCACCAGCGGTGGCGGGCCAGGAGCGGGCGACGATGCCGTGTCCATGGCCGAGTACCTGGGGGTGAACCACCGATACATCGATGGGACCATGGTCGGCGGCTCGTCGTTCGAGTTCCACGTGCAGCATGCCGCCGCCGCCATCCGGGAGGGGCTGTGCGACACCGTGCTGGTCACCTACGGCTCCGACCAGCTCACCCGCATGGGCCGGGTGCTGGGCACCGGGGGCTTTCAGCGCGACGCCCAGCCGGTGACCGGGGCCATGCAGATGGCCACACCCTACGGATTGCCCCTGGTGGGGGCCTATGCCCTGGCCGCCCGTCGCCATATGCACGAGTTCGGCACCACATCGGAGCAATTGGCCGAGATCGCCGTGGGGATCCGGGAGTTCGCCGGGCTCAACCCCGATGCCCGCTACCGCGACCCCATCACGGTGGACGACGTGGTGAACAGCCGCATGATCGCCGATCCGCTGCACAAGCTGGACTGCTGCGTGATCACCGACGGGGGCGGGGCGCTGGTGATGACCACCGAGGAGATAGCCCGCGATCTGCGCCAGCCTCTTATCTATGTGTTGGGCGCGGCGGGCACCCAGACCCACTGGAACATCCACCAAATGCCCGACTTCACCGAGATGGGGGCAGCGGTGTGCGGACCAGAGGCGTTCGCCCAAGCGGGAGTGACGCCGGCCGACATCGACACGGCTCAGCTCTACGACAGCTTCACCATCACTGTGATGCTCATGCTGGAGGGATTGGGTTTCTGCGGTCGGGGAGAGGGTGGTGCCTTTGTGGAAGAGGGCCACCTGCGTCGAGGCGGTTCGATGCCCACCAACACCGACGGCGGGGGCTTGTCGTCCAACCATCCGGGAATGCGGGGCATCTTTTTGCTGATCGAAGCGGTGCGCCAGCTTCGGGGCGACGCCGGCGAGGCCCAGGTGCCCGACGCGGAGTTGGCCCTGGCCTGCGGCTCCGGCGGCTGGCTGTCGGCCATCGCCACCGTCATCTTGGGCAAGGACCGGCCTTCATGAGGGTCGTCAGAGATCTTGAATGGCAGGGACCGGTCCCCGCTGGCGAGGGGGAGTACGGAGATTTCTTCGCCGCCGCCGCCGAGGGCCGTTTGCTAATCCAGCAGTGCCCGGAATGCGGCCACCGCCAGCACTATCCCCGGGCAATATGCACTGCCTGCGGCGCTGAGCCCGAGTGGATGGAGGCCGCCGGCACCGGCACCGTCTACACCTACACCGTGGTCCGCCAATACGGTGTCCCCGCTTTCGCCGAACTGCCCTATGTGCTGGCCATGATCGACCTCCCAGAGGGAGTGAGAATGTTCGGCGGCCTCACCGGTATCGACCCCGAAGCCGTAGAGATCGGCATGCCCGTAGCGGCCTACGCCCGCACCTACGACGACACCCACGCCATGGTCTTCTGGGAGCCTGCCTAACGCATCCCAAGTACGGTTCCTGATCCCCATTCGGCAGGGGCCATGATGGGGCCATGCATGACGACATCATGGCTGCGTTTGATATTTCCGACCGGGTGGCGGTGGTCACGGGGGCGGCTTCGGGGATCGGCCGGGGGACGGCGGTCACGCTGGCCAAGGCCGGAGCCTCAGTGGTGCTGGGCGACGTTGACGCCGATGGGATGGGAGAGACCGGCGGCGAGTTGGACGCGCTGGGGGCCTCGTGGTCGGCGGTGCCTACCGACGTGAGTGACAAGGCGGCGGTGGATGCTCTGGTAGCCGATGCGGTGAACCGGCATGGACGGCTGGATATCATGGTGAACAACGCCGGGATCATCACCGACAGCCTGATCGTGGATACCACCCCTGAGCAGCTCGACCGAGTGATGAACGTGAACATCAAGGGCGTCTACTGGGGCACCGCGGCGGCGGGGCGGGCCATGGCCGACCAGAAGTCCGGGTCGATCGTGAACCTGTCGTCGGCTGGGGCCGATATGCCCGCCCCGATGATCTCGGTGTACGCCCTCACCAAGGCGGCGGTGAAGATGATCACCCGCACCGCGGCGGTGGAGATGGCTCCCATCCGGGTGAACGCGGTGGCCCCCGGCTCCATCGAAACCCCCATCTACGACCGCCATTTTCTAGACGACGACGGCAAAGTCGATCCCGAGCGCCAGCGGAACCACTTCGACACCATTGCCCAAATGAATCCCCTTGGCTATGTGGGCAACCCCAACGACATTGCCTACGCCATCCTGTACCTGTGCTCCGAGGCCGGGAGATTCGTGACCGGCCAGACTATGCGGCCCAACGGCGGCGTGGTAATGCCGCTGTGATGCGGCCGTAGCCTGTGTCCATGAAGTTCAAGAGCACCGTCTGCCGCGTAGTGGCGCTGGTTGCCGCTTCCCTACTGTTGGCTGCTGCCTGCGGAGGCAACGACGACGAAGCTGCACCGGTTCCGACCGAAGTCGAGACACCGATGGCAGCTGAGCAGCCGACGCCGTTGGAGACACCGATGGCAACTGAGCAGCCCACACCCGTCGTAACTGCCCCAGCTACCGAAGCTCCCATCGCTGTCGAGGTTGCCCCGGTGCAGATAGCCGGACAACCACTCGGCCCGATTGGGGAATCACCTGATGCCGATCCTGCTTTTGGCCGACCGGTGCCCGGACTTTCTGGCACTGCCATAGATGGTTCGCCGCTGGATTGGACACCAGGAGAGCGGCCAGCAGCCATCGTGTTCCTGGCTCACTGGTGCCCGGCTTGTCAGGCTGAGGTTGTCGAACTCACCGGCTGGCTGGCAGCAGGCAACAACCTGCCCGAAGGGGTGGATCTTCTCAGCGTGGTCACGCTGGTTGACTCCAACAGGGACAACTACCCGCCCAGCCAATGGTTGGCCGACGAGGGTTGGCCATTCCCGGTTCTGGTGGACAGCGCCGACAATGAAATAGCGGCCGCCTATGGTCAGGCGGGCACCCCATTCTGGGTTTTCGTGTTTGGGGACGGAACGTTGGCCCTCAGAGGAAGCGGCCGGATTCCCCCTGAGGGATTGGCTGAGCTCTTCGACCAACTGTTGGCTCCAGGCGAAGGGTAGGGTTTTCGCCCGTGATTGGATATCTCGAAGGCAAGAACATCGTCGTAACCGGTGCGGGTAACGGCATCGGCCGAGCCATCGCCATGGGCAGCGCTGCCGCTGGCGCCAACGTCGTGGTAGCCGACTACGGCGTATCGCTGGATGGGTCCGACCCGTCTTCGGAGGTGGCCGACTCAGTCGTCGCGGAGATCGAGGCGGCCGGCGGTACCGCTCTGGCACTGGCCTCTGACATCAGCACCATGGAGGGCGGCGCAGCCGCGGTTCAGGCCGCGGTGGACACTTGGGGGTCCATCGACGGTGCGGTGTGCGTGGCTGGCATTCTACGAGAGCGGATGATCTTCAACATGACCGAAGAAGAATTCGACGATGTGATCCGGGTACACCTCAAGGGGCACTTCACCGTTTACAAGCACGCCTCGGCCATCATGCGCAAGCAGGAGACCGGGGGATCGCTGGTGGGGATCACCTCGGGGGCGTTCACCGGCTCTACCTCCCAGTGCAACTACGCGTCGGCAAAGGGGGGCATCATCTCGCTTACCAAGAGCGCGGCACTGGCTCTTAAGCGCTACGGCATCAACGCCAATTGCATTGCTCCCAGCGCCAAGACCCGCATGTCGGAGAATGTCCCGTTCGAGATCGAAGCCGGCGCGCCCGAAGACGTGGCGCCGTTGGCCGTGTACCTGCTCAGCGACGCTGCTCGCGACATCACTGCCCAGGTGTACACCGTGGTCGGCCCGCGCATTTCCGTGTGGGCCCAATTCGGCGAACTTCGCTCCATGTACGCCCCCGACAGCAGTTGGACCCCCGAGGGCATCGAAGAGTCGCTGCCCCGCACCATCGGCGTCGAAGAGCATCCCACCATGGCCCTTTTGGAGGCACAGGCCGCTCAGCGCCAGGCAGCTCAGGGCAGCTGATGTCTGTCGGCGCGCTCGAGGGGCGGATCGCTGTCATAACCGGCGCCGGTCGGGGCATCGGTCGTCACTACGCCCTTCTGTTTGCTTCTGAGGGGGCCAAGGTAGTGGTCAACGATCTGGGCTGCGCCGCCGACGGTACTGGCGCCGATCCAGAGGTGGCTCAGGCGGTGGTCGACGAGATCACCTCCGCCGGAGGCACAGCAGTGGCCAACTGCGACGACGTGGCCGAGATGTCCGGGGCCGAAGCGGTGCTGGCTCAGACGCTGGACGCCTTCGGCGGGGTGGATGTGCTGGTGAACAACGCCGGCATCCTGCGGGACAAGATGTTCGCCTCCATGAGCGAGGACGACTGGGACTCGGTGATCCGCGGCCACCTCAAGACCACGTTCTGCATGACCCGGGTGTGCGCCGGCTGGTGGCGAGACCAGACCAAGGCTGGCGAGGCGGTGAACGCGTCGGTTATCAACATCAGCTCTACATCTGGGCTGATCGGTCAGGTGGGCCAGTCGAATTACGGCGCGGCCAAGAGCGCCATCGCCGGGATGACGGTGATAATCGCCCAAGAACTGGGCCGCTACGGCGTCCGGGTGAACTGCGTGACCCCCGCGGGCCGCACCCGAATGACTGAGGGGGTGCCGGGTGTGGCCGAGATGGTGGCCAAGCCCGCCGAGGGATTCGACGTGTACCACCCCTTCCACCCCGCGCCGGTGGTGGGGTGGCTGGCCACGGCCGACTGCGAGGTGACCGGCCGAGTGTTCATGGCCAAAGGCGGGGATGTCCGGTGGTACACCCCGTGGCTGCGCCAGGACTTCCTTGACGACGAGCGGGAGTGGACCATCGCTGATTTGGCCGAGGCCATGAAGAATCTGCCCCCCGCTCCGGTGTCGCCGTGAGCCGGGAAGTTCCCGCCGAGCCCCCGGGCCGAGGGCTGCTTGAGGGCAAGACCGTGGTGGTGACCGCCGCGGCGGGCACCGGCTTGGGCTTCGCCGCCGCTCGGCGGTGCATCGCCGAGGGCGCCCGGGTGCTTATCAGCGACATCCATGGGCGGCGTTTGGACGAGGCCGCCAACCGCTTGGCCGAGGAATTCGATATTCGTCCCGCCACCAAACTGTGCAATGTCACTGTTGAGGAGGAGGTCCAAGCCCTGATCGATGCCGCGGTGGACGAGTTGGGCCACGTGGATGTGATGATCAACAACGCCGGCTTGGGAGGCACCGCCAATCTGGTGGACATGACCGACGACCAGTGGCAGGTGGTGATTGATGTCACCCTCAACGGCACAATGCGAACCACCCGGGCCGCGCTGCGCCACATGATGCCCCGGGGCACGGGGGTCATCGTGAACAACGCCTCGGTGATGGGGTGGCGGGCCCAGGCTGGCCAGAGCCACTACGCCGCGGCCAAGGCCGGAGTGATGGCGCTCACCCGCTGCGCGGCCATCGAGGCGGCCGAGACCGGGGTCCGGGTCAATTGCGTGGCGCCCAGCCTGGCCATGCACCCGTTCTTGGCCAAGACATCCAGCCAGGAATTTCTCGACAGCTTGATTTCGCTGGAGGCGTTCGACCGGGCCGCCGAACCATGGGAAGTGGCCAATGTGATGGTCTTTCTGGCCAGCGACTACTCCACCTACATGACTGGCGAGATCGTCTCCGTCAGCTCTCAGCACCCCTAGCGGTTTAGCGGTCAGAGGTGGGAGTGGAAGTCGTGAACCATCAGCGGCGCATCCCTCTGGAAGGGTGCGTGAACTTCCGAGACCTGGGCGGCTACGCCAGCTCACTGGGCGGAACCACCCAGTGGGGAGTGCTGTTCCGGGCCGACTCGCTGCACCGGCTCAGCCCAGCGGACGCCGAGGTGATAACAGGCCGGTTGGGTGTCCGCACCGCCGTGGACCTGCGGGCAAACGACGAGCGGGAACGGGTTGGGGTGCTCGACCCGACACTTGGTGTCGTAGAGCACCACGTGGGAACCACCGACCGAACCATGCACACCTATGAGCGCCCCGATCCCGACTTAGCGAGCCGCTCTTTTGGCCAGCTCTACGAGAACATGATCAGCAGCGGGGGAGAGCGTTTTGCCGCGGCAATCGAAGTGGTGGCCGATCCCGATCAGTGGCCGACTGCCTTTTTCTGTATGGCCGGCAAGGATCGCACTGGGTGTCTGGCCGCGATGATCCTGGGATTAGCCGGGGTAAATCGCCAAGACATCGTGGGTGATTACGCGGCCACCGCTCCTGCCGTGCCGGCAATCCGAGAACGGTCCCTGGCCGAGTTGCCCGATATGGCCAAAGTGTGGGCGAAGCTGCCCGACGACATAACCAATGCCCCCATCAGCGCCATTACCGAGCTACTGGACATCGTGGATGACCGGTGGGGCGGTCTTGAGGGTTACGCCCTCGAGTTCGGCGTCAAGCCCCAAACCATCGAGCGCCTCCGAGCATCCTTCTTGGTCTGACGAAGCCTTCGGGCGTGTAGCGCACTGCCCTCACGCCGACAGGCCCCGCTTCTTGAACTCGCTCTGGGCGTACACGATGCCGCCGAGGTGCTCGTCGGCGTCGGAGGAAGTGGCCAGCCACGCAACCACTGCACCGATGGTGGCCGGCTCTCCGCCAGGATACGGGAACGATCCCGCAGTGTTGCGGGCTCGAGCGGCCTCGGTGATCACGTAGCCGGGGTCGATGCTGAAGCACCGGATGCCATCGGGGCCGTGCTCCACATGGATGTGCGGGGTCATGCGGGTGAACGCCCCTTTGCTCATGGCGTAGGCCATGCCCCAGCCCCCTTTGCCGATGGGGCCGGGCGGATCGGTGTAAGCCGAGGCGGAGATCATATTCACGATGGTTCCCGAGCCCTGCTCCACCATCGCGGCCAGCACCCGCTCGGTGATCGCCATCTGGGCGAACACGTTTCCCTCGAACAGCTTGTGAACCTCGGCCTCTTCCAGGTCCAGGAACGGGGTCATGCTCACTTTGCCCTGGTAGATGGCGTTGTTCACCAACGCATCGAGATGGCCGAAGTGCTCCAGCGCTCCATCGATGCATGCCGTTACGCTTTCTCGGTCCAACAAGTCCATGGTGAATGCCACGCCCTGTTGTCCCTCGGCTTCGATGGCGGCCACGGTGGTGTCGAGTCCGCCGGGAATGGCGAGGTTGGGGTCGTACATGTCCCGGCCTGCTCCGTCCACCAGGGTCCGGGCCGACACGGCCACGTCGAAGCCGGCCCTAGCCAATGCGATGGCACTGCCCTTTCCGATTCCCCGGCTGGCTCCGGTGACCAAGGCGGTCTTTCGATCTTTGGCGCTCATCTGGGTCTCTGCCTTTCGATTGCTCCGGCTCGCAGGCATACCGTAGGGCCATGGGTCCGCTAAAGGGAATGCGCATCATCGAACTGGCTGGTATCGGGCCGACCCCGTTTGCCGGCATGATGCTGTCGGACATGGGTGCCGAGGTGATCCGGGTCGACCGGGTGGGCGGCTCGGGCAACCCAGTGGCCTCGCAGTCGGGTCCCATGGAGCGGGGCAAGCGCACCGTGGCCTTCAACCTGAAGCAGCCCGAGGGAGTGGAGGCCGTGCTCCGGTTAGTCGAGTCGTCCGACGGGCTCTTGGAAGGCTTCCGGGCCGGGGTGGCGGAGCGCCTCGGCGTCGGCCCTGATGCGTGTCTGGCCCGCAATCCCAAGCTGGTTTACGGGCGCATGACGGGGTGGGGCCAATCCGGGCCACTAGCCGACCGGGCCGGCCACGACATCAACTACATCTCATTGGCCGGACCCCTGGCCCACATCGGGCGGACAGGACAGCCGCCGTCGGTGCCGCTCAACCTCATCGGCGACTTCGGGGGCGGCTCGGTGTTCGTGGTGCTGGGCATGGTGGCCGCCTTGTTGGAGGTGGCTAGGGGCGGCGACGGCCAGGTTGTCGATGCCGCCATGGTGGACGGTGCCGCCTATCTGCTGTCTCCCCTATACGCGGCCCACGCCAGCGGGTTCTGGACCGACGAATACGGGGCAAATTTCTTGGACTCCGGAGCCTACTTCTACGAGGTGTACGGCACTGCCGACGGCAAATGGCTGGCGGTTGGCGCCATCGAGCCCCAATTCCATGCCGAATTCATGGCCGGGATCGGTCTGGCCGACGCCGACGACCTGCCCGACCAGATGGACCGGGACCGGTGGCCGGATATGAAGCAGCGGGTGGGCGAAATTATCGCGGAGCGCAGCCAAGATGAGTGGATGGCCGTATTCGACGGCACCGACGCCTGCGTCACCCCGGTGCTGACCATGGGCCAGACCCCGGCCCACCCCCACGCTGTGGCCCGCGATTCGTTCTTCCAGTTTGACGGCGTCAACCAGCCCCGCCCTGCCCCCCGATTCGAGGGCACCCCTTCTGAGCCCGCAATGGCGTCACAGCAAGCAGGGGCTGACACCGATGCGGTGCTCTCTGAGTTGGGGTACTCCGCCGAGAATGTGAAAGAGCTCCGGTCTTCGGGGGCGGTGGCCTGAGCCGGCGTACCGGCAATTTCGCCGCTTTTGGCGGAACCGTCAGTACCGTTAGGGCGTCGTAGATGGTGATTGGAAAGAGGATGCCATCATGCCCATCTTGAGACTGCTATTGCCGTTGGTCTTGGCCTGCGTCGTGGCCGCGGCCTGTTCCAGCGACAGTGAAGACACCGTCCCTTCGGTGGCGGCTACCGAACCGCCTTCCGTTGAGACCACTCAGCCTGCCCAAACTCCTGCCCCGGAACCGACGATTGCCGAAGAAGGGCCCTCGAACGCCCAGCAAGAGTTAGCCGACGCGATCTTCACTGCGATGCTGGATGATGACGAGCGCCCAGCCGCCGTGACGGAAGGCCAGCTCCGTTGTTTGGGCGACGGCGTTGCCGGTGTCTTCTCCGCCGATCGGCTCAATGAACTGGGCATTACTGGTGCACGCGTCACCGCCGCCTATACCGATAGGGGAACCTTTGCCTTAGGCGATGACTACGACATCACTGAGAGTGAGGCATCACAAGTAGTGGACGTGTCCATTGAGTGCTTGGACTGGCGAACCGTCATAGCTGCGGCAATCACGCAGGAGGGCATTCCTGCGGACCAGGCCAATTGCATTGCATCCGAGCTCTCAGATGAGTCGATTCGCTCTTCGGTGGAGAGCGGGTTGATCTCCCAGTCGGAGGATGATCTCGGGATCGCCGAGTCGGAGGCATTGGGAGCAATGCAAGCTTGTGTCGACATTCGAGACCTGCTGTTCCAGACATTCGTCCAAGACGGCCTTTCCGAAGGGAGCGCCCGCTGTGTCGCCGACGGCTTGCCCGAAGAGCTGGTCGAGATGATGCTCGAAGGGCCGGAGCTCGACGACGAAGAGGCAGCCTTGGAGCTCATGGGCGAGCTGATGGCGCTTCAGAACCGATGCCTGACCCCCGAAGAAATTGAGTCGATGGGTGGGTCGTCTAGCCTCCAGTAGTCGTGAACTCGATTACCAACGTAGAAATCGGCTGAGGAGGGGTCTGTACGTTGCGCCCTCGCTGGATTATTCCGATTCTCCTTGTATCTCTGATGGGCGCGGCCTGCTCGAGCGACAGCCAGGACAGTGCACCGTCCGCGGCGACAACCCAGGCTCCCGCGGTCCAACCCACTGAGGCGGTTGAGGCCCCTCGGCAGGAGTTGGCCGACACGTTTGCCAAACTGGTTTTGGAAGACGAACTGGTCACCAGTTTCATGACACGACAGGAGATCACCTGCCTGGCCGAGGGCGCATTCACAGTCTTCACCGACGAACGGCTCGGAGAGCTGGGACTCAACCCAGAATCGTTTGCCGAGGCATACCAGCAACCGGGTTTGTTCGTATTCGGGGACTGGTTCGACCTCACCGATCGTGAGGCGTTCGATCTTGAGAACCTGTCTTTGGGGTGCGTCGACTGGCGGAACTTTGTGGTCAACGTCTTGGTGGCAGAGGGTGAGCCGATGGATCTAGCCGAGTGCATCGCCTCCCAAATCTCAGTTGAAGGGCTGCGGGACGTCGTGAGGGATGCGATGGTGGTCGACACGGGGGAAGGCTTCGGGGAGGCGCAAGACGAGGTGGCATCGGCTCTGGCTGCTTGCTACCTGAATGAGCCTTCGACGAGCGTCTCGTAGTTGAACAGCCCGCCGGTGCGCCGACAGCGCTTACCGTTTTGCTACTCCCGGTAGTACACCGCCTCGGCGGTGGTCTCGCCGTCGGTGCCTACCCGGCCGTCGCCGGTCATGGCAATGAGATGGGCCAGCACTGAGCGAGCCGCGGGCTCGTGCAGCTCGGGGGCCACGTCGGCGTACATCACCTTCACCATCTCGGTGATGGTCTGCGGCCCGGTGGCCAGGCACTCCAGGATCTGGCGCTCCCGGTCCAGGCGGTGGGCATAGAGGGCCTCCACGAGAGCGTGGGGCTCGGTGACCGGCGGGCCGTGGGTGGGCCAGTACACCCGGTCGTCGGGGGACTCGGCCAAGAGCCGCAGGCTGGCCAGGTAGTCGGTCATGTTGCCGTCGGGCGGAGGAACGATGGTGGTTGACCAGCCCATGATGTGATCGCCGGTGAACACCCCGGCCGCTTCCCGCCAGCGGTAGGCGATGTGGTTGGAGATGTGGCCTGGGGTGTACAGGCACTCGAAGCTCCAACCCGGTCCCTCCACCACATCCCCGTGGACCACTGCCGCGTCGGGCGCGAAGTGGAGATCGCCCCTCTCTTCGCTCTTGCCGTCGTCGTCATCAGCAGGTGGATGGGGGCCGAACCCATAGGCCGGGGCGCCGGTGGCCTCGGCTACCGCCTGTGACGCGGGGGAGTGGTCACGGTGAGTGTGGGTTATGAGCAGGGCCTCCACCTGCTCGCCGTCCACCGCGGCCAGGACGGCTTCGATGTGATCGGCGTTGTCGGGGCCGGGATCGACTATTGCCACCCGACCCTGTCCAACGATGTAGGTGCCGGTGCCCCGGTAGGTGAACTTGCCCGGGTTGTTGGCCACCACCCGGCGCAGGCCAGGGGCCATCTCCGCCACCGCGCCGTAGTCCACCTCCGGCTCGGTCGCAAACGGGATGCTCACCGCCACTGTGGGGCTCTCCCAACCGGTCAGGCGTCCTCGGCGGCCACCTCGCCGGTGGATACGCCCAGATAAGCCGGCTTCTCGCCCCCGCCGTGAACCTTTATGTTGGCCCCCGACATCCAACGGGCCATGGGCGAGGCCAAGAACAGGCACACGTCGGCCACGTCGTCGGGCTGGCCCATGCGGCCCAAAGCGATGGTCTCGCCCACCGCGGCGATTCCCGCCTCGTCGCCGTAGTAGAGGTGGGCGTCTTCGGTCACGATCAGCCCGACGGTCACGGTCAGAACCCGGATCTTGGGTCCCCACTCCACCGCCAGCGTCTCGCTCAGGTTCAACAGTCCGGCCTTGGCCGCCCCGTAGGCGATCCCCATGGGATTGGGCCGGATGCCCGACACCGACGAGATGTTGAGGATTACCCCGCCGCTGTCCTGGTTCTGCATCACCGGATACACCGCCTGGCTGAACGCCATCGGAGCCATCAGGTTCAAGGCCACGATCTTCTCGTTGAACCGGGGCGACACCGTGGCCGATTCGGCCGGGGGGGCGCCGCCGGCGTTGTTGATGAGGGTGTCGACCCGCCCGGTGTGTTCCACGGCGGCCTCCACCACGCCAGCGATCTGCTCGGGATCCCGCACGTCGGCGGCCACGAACCGCGCCTCACGGCCTTCGGCGGTCACCGGCTCCTCCGGCGGGCGGCGGGCGCAGATCACCACGTCGGCGCCCGCAGCCAAAAAGCGGGTGGCCATCCCCCGGCCCAGCCCCTTGGTGCCGCCGGTGACGATGGCGGTCTTGCCGGTGAAATCGAGGTCATTCATTGCTGCCAGTGTGCCCCATGCGGGCTTTCGGGACCATGACCACACCGAAGGAGGCTGTTCTGCCAGTGTGGGCCGGGTCACAGGCGCGGGCTATCGTCGCCGCCATGGTCGACAAGCGGATGACCGAAGACGAGGTCGTCTCCGAGCTGAAAGACGGCATGACCATTGGCATCGGCGGCTGGGGATCCCGGCGCAAGCCCATGTCGCTGGTGCGGGCGATATTGCGCTCCGATCTGAAGGACCTCACCGTGGTGGCCTACGGGGGACCCGACATCGGGCTGCTGTGCGCGGCCGGCAAGGTGCGCCGGGCGGTGTACGGGTTTGTGTCGCTGGACTCCATCCCGCTGGAGCCCCACTTTCGCCAGGCCCGCCAGAGTGGGGCCATCGAGTTCACCGAACTGGACGAGGGCGCTTTCTACCTGGGGCTTCTGGCCGCCTCCCACCGGGTGCCGTTCTATCCCACCCGGGCCGGTCTGGGCTCCGACATGCTGGTAATGAACCCCGATCTGCGCACGGTGACCTCGCCCTATGACGACGGGGAGGAGTTAGTGGCCATTCCCGCCTTCAAGCTCGATGCCGCGTTGATCCACATGAACCGGGCCGACGCCGGCGGCAACGGCCAGTTCTTGGGACCCGATCTCTATTTCGACGACCTGTTCGCCATGGCCGCCGACAAGACCTACCTGAGCACCGAGAAGATCGTGCCCACCGAGAGCCTTCTCGACGAGGGATCGGTACACACGCTGCGCATCCAGCGCATCTTCACCGACGGCGTGGTGGAGGCCCCGCGAGGAGCGCACTTCACCGAATGCCCGCCCGACTACGGGCGCGACGAGGCCTTCCAGCGGGAATACGCCGCCACCGCCCGCGACCCCGAGGCCTGGGAGGCGTTCCGCTCTACCTACCTCGACGCTCCCTCCCATGCGGAGTACCTGAAGGCGCTGGAGGCCCGGGCATGAGCAGCATCGCCGAAGCAACCATCGACGAGATCTGCGTGGTGGCCTGCGCCGAGGCCTTCCGGGGTGACGGCGAGATCCTGTGCAACCCCATCGGAACCGTCCCCATTGTGGGCGGTCGCCTGGCCCGGGCCACCTTCGAGCCCGACTTGGTGTACACCGATACCGTGGCGGTGCTGCCCGCCAACAACTTTCCGGTGGGAGATCCCGACGCCCCCAAAGTGGTGGAGTCTTGGGTGCCCTACCGCACCGTGTTCGACATCGTGTGGTCGGGCAAGCGCCATGTGTTGATGGGGGCCAGCCAGATCGACCAGTGGGGCAACCAGAACATCGCCGCCATCGGCGACTTCCGCCAGCCCAAGGCCCAGCTCCTCGGCTTGCGGGGCGCCCCGGGCAACCTGGTCAACCACACCACCAGCTATTGGGTGCCTAACCACTCCACCCGCTCATTCGTGGCGTCGGTGGATGTGGTGTCGGGGCCGGGCTACGACCGGATGCGGGAACTGGGCTCGCCGAGCAACCGCTTCCACGAGGTGCGCCGGGTGGTGTCCAACCTCGGAGTATTCGACTTCCAGACCGACGACAACCGCATGAGAATCGCTTCGGTCCACCCCGGCGTGACCGTGGAGCAGGTGATCGAGGCCACTGCGTTCGAGCTGGCCGGCACCGACGACGTTGTCGAGACTCGGCTGCCCAGCGACGAGGAACTTCACCTGATCCGCGAGGTGCTCGATCCCGGCGGCGCTCGCAAAGCCGAGTTCCGCTGAGCACTTGATGGCTGTAGATCCCCGACTCCAGACCCGGGTGTGCCAGCTGTTCGGGGTGGAGTACCCCATCGTGCAAACCGGAATGGGCTGGGTGTCAGGAGCCCGACTGACCGCGGCCACCTCCAACGCTGGCGGCTTGGGCATCATCGCCGCGGCCCCACTGACGTTCGATCAGATGGTGGAGACCATCGATGCGGTGGCCGGTGCCACCGACCGGCCTTTCGGTGTAAACCTCCGCACCGACGCCGCTGACATCGACCGCCGGGTCGACCACATCATCGCGGCGCAGATCCCGGTGGCCAGCTTCGCCCAGGCCCCCGGCGAGGCCATCGTCAAGAAGCTGAAGGACGCCGGCGTGGCGGTAGTTCCCACTATCGGCGCCCCCCGCCACGCCGAGAAAGTGGCCGCCTGGGGGGTCGACGCGGTGATTGCCCAGGGGGCAGAGGGCGGAGGCCACACCGGCCCTATCGCCACCACGCTGCTTTTGCCCGCAGTGATCGACACCGTCGACATCCCGGTCATCGCCGCCGGCGGCATGGTGGACGGCCGCTCGCTGGCCGCGGCCCTGGCCTTCGGGGCCGACGGCGTGGCCATGGGCACCCGGTTCCTGCTGTCGTCCGACAGCGATGTGCCCGACCACGTAAAGGCCCTCTATCTCGACACAAAGCTCACCGGCACGGTGGTCACCACTGCGGTTGACGGCGTTCCCCAGCGGGTGATCAACACCGACGTGATCTCCCGGTTGGAGCGGTCGGGACCGCTCTCGTTTATCCGGGCCGCCCGCAATGCGCTGAAGTTCCGAGCCCTCACCGGGGTGGGCTACCGCCAGCTCCTTTCGGAGGGGTTGGCCATGCGCCGCAGCTTGGGTCTCACCTGGGCCCAGATGGCCATGGCGGCCAACGCCCCCATGATGACCAAGGCCGCCATGGTGGACGGCCACCCCGAGGTCGGCATCCTGCCCACCGGCCAGGTGGTGGGCAACATCGACGCCCTCCCCAGTTGCCAGGAGATCATCGACTCCATCGTCGCCGAAGCCACCGAGGTCTTGGATCGCCTGGCCGGTTCGGGCCCAACGTCCAGCAATCCGTAGAGTTCTGCGCTGATGGATTTGTCGTTCACCCCGGCGGAAGAGGAGTTCCGGGACGAGGCCCGCACCTGGCTGGCCGAGAATGTCCCCGCCGAGCCGCTGGCCTCCATGGACACCCCGGACGGTTTTGAGGAACACCGGGCGTGGGAGCACATCTTGTTCGACGCCGGGTGGGCGGTGGTGTCGTGGCCCGAGCGCTACGGCGGCCGCGAGGCGTCGCTGGTGGAGTGGCTGATCTTCGAGGAGGAGTACTGGGCATCGGGCGCACCGGGACGGGTTTCGTCCAACGGGGTGAGTCTTTTGGCCCCCACCATCTTCGACTTCGGCACCCCTGAGCAGCAGGACCGATTCCTGCGGCCCATGGCCCGGGGCGACGAGATCTGGGCCCAGGGCTGGTCGGAGCCCGACGCCGGATCCGACCTGGCCGGGATCAAGACCAAGGCGCAGCGCGACGGCGAGCACTTCGTGATCGAGGGTCAGAAGACCTGGTGTTCCCGGGGGGCTTTCGCTGACTGGTTCTTCTGTTTGGTGCGCACCGACCCCGACTCCGAGCGCCACGCCGGACTCAGTTACCTGCTGGTTCCCGCCGATACCGAGGGGCTCGAGGCCCGGGCCATCGGCCGTTTGGACGGCGAGCCCGGATTTGCCGAGCTGTTCTTCGACGGCGCCCGGGTACACGAGCGCTACCTGCTGGGCGGCGAAGGCGAGGGCTGGGCGGTGGCCATGGCCACCACCGGCAGTGAGCGGGGGCTGAACCTGCGGGCGCCGGGCCGGTTTATGGCCGCGGCCGAACGTCTGGTGGGCCTCTACGAAGAGCTGGCCGACAGCGGGAGCCCCGATCTGGATCGCCGAGACCAAGTAGTGAGCGCCTGGATGGAGGCCCAGGCCTACCGCTGGCAGACCTACGCCACCGAGGCCCGCTTGCGGGGCGGTGCCCCCATCGGCTCGGAGGCCAGCTTCATGAAGGTGCTGTGGTCGGAGCTGGATGTGGAGCTGCACGCCACCGCGCTGCGGCTGCTGGGGCGTGACGGGGAGCGGGCCGACAGCTCGTGGATGGACGGCTATGTGTTCGCACTTTCCGGCCCGATCTACGCCGGCACCAACGAGATTCAGAGAAACATCATCTCTGAGCGAGTTCTGGGACTCCCGAGGCGGTAGGCGTGGACTTCTCGTTCAGCGACGATCAGATCATGTTCCAAGAGGCGGTTCGGGACCTCTTGGCCAACGAGTGTCCACCCGAGGTGGTGAGATCGGCTTGGGAGAACGACACCGGCCGAACCGACAGCCTGTGGGGCGCGCTGGCCGAGATGGGCGTGGTGGGCATGACCGCCCCTGAGTCGGCGGGCGGATTGGGGATGGACGAGACCGACCTGGTGCTGCTTCTGGAGGAGGCCGGACGGGCTGCTTTGCCCGAGCCCCTGCTGGAGCACACCGCAGTGGGTATTCCCACCCTGGCCGAAGCGGGCGGCGCCATCGCCGAGGCCTGGTTGGAGCAGGCCGTAGCAGGGGAGGCCACCCTGGGCGCGGGCACCGATGGGGGTTATGCGGTGGGGGCGGCGACCAGCGATCTGGTGCTGCTCATCGGCGATGAGATCCGGGCCGTGCCGGTTGCAGGAGCGTCGCTGGTCGAGCATCAGTCGGTGGACTGGTCCCGTCGCCTGTTCGAGGTGGACGGTGAGGCCGCCGTGCTCGATGCCGATCCCGCTCTGGCCTTCGACCGGGCCGCCGGGGCTGCTGCCGCCCAGTGCGTGGGCGTGGCCCAGCACTTGTTGGACGCCACCGTGGAGTACGTGGCCCAGCGCTATCAGTTCGGCAAGCCGGTGGGCAGCTACCAGGCGGTCAAGCACCACCTGGCCAACGCCGCCCTCAAGATCGAGTTCGCCCGCCCTGCGGCCCGCCACGCTGCCTGGTGCATCGCTGCCAGCGACCCCTACCGCAGCCGGGATGTGTCGCTGGCCAAGGCTTTGGCCTCAGATGCGGTGGACTTGGCCGCCCGTACCGCCCTCCAGTGCCACGGCGCCATCGGCTACACCTTCGAGTACGACCTGCATCTGTGGATGAAGCGGGGCTGGGCCCTGTCGGCCGCCTGGGGCGATGCCGCCTGGCACCGGAACCGAATCGCAGCCGCCCTGGGCATCTGAACTGAGCGCCATCCCCGTTATGGCTCTATCGGTTGGAGCCGCCCGCTCTGGAGTAGCGTGGCGGAGATGAGCACCGAGGGGGCCACTGCGGTGGCCGATCGCCCTGCCGAGTCGGGCCAGCCTCTCTTGGCCGTGGAAGGGGTCACGGTTCGCTTCGGCGGCGTGGTGGCGGTGGACAACGTGTCTATGTCGGTGCCACCCGGGCAAGTCAGAGGGCTCATCGGGCCCAATGGCGCGGGCAAGACCACCCTGTTCGACAGCATCACCGGGGTGAACACTCCGTCAGCCGGGTCTATCCGATTGGAAGGGGAGGAGCTGACCGGCCGGCCGGCCACCACACGAGCCCGTATGGGCATCCGCCGCACCTTTCAGCGCCAGCAGCCTTTCGGCTGGTTGTCGGTGGCCGACAACGTGTTGTCGGCTTTGGAATGGGAAGGGGGCGGCGGCGGAATCACCGCCGATCTGTTTGCCCTGCCCGCCCGTCGCCGCATTGAAGCAGAGCGGCGCGAGCGAGTGGACGAAGTGCTGGAGCTGTGCGGCCTCGCCGACATCAAGGACATTCCCGCGGGGGAGCTGCCCATTGCCCGAGCTCGCATGGTGGAGCTGGGCCGGGCCATCGTGTCCCGCCCCAAACTGCTGTTGCTGGACGAGCCCACCTCGGGCATCGAGCACGATGAGGCCGAACAGCTCGGCCAGATCATCCAGACCATACGGGCCGAAGACCATTGCTCGGTGCTGCTGGTGGAGCACGACGTGGCCTTCGTGATGGCCCAGTGCGACTTGATCACCGTGTTGAACCTGGGCCAGGTAATCGGCGAGGGCTCGCCCGAGGAGGTCCGCAGCAACTCGGCCGTGCGCGACGCGTATCTGGGCTAGCAGTAGGCGGATATGCAGACTCTCTCATCCTCCACCTCTATTGCGGCTTCCAGGGAGATCGCTTGGGAGGTCATGACCAGCCACGAGCTCTACGCCCGATGGACGCCCGCTTCCCGGGTCGACCTGGAAATCGAGGGATCGCCGGAGCCCAACGGCGCGGGGGCGGTGCGGGCGTTCCGCACCGGCCCGGTGAGCACTCGTGAGGAAGTCACCGTTTTCGAGCCGCCCCATCGCATGGTCTATCGGTTGCTGAGCGCGCCGCTGCCAATACGAAACTACCGCTCCGAGATGATCCTGGTGAGCGACGAAGGGGACGAAAGCTGCCAGCTTCACTGGGATTCCTGGTTCGACGTCGTCATTCCTATGACCGGCGGGATTTTGCGCAGTTTCATGGCGTCGGCGGTAGCGAAGATGGCTGCCGGTATCGCCGAGGAGGCTCAGAGCCGAGCCCAATCGGCGTGAGCGAATCGGGGCGGCTGAATGCGCCTACATTGCTGCCTCCCGCGCTGGACGTGCGATACGACGTCGACGATCTCGGCCACCCCACCGTGACCGCGGTGGTGTGCTTGGGGGAGGACTATCAGGGTCCGCCCGGCGCCGTCCATGGCGGCTATCTGGCTGCCATGTTTGACAACCTCTTGGGAGTGCTGCCCTACCGTTTGACCGGGCAACGGGGAGCATTCACCGGCCGGCTCACCGTGCGCTACCGAGCGCTCACGCCGCTCGACTCTGAACTGGTCCTTACCGGCCGGTTGACCAGCGTCCGAAGCCGGCGGGTCACCGCCGCGGGCCAATGCCATGCCAACGGCGTGCTGACCGCCGAGGCCGAGGCCCTGTTCGTCCGCCCTGCCGCCGAGGGGCCATGACCGAGTCAGACGCCATGTGCATCCGCTCCCCATCCGCCTGCCCATGACCGAGTCAGACGCCCGGCCGGTGGTGGTGATGCTTTGTACCGGCAATGCTGCCCGTTCCGTAATGGCCACCGTCATCGGACGGGCCCGCACCGACGCCGTGCGATTTGTGGGGGCAGGCACCCACAGCATTGAGGGCCTGCCCATGAGCGGGCGAACCCGGCGGGCGCTGGAGTCGCTGGGACTGGCCGACGGCAGCCATCGCAGCCACCAACTCACCGCCGCCGACGCCCGAGGCGCCGATCTCATCGTGGCCTTCGCCCCCGAGCACGTTGACTATGTGCGCCGGGTCCACCCCGAAGCGGCGGCCCGCACCGCCACCATCAAGCGCCTGGTAGACGAGTTGCCGTCTGGTCCCGAGCCGCTGGCCCAGCGGGTGGCCGACATCAACCTTGCCGATGCCCCAGTGCCCTACGGCGAGGAGGTGGTGGACCCCGGCGGCTTCGACGAAGACATCTTCATCGCCTGCGCCCAAGAGATCGACTCGCTAATGGATCGACTACTGCCCCTCCTCTAACGCTAGATACCATCGCTGCCGATGGACATTCGATTATCCGCGGAAGAGGTGGCGTTCCGCGACGAGCTGCGCGCCTGGCTCGGCGAGGCGCTGCCCACGCTGGGCAACCCGCCAGGTAGCGACGATTGGGCCGCTCGCCGGGAGTGGGACATGGGCTGGCAGCGCAAGCTCTACGACGCCGGGTACGCGGGCATCAACTGGCCGTCGGAGTTCGGCGGCCGGGGCTCCACTCCCACCGAGCATCTGATCTTTCTGGAGGAGACCACCCGGATGGGCGCCCCCTATGTGGGGATGAACTTCGTCGCCCAGCTCCACGCCGGGCCCACCCTCATCCTTGAGGCCACCGCTGAGCAGCAGGCCCGCCACTTGCCCGCCATGTTGAAAGGCGAGGAAGTGTGGTGCCAGGGGTTCTCCGAGCCCAACGCCGGATCCGACCTGGCCTCGCTGTCCACCCGGGCCATCCGCGACGGCGACCACTACGTGGTGACCGGCCAGAAAATTTGGACCTCGTTCGGACATGTGGCCGACTACTGCGAGCTACTGGTACGCACCGATCCAGAGGCGCCCAAGCATCGGGGCATCACCTGGCTGATCTGCCCCATGGACTTGCCCGGCATCGAAGTTCGGCCCATCACCACCGTGGCCGGTTCCAGCGAGTTCTGCGAGGTGTTCTTCGACGAGGTCCGCATCCCGGTGGAGAATCGGGTGGGCGACGAGAACGACGGCTGGCGGGTGGCCATGGTCACCTTCAGCTTCGAGCGAGGCACCGCCTTCATCAGCGAACTGTTGGGCACGATGAATCAGCTGGCCGAGATGGCCGAATTGGCCCGAAGCATTCCTCGCAACGGTTCCACCGCTTGGGATGACGACGAGATTCGCCGAGAGATCGGCCGCCTCCAGGCGGAGTACGACGCCCTCTGGGCGCTCACCAAGCGGGTGGTGTCGCAGGCCCAGCGCACGGGTATGCCTGGCCCGGGCGGCTCGGTGTTCAAGCTCTATTACGCCGACGTGAAGAAGCGAATGGCCGACTTGGCCCACCGCATGTTGGAGCGAAACGCCCTGGTCTTGGCTGAGGACAGCGGCGACGAGCAGACCGGCGGCGACATGGTGGCCAGCCGGCTCTACGTGCTCAGCCTCTCGATCGCCGCGGGCACCTCCGAGATCCAACGAAACATCATCGGCGAGCGCATTCTGGGCTTGCCCAAGGAGCGGTAGGCATGGACTTCGAGCTATCCGACGACCAGGTTGCGCTGTGCGACGGCATCCGGGACCTGTGCCAGGGCCGCTTCGACATCGACACCGTGCGGGGTTTGGCCGACTGCGATGGGGTGGACCGCCAGTTGTGGGGTGAGCTAGCCGACACAGGCGTGTTCTCGCTGGTAGTGCCCGAGGAAGACGGCGGAGTCGGACTGGGCTGGGCTGAGGCCGGGTTGGTGTTCGAGCAACTCGGCCGGGCCCTGGTCCCCGGACCTCTGGTGGGCACGCTGTTGGCTGCTGGGGTGGTGGATGATTCTGTGGTCGGACTCATCGAGCGCACCGACGGTCCCGCGCTGGTGGAGTACCCCGACGTGCTCGACGCCTTGTTGGTGCTCGACGGCGACGGTGTGTGGCGGGTGGACGCCGCCGAGTTGTCGTTCGAGGCGGCCCAGTCGGTGGACCCGCTGACCCCGGTGGGCCGGGTGGCCAAGCTGCCCCAGGGTGAACAGGTATCTGAGGAGACCTACGGCTGGGCCAACCGGGCGGTGTACTTGAGCTCGGCCCTCCAAGTGGGCTTGGCCACCGGCGCTAGGGAGCTGGCCGTGGCCTATGCGCAAGAGCGCCAGCAGTTCGGCAAGCCCATCGGCCAGTTCCAGGCCATCAAGCACAAGTGCGCCGACATGTACAGCCGCGAAGAAGTGGCCCGAGCCTCCCTTTACTACGCCGGTTGTGTGATGGACGCCACGATGGGGCCTGGCCTGCCCGCTGAGCCCGGCGATTATCTGTACTTCCACGGCTGCACGATTGAACGTGGCGACGCGCTAGGCGATCACGAACATCGGGAATTGGTCCGGGCGGTGTCAGGGGCGCGCATCTTGGCCGCCGAGGCCGCCGACCACAACGGCAAAGACTGCGTGCAGGTCCACGGTGGCATGGGCTTCACCTGGGAGATCGACGCCCATCTCTACCTCAAGCGGGCCTGGGCGCTTACCCCGTGCTTCGGATCGCTGGACAGGCACGCCGAGCGCATCGCCGACATGGTGGGAGCAGATCCACTTGCGTACACCTCGTCGATGGGCTGAGCGCCTTCCGTCCCACCTCGACCCCGAGTTGGTGGAGGGCGGCGACACCCGCAACGTGGTGGACGCCTACCGCTTCTGGCGCCACGAGGCCATCGTGGCCGACCTTGATGCCCGCCGCCACGGGTTCCATGTGGCGGTGGAGAACTGGCAGCACGACCTCAACATCGGCACCGTGGTGCGCAACGCCAACGCCTTTGGGGCGGCGGCGGTACACATCGTGGGCAAGCGGCGCTGGAACCGTCGAGGGGCAATGGTCACCGACCGCTACCTGCACGTACTGCACCACCCTGAACTGGACGACTTGGTCGCCTGGGCCGCCGAAGCTGAGCTGCCTATCTTGGGCATCGACAACGGCCCCGGCTCTGAGCCCATAGAGAACTACTCGCTGCCCGAGCGTTGCGTGCTGCTCTTCGGCCAAGAGGGTCCCGGCCTGTCACCCGAGGCAGTAGATGCCTGTGAAGCTGTGCTGGCCATCACCCAATTCGGCTCCACCCGCTCCATAAACGCCGGCGTGGCCTCCGGCATCGCCATGCACCGCTGGGCCTGCCAGCACGCCCTCTGACCGCCCGCCGATGGCGAGCCGGGCCGCTCAGGGCCGGGGAAGCAGGTTGCGGGGGAACAGTTGGTCGAGCTCGTCCAAGGTCCACGGGTCAACCTCGGCGTGGTCACCCCGGTAGATGGCCCGCTCCTCTCGCAGCTCGTTGAACACCGCCACCTGGCCGCCGGCGGCGTGGACCACGTGGCCGCTGATGTAGTCGGCGGCGTCGGTACACAGCCACACCACCGCGGGGGCCACGTATTGCGGCGGGGGAGTGGTGAGGTAGCTCTGCCACATCTCGTCGTCGATGATTCCCTGCTCGTGCCAGGCCTTGAAGTCGTCGTGCGTCTTGGCGTGCAGCCGGGTGGCGGCCCCCGGGGCCAGGCAGTTCACGGTGACACCGGTGCCCGCCGTTTCGGTGGCCAGGGCCTTGGTCATGGAGATCACCCCGCCCATGGCCGCGGCGAACGCCGGCTGGCCCAGGTCGCCCAGTGCCCCGTGTGAGGTGGTGTTCACCACCCGGCCCCAGCCCTGGGCCACCATCAGCGGCACCGCGTGGCGGGCGATGTACCACTTCTGGGACATCTGCAAGGCGATGGTCTTGTGATACAGATCCGGTGCCATCTCATAGATCGACCCCTCGATAGCCGCCCCGGCGCAGTTCACCGCGATGTCGATACGCCCGTAAGCGTCCACCGTCTGCTGCACCACTGCCCCAGCCCCCTCGAAGCTGGCCACGTCTGAGTGGTTGGCCACCGCCGTGCCCCCCGCCGCCTCAATGTCAGCCACCGTCTGGGCCGCATGGGAAGCGTCCGCCCCGTCACCCAGTTCATCAGTCCCCAGGTCGTTCACCACCACCTGCGCGCCATGCTCCGCCAACAGCAGCGCAATGGCCCGACCAATGCCATTCCCCGCCCCCGTAACCATCGCCGCTTTTCCATCCAGCCTCTTGCTCATAGCCGCAGGGTAGCGTGGCCCGGATGGTTGCCCTGGAGTTCGACGACCTGATCGCCCGAAAGCGCCTCTCGGGAGTGGTGGCTGACGGGGACGTGACTGTGGTTGCCCTGGATGTGCACGGTGCCGGGTCGGCGACCTTGACCTATCGGTCGGCCACTGGAGGGCTCGGAGAGCGGATCATCACGCTGGACGACCTGGCCACCATCCAGGAGGTGTCGCAGCAACGGTGGAGCTTTGACGCCGATGGTGCTGCATTCCGCCTGGCGTCTGAGGCTCGCCGAATGAAGTCGGCGCACTTGGCCGATCCCTATGCCGCGGTGGACACCTCCAACATTGAGCCCTACCCCCACCAGATCGATGCCGTCTACAACCGCTTCTTGGAGCAGCGCCCGCTCAAGTTCCTGCTGGCCGACGACCCGGGCGCCGGCAAGACCATCATGTCGGGGCTGTTGATCCGCGAACTGATGCTGCGAGGCGATGTGGCCCGCTGTCTGATCGTCGCCCCCGGCAGCCTGGTGGAGCAATGGCAAGACGAGTTGTGGGACAAGTTCGGCCTCAACTTCGAGCTGATGTCCCGCTCGGCGGTCGAGGCGTCGCGCACCGGCAACCCGTTTCTGGAGAAGAACCTCTTGGTGGCCAGGGTCGACCAGCTGTCACGGGCCGAAGACCTTATCGAGAAGCTCAAGCTGGCTGATTGGGACCTGGTGATCGTTGACGAGGCCCACAAGATGTCTGCTCACCTCTACGGCGATGAGCTGCGCAAGACCAGGAGGTTCGAACTGGGCGAAGTGCTGCGTGATCGCACCCGTCATTTCCTCCTGCTATCGGCCACCCCCCACAACGGCAAGAACGAGGATTTCTTGGCCTTCATGACCCTCATCGACCCCGAGCGGTTCGCCGGTCGTCTGCGGGACAACGAATTGCCCGAGACCGGCGACGTGATGCGCCGACTGGTGAAGGAGAACTTGACCACCTTTGAGGGCCGGCGCCTCTTCCCCGAGCGGTCTGCCGAGAGCCTCAACTTCGAGCTGTCGGATCTCGAACAAGAGCTCTACGAGGCAGTCACCGAATACGTCCAGAATGGCATGGACCGGGCAAACCGCATGCAGGAGGAAGGGGATCGCCGCCGGGGGATCATCTTCGGGTTTGCCTTGGCTGCTCTCCAGCGCCGTCTGGCCTCGTCTCCCGCAGCCATCTACCACTCTCTGCGCCGTCGGCGCGACCGGCTCTCCGACCAAGCCGCCGAATTGCGCCGCCTATCGGCGGGCGGCACACCCGTGCCGGTGTCAGACCTGCCCAAAGGAGTGCGATTTGCCGATCTTGAGGACTTCGATTTCGACAATTTCGACGATGTGGAGCTTGAGGAGCTTGAGGATCACGTCATCGACGCCGCGACTGCGTCGGCAACTGCCGAAGAGATTGAGGCCGAGGTCGTTCAACTAGAGGGACTGATCGAGTTTGCCGAGGCGGTGCGCACCAGCGGCGTTGACACCAAGTGGATTCAGCTTCGAGGTCTGTTGCGATCAGACGAGTTCCGCACCGGCAAGGGCGAGAGCCCCGACGGCGAAGACGCGCCCTCTGGCCCGAGGAAGCTGATCGTGTTTTCAGAGCACAAGGACACGCTTGACTATGTGGCCGAGCGAGTCAAGGCTGAACTGGGCCGTCCCGAGGCAGTGGCGGTCATCCACGGCGGCATCAAGCGCCACGACCGCCGGGCCATCCAGGACCGGTTCCGGGTCGATCCCACAGTGCGGGTGCTGGTTGCCACCGACGCCGCTGGCGAGGGGGTCAACCTCCAGGTAGCCAGCATGATGGTCAATTACGACTTGCCGTGGAACCCGAACCGCATCGAACAGAGGTTTGGCCGCATCCACCGGATCGGCCAACAGCGGCGCTGCCACATGTGGAACATGGTCGCCCACGAGACCAGGGAGGGAGTGGTGTTCACCCGGCTGTTCGAGAAGATCGAGCAGCAGCGGGTTGTGTACGGCGATCAGGTGTACGACGTGCTGGGCGACTCCCATATCAACACTTCCCTCCAAGAGCTGCTGCTCAAGGCCATCACCGCCGACGACGATCCCGCCCACTTCGAATATATGGATGAGGTGATCGAAGGCGACATCGGCGAGATCGGCAGGCAGCTGGCAGATGTACTGGAAAAGCGAGCTCTGGTCGGCGGCCTTGCCGACCCGGCGGCCAACGACAAGATCCGAGAGGACATGGAGCGGGCCCGGGCCCGCAAGCTGCAACCGTGGTTCGTCCACGCCTTCTTCTCCGAGGCACTTCGCCAGTACGGAGGGCGCATCACCGGACGGGAAAGAGGCCGCTATGAGATCACCCGAATCCCGGCGGCGATCCGCTCGCACGCTGATCCTGGTCTCGGCCCAGTACACGACCGTTACGAGCGGGTGACCTTCGACAAAGCCAGCATCCAGGTCGATGGAGGCGACCGAGCCGAGCTCATCTCACCGGGCACGCCGCTACTTGCCGCGGTCATCAACAGGGTCCTCGTCGATCATGAACGCACGCTGTCGCGGGGAGCGATTCTGGTTGACCCCCAGGACCACTCAACCGACCCTCGCCTTCTGGTCTATCTCGACCATTCCGTTACCGACGGGCGGCAGGTCCACGGCCACCGCCAAGTGGTATCGCGACGATTCCAGTACGTGGAGATCGACCGACAAGGCAACGCCAAGAGCGCTGGCAATGAGCCCTACATCGGCTACGCCCCGCTGGCCGAAGAAGATCAAGCACTGCTGGAAGGCCAACTCGACTTTGACTGGGCCGACTACACCGCTGAAGAGACCGCCAAGAGCTGGGCCATAGAACACCTCTCCCAGCCCCACTTCGAGGAGATCGCTCGTGTCACCGAAGCTCGAGTTGCAAAGGTCAAGGAGGCAGTGCGAGAACGCCTCGAAGCCGAAATCCGCTACTGGGACCAGCGAGCCGAGGAGTTGAAGAAACAAGAGCTCGCCGGCCAAAAGCCCCGCCTCAATTCAGGCCGTGCCCGAGCTCGAGCCGACGAGCTAGCCACTCGCCTTACCCGTCGCCGATTAGACCTAGATCGGGAGAGTGACCTCCACAACAGCCCGCCCACCATCGTCGGCGCGGCCATCGTCGTCCCTCAAGGACTCATCGACCAGCTCCGAGGCATACCCCCAGACCCCGAAGACACCGCCGACAAGATGGAAACCGACCGCCGAGCCGTCGCCGCCGTCCTCGAAGCCGAACGAGCCCTCGGCCGCAACCCCGAGCCCCAAGCCCACAGCAACCCCGGCTACGACGTGCTCTCCATAGACCCCGATACCGGCACCCACTACTTCATCGAAGTCAAAGGCCACCTCCCCCGCACCACCGAAATCCACATCAGCGCCCAACAGATCAGCAAAGCCAAATCCCTCCCCGAGCACTGGCGCCTAGCTATCGTCTCCGTCCCCGACGACCCTGCCGAACTCCCCACCGTCTGCTACCTCCTCAACCCCTTTTCCGACTACACCCCCCACTTCGCCCAAACCGGCCTCACCCTCAACGTCGCCACCTTCCTCCAAGACGCCCAAGACCCCTGCTGACCAGCAAATAGGGGGGTGCGCAAAAAGAAAGACCCGGCACTCCTTAGGTGAGCATCGACTCCCTAAGTGAGCACCGGGTGGGTGTAAACACCATACCGGATGCAACGGCAGCGATGCCAGCACAATTCGAGAGTGAGTTCGCCAATCAGCTGGCTACCAGCCTGCTGGCCTTTGGCGCTCGCCGACCGTTTCAGGAAGTTGGCATGATCGGAAGTCCTCAGCGGTGAGGGAGTACCACCAGTGGCCACCCACGCCGAAAATGCATGCCCCGACGTGTATCAAGGCAGCGTATTCTTGGGCAGCGGGAAATCGTCCTGAATATCGAAGAGAGTCGATATGCCAGAGAAACGCTTGGTGGTGAGAAGGCGGGATGACCTTTGGGAGGTCAAGGCCCCCGGTGCCCACTACCCCGACTCCACACACTCGACTTGGGCTGAGGCCGAGAAGGCTGCCGAGGACTATCTGGACGAGCACTTCGGCGGCGGCTACATCTCTATCATCTTGTAAGCCGATGGGTAATCCAGCCAGTGAGCACCCGGACAGGAGCCATCCGCAGTGCCCCGCGCCCTCCCTGCCAGGGTCGACGACATCCCCCTCCACCCTCTCCGAACGCATCGAGGCGCGCCGCCGCGATCCCGAGTTCCAGAAGCGGCTGAAGCAGAATCTCAAGCGCCACCAGAGGCTGCTGAACAAGTTGGCTGAATGCTGACGCCAACTGGGCCCGGACTCGACGAAGTGCTCGCTATCACCTACGAAGCATCCATGGTCGGACCGGATGTGCTCGTGAGATCTGTGGATATGACCGAATACAAAAGGTGCAAATATAGATCTATTTTCGTAACTAATTGACGAAATCAGCTATCAACATACTATTCTCCCACCAGGAGGATTCGCCATGCTGCTTCGATTCGAGGTTTCCAATCACCGCTCGATCCTCGATCCTGTGGAGTTGTCGTTGATCGCCGTGGACGACGACCGCATCGCCACCCGGGGCTTCGACCGCCTGTCAGAGCGTGTCCTGACCACTGCTGGAATCTATGGCCCCAATGCCTCAGGCAAGTCCAACGTGCTGGATGCCCTCTATTGGTTGTCGTATGCCGTAGCCACCTCTCTCTGGGGAAGAGGCGACTCCATTGGCCGAGACCCCCACCGCTTTGGGAGTGGGCCAGATCGAGCTTCGACGTTCGACCTGGATTTCGTGTTGGATGGCGTCCGTCATGGGTACCAGCTTGAAGTGGACGACTCTGCCGTGCTGTACGAGAGTTTGTGCAGCTACCCCGAGCGGAGACGACGGATTCTCTTCGAGCGGGAAGGCGATGGGGTCCACTTCCGCCGCGGGCTTGGTCGCACCAGCGGGACCAAGGAACTGCTCACGCCGACCACGCTGGTCCTCTCGGCTGCTACCAGAGCCGGCGACCCAGCAATCAAGGCAGTGGGCCGCTCGATCTCTCGAATAGCCGAGATCAATTCCCACGGGTTCAAACGAAGGGGGCGCTCTTCGCCGTTGGTGTTTCTTGCCAGATCTTCGAATACGTATTCAATGTTTGAAGACGCTGGCACTCGCGAGGAGCGAGTCGTCGGAGATGTCACGCGTGGCGATGCGGCCATGGAGTTGCTGCGCCTGGCCGATCCTGGAATCAAGGACTTCGACATCATCGAGTTGGAAGATCAAGCCACCGGCGCCCTGCATGAAGAACTGCTTTTCGTGCATCACGATGGAGGCAGGCCCGTCTCGTTCTGGCCCAGAGAGGAATCCGCAGGAACCCAGATGCTGTTCAACCTGCTGGGGCCGGCGCTTGATGCGCTCAAGCACGGCCAGGTGCTCCTGTTCGATGAGGCCGATGCGAGCCTGCACCCCCGGTTGTCGGCCCGACTCTTCGAACTGTTCCAAGACCCGCAAACCAACCCCCACGGAGCCCAGCTCATATTGGCAACCCACGACACATCACTGCTCAACACGCTCAATCGCGATGAGGTGTGGCTCACCGAGAAGGGTTCCGACGGGGCGACCCGGCTTACGGCTCTGGCCGAATTCGGCGGTGACCTCGTAAGGAGATCCTTGAACCTTGAGCGGGCTTACCTCCAGGGTCGCTTCGGTGCCATACCCGAGAATGACCAAACCGACGTCAGCCGCGCCCTCGGATTCTGACCTCCCGACCACTAATGGCCAAGTCACCAACCCGCAGGTCACGCGCCCAAGCGCCACTTCGCCGCCGGGTTGCCAGCCGCGCTCCGAAACGAACCTTTCTCGTGTTCTGCGAGGGCCGGAGGACTGAGCCCGACTACCTGAAGGCACTGAAGCGCGAGCCTGCAGTACGCGACCTTGCCTCAGTCGACATCCGCATCCACGAGGACACCCTCGGCTCCGCGCCCCTGACATTGGTCAAAGCAGCAGCCGACGCCCGCGCCCGCTATGGCCAGGACCAGAGCGAGATCGACGAGGTCTGGTGCCTCTTCGACGTCGAGTGGCCCAAGAACCACCCCAACCTCAAGGAGGCCATCGCGCTTGCCAAAAGAAGCAATGTGAAGGTCGCTGTGTCGAACCCGTGCTTTGAGCTATGGCTGCTGCTGCACTTCCAGGACCAAAACGCCTGGCTCGACACCAACGCTGCCAAAAGGCTGCTCAGAAGACACGATGACGGTTACGACAAGGGCCTGAACGGCGCGTCCTGCATGCTCCTTCGAGCCGAAGCCGCTCGCCGCGCACGCTCTTTGGAAGGTCGCCACAGGGACAACGGAACCAGTTTCCCCAACAACAATCCCTCATCCGGCATGCACCGATTCCTCGAAGCCGTTGAACGACCTGAGACCAACTCAAAATGACACAGGGAACGGGAGACCGAGACTCGTTTCAAGCGAGTGGTGCGATCATCCTGGCGGGATATACGAGTGGCGCAGATGCTGACCAAGCACATCGTCAACAGAGAGGTGGAGTGCTCTTGCCTACTTCACAGAATACAGCACAAGGTTTCACTTTCGATGATTGGCGGTCGAAGGATGGTCATGAAGCAATCGCTCGCGCGGTCGTTGGTCAGGATGAGCGCGCAAAATTCGTTGAAAGGCACGACTCGAAGGGCCAGCCTGGCATAGATTCGGCAGTCACTTTAGACGACGGAACTGTAGTGATGGCTGAGGCTACACGGGCCTTACATAAACTCTTTGAGTTCATTAAGCAACCCTATTTCTATAGTTCAAGACAGCTGGAAGCCTTATGGGTGTTGGAAATTACACTTAACTACACAGCTATGTCCAGCCGTCTTGTAATCCCAGCGATTGTTGACAGGGAAGAGATGCTGATGGCGATACGTAATGCTCAGATACGAGCCGAGGAATGCGCAGCTATTCTGGAGAGTACCTATGGAGGTGGAAATCAAATGGCTAGCATTGCACGTATTGCGAAATACGAGGAAGACTTACGGCGAGGATGGGAGAGTGAGGCACGGATATATTCGGACAGTATTCGAGACGAATGCTTCCCTTCCCAGTCGAATTGGATGTTCGGAAAGTCACGTCATCCTGTCAAGGTCAGACTTGAAGTGTCCGCTTTGCCAGAAAGATACTCTTACTACACCCAGGATCAGCCAGGCTTGCTCAGATCTAGACTATTAGTCACGCGTGGTGGTCTTTTGAGCCAAATGGAAGACGTAGTAGCATTTGTCCAGAAGGAAGTGGATGCCAAATCGTCAAAGCGACAGGCGCGCTCTTTCGATGGGCCAAAATGGTTAGTTGTAATGTGTCTGGATCCATTTTATGTGTGGCAGGTTGACGACTCGTTCAATAACAGCGATATTTCTCATCAGGATTTGTTGGTTCCATTCCAGTCAGTGAATCACGGAGCGTACGATGAAATATGGATCGTTGCTCCAGCGAACGACTCCCCGAATCAAGCGACAGTAATCAAAGCTCGGCGCGATTCTACGACCACTGTGGAGACCTACGAATCGCTGGAGAAAAGCACTTCTATTTGAGAGCAGGGCTTGGGATTCCTCTCAAGAGTGTTGTCCATGCGCGATCAGTGCTCTTGGTTGTCTCCACCAGCGACTCGCCGTCATCTTCGTGCGTATTGAGCAATCCCACCACATCCTCGAATTTAGGGAAGCGCTGAGGCGGAGCCTTCAACATCGCAAAGAGGTCTTGGGCATGCTGATGGGTTGTTGACGTGATCCGGTAAGAATGTTCGGCGGTGTCGGGCAACTGACGCTGGAGGTGTGAGGCTGCTTGATGCTTGATGCCCTATGCGTTGGGCAAGCATCCATCGGGGCTTCGGGCCGGTCACTGGTCAAGCCAGGATGGGTAGTCAGCCACGTCGTATCGAGCCTTGGTTAGCAATTCTCGAGTCTCCTCGATTAGTTCCTGGTGCAACTCCTGGTCGTTATTCAGGATCTCATCAACGTTCTTGCGCTTTGCCGATCGCTTCAGAATGGACTTAGCAATTGCGCACTCGTCTACTGAGGTGGGGACGGTCGGTGAGAGCGGGTCCGGTGATGCTTCGATGACTGGCTCGAAGCGTAGAGCAAGCGAGACCAGATCTTCGCAGAGGGAATTCGGATCGACTCGGTACCCTTGTACGCTGGCGAGCTCAAGGCCGCTCGCAGCCTGCGCTTGCATCATCGCCGACAGCCACTTCCCGATAGCAACGGTCATGAGGTGAAGGAGTTCAGCCTGGCTGCAAGTAGCGGGATCAATGGAAGTCGCATCCAATTGCAGGATCTGACTGCATGCTTCAGCGAATCCTTCGCATTCGGATACGTTCTTGCGGAACCAATCAATAAGGGTCTCTTCAGCATCTGCGTCGAACTCCCCCCGTCCTATCCGCGTTGAGATGAACAGGAGCCATGGGGTGTGGTTTCGAGCTTGAAGGGCCATCAGGCGTGATAGCGCCAGATATATCGATGCTTCGTTTTGCGGCGGGTCGGACGCAAGCCCGTCGCAGAGGTCGATGTTGATCACGTCGAATGGGCCGAGGCCCTTGACTCGCGACCACGCAACCGATTCCTCGTTACCGATCTGGCGAAAGTCATCGTGTAACACTTCGGATAGCGGATCGACATCCGGTAGCCGACGTACCTCATCAAGCGAGACACTCAGTTCCATGTGAGCTGGGTTGCCTGGCTGGGCCTCTGTGTTGAAACCCAGGAAACGCAGAGGCCGATTGTCTGCATGGCACAGCTCTTCGTGCAGGTATCGCAGGTCGATCAGATCTGTTCCCGGCAAGCCCAGGTAACGAAGCGGATCCGACGGTTCTCGTTGGCGGTAGAGGCGTCGAAGCAACTTTGACAACTGCTTGCGGCGGACGAACTGCTTTCGCGGCTTGTGCCACGGCTTGAACTCTTTGGGCTCCGGATTCGTAGGCGTGTATCCGCCTTCGGGAAAGATTCCTGAGGCGAGATCGTCCTGATCTCCCGACGGGTCACTCATTACGCGGAAGCCTCGATGATCTCGCGAATACCGGCCAGGAGTCGTTCTTGCTGCTGGTCGGTCAGGCTTTCGAGGACTCCATATGCAGCGAGAAGCTGGACAATCGCTCGTATTTTCCGCTCGGTTGAATCATCATGGCGCGTTCTCCGCCCTTCGCCTTCACCTAGGACCGGTCGGCGCCTAAACCGGTATGCCCCTGGTTGAGTAAGGATCAGCTGGTCTTCAGCGTCGTCGAATTCGACAGGCGGCGGTTCCGCCCCCGGGTCGTCAGACTCGTCTCGCCACGCGCGAACGGCCACGTTTCTTAGTGCCTCCTCTTGCCCTGCCGCGGCGGCCTCCCGGACACCATGACGGATGTCAGCCGCAATTCGCTTTTGTGTGCTCGCGACGCGCCGAAGCGCTGTGTGAAGCCATTTCGTGATGTAAACCACATGTGGATGCGCGTAGTTGAACGACTCACGGTCGATGTTCAGGGCAGCTTCAAAGCCTTCCGAGACGAAAATCTCACATGTGATCTGTCTCAGCCGTGTCTGTTCGGATATCTGGTATCGCATAAACGTCGGGTCGAATAGCGTCCCGCTCGATCCGTGAACCCGAACCAGAACCCCTTGATGCTCTGTGGGCGCGATCTTTGGTGCCCATATGAGGTAAGCCTCAAACTCAAGCGGGCCGCCGCTGAACTCCGCTGGCACCCCTTCGAAGTCTTCCCGCACTTTCCCAACGGTGAGAATCGGTTTCTTGACAGCGTGGCTCGTCTCTGGGAGGCCGGTGAACATCAGGGGACGAGCGAGCTGGAGATCGTCAACAAGAACGCGAAAGTCATTACCGATCTCGGCTGAAGAGCCGATGGACTTTGCCGTGACCACCGTCTCTTGGCCAGTAAGCGTGAACTCGACCAGTGCTTCTTTGACTGCTTTCGGCAATTCGAAGAGTGAAAGCTGGTCCCGTAGCGGAAGGTCGAATGGGTTGCCGAAGACGTACGGCGCGGGAATGGCCAGGCTTAGTTGCCACACCATGCGTAGGTAGTAGTCAAAGATGTGTTCCAGTTGGGGATTGGGGATTCCTTGGTCAACCTGCTCCCACACTGCTTTGACCAGCATCCCGAAGGCGTCGTCTGGTCGATCATCGCGAGACCACGGAAGGCTGTCGTAGGAACCATCATCACCTTGGAGGGCATCGGCGTCGTCCGGTTGCACCCGTCCAATGTGGAATGCGGGCGGCTCGAGATCCCGCGACTCTTCAGGAGCTAGGGCACGGTCGGAATCGATAGCCGCCCAAAGGTCACGGCTCTGGAGCGTGTCGCGGGTCTGATGCCGAATATTAGTCAAAATGATCGTCGTGCCGTGCGACTCGACGTCAGCTGCCGGCTCGCGCCAGATCGTCACTTTTCCTGCCTCGTACTCTCCATGCTCGTCTTCTTGCGGGGCACCCTCATCGGAATATTGACGGAGCACGACTGATGCGACCGTTCGCCAAGGATCGCTGGCAGTCTTCGTGATGATCTGGAAGCGGTGGGTTAGCTGGGCGACAGAAAAGAGGCCGATCCCGATCTTGCCGATAAGTCGCCGCCCTGACGGGCTGCACGTGGGGTCCGCGACATCTGAGATCCCGAGTTCAACACCCTCGTGTGACCGCTTCGCGCTGCCCCCAATGTGATGAAGGAGATGAGCAAGAGCGGCAGGCGTCATGCCAATGCCGTCGTCCTCGACGGTTATCGTCTGAAACCGAGGCCGATCAGTCTTGATGACCACTTGTCGCGCATCAGCATCGTAGGAATTGGATATCAGTTCTCGTATTGCCGAGCCCGGTTGCCTATAGATGCCGTCGGTGACTCGTGCGAGGACCCGCTCGTCGGTCCGGAGGATGGTGCTAACCGGGGATTCGTCAGAACTGCCCTCAATCTCAGCAGCCAGCTCAGCGTCCGTCGCTCGTTCCGAGCCTGTTGCCGAACTCACCACTCCCTCCAGCACCCCTTGTGTCCAGCGGCTTCAAGTGAAGCCCTCATCTCTTTGGCTACCGCCCGCGCGAGCGGGGGTGGGACCGCATTGGCCACCTGAAGCGGCTGGCTAGCGCGTGGCCCGCAGAAGAAGTACGAGTCGGGGAAACCCTGTATCCGCGCCGCCTCCCGCACAGTGATCGCCCTGTCCTCAGAGGGATGCACCGGGAGGGCACGGTGGCCTGCGACGAGCGTCCGCGCGACATCGCTGTCAAGCCGCCGATACGAGATCGGGCCACCCCCTTGTGGAATCGCCTTGATCTTCGACACAACTTCCGGTGAATGCTGCATCGCAGTCGAATTCAGCACAACGCACCCGTCAGACAATTGGAGTCGCTCTGCTCCCTCGCCGGAACCGAGACTGGGGAGATCCTTTAACCGCTCAACCAACGACACCGTCTGCGGCAGAGAGCGATCAGAGCTGGCATCACCGGGCGGCACGTGAGTTGGCAGGGGCACTTCCGGCAGAGCAACACCTGGACTCACGCCAACGAAAAAGAGGCGCTGACGATTTTGCGGCACTCCGAAATCGGACGCGCGCAGGGTTGCCGGCTGTTTCCAGGTGGAGTACCCCGCTCTGCGAAGGGAGGCCGTAATCCGTTCCGTGTAAGTGACTCCGTTCACGCGACGGACTCCGGGGACATTCTCAATGAGGACGGTCCGCGCTCCAAATTCCCGCGCCAGCCTGCTTACGTGCCGAAACAGGAGATTGCGTCGGTCTCCGATGGTTCGAGCGCCAGCAGCGGAGTATCCCTGGCAGGGAGGGCCGGCAATGACAGCCATGGGTGTGTCCAAGCCTGGCAGCCATTCTCGTAGGGACTTCGCACTGACGTTCTCGACCGAAGCCTCAAGAACAGGAACGCCCGGATGATTAAGTCGGTAGGTTTGCGCGGCATGCCGCTCAATCTCGACTGCGACTGCGATGTGGAAGCCAGCCTCCTCGAATCCCAACCCCATCGCACCTGCACCGCCGAAGAGATCCACAACCGCTGCGCTGCCAGCCGTCTCGGCAACTGTGGAACGCCCCGTCTTGCAGAATGAGATGAGCGGGCAACTCCCGCATTGCGGTGCCTTCTCCCGGCACACCGACTGCCCGTGACGCGCCAGGTTCGCACGAAGCCGATTACCGACGTTCACAGGAACGGCGGGATTGGGCTCCCCGTGGTCAGACTTCCCCAAGGTGTCTTCGACGATGTCGAGCCGTCCAAGTACCCGGCGGACATGCCTGTCCGCTGCGACGGGATTCTCAACAGCCAATCCATCGGGGCTGTACTGCTGCCAATGCGCCTTGAGGATCTCATCCACTCGCCCGATGACCGCTTTAGGCGCGGTTGCTTGCTCAACTCGTTCCACCTTGCGATCCCCCCGATTGTCAATGGTGGCGCGCCCATGGGGAGCCAGTTCGATGCCTGCATCGGAAATCGTCGCTGTTTGGGCACGGGCCACCGTGTCGAATGTGGTCATGCCATGTACATGTAGCGCACTCATATGGAATTTTACTCCCTAAGGCCCAATCCAGATCCGAACGAGAGACTCCGACCAGCGATAGAGACGCTGGAGGCGCCTTGAAGCTGCGGCGAGAAGGGCGGTCCTGAATGCCATGTTCTAGCAGGCATCAGTGACAAATTTCCCAGGGTCGCCATGACTGGTCCCTTCGATTTACCGAGTTTGACGCCGTCGCCGACATGCCGCGTTGTCTGGACGACACTCCGACCAATGATGGCTGTGCTGCGCGAAGTAGTTGAGGCAACTCGTGGCTTCCGTGGGTTGGGGGTGGGGGGAGCGGGGTACGGTGGCGGGCTGTGAACGATGGGGGATACAGGCCGAAGCTGATTGAGGTCGCGCTGCCGTTGGCGGCGATTAATGCGGAGGCTGCTGGTGATAAGGGCATTGGGAATCACCCCCAATCGATTCATCGTTGGTGGGCGCGGCGGCCGTTGGCGGCGGCAAGGGCGGTGATTTGGGCGTCGTTGGTGGATGATCCGTCAGGGGATAAATCGCTGACGGCAGAAGAGCAGGAGGCGGAGCGAACGCGGCTGTTCGGCATCTTGGAACGGCTGGTGAAGTGGGAGAACTCCAACAACCCGGAAGTGTTAGCTGAGGCGCGGGCGGAGATTGACCGCAGTTTTCCGGAGGGAGCGCCGCCGATCCTCGATCCATTTGCCGGGGGTGGGGCCATTCCGCTAGAGGCACAGCGGCTGGGTTTGAGGGCGTTGGCGGGCGACTTGAATCCGGTGGCGGTGCTGATCAACAAGGCGATGATTGAGATCCCACCTCGCTTTGCCGGGATGCCCCCGGTGCACCCGGATATCGACAAGACTCTCACGACCTGGGAGCGGGCGCAGGGGTTGGCTGCGGATGTGGAGGCGTATGGGCAGTGGATGCGCGACGAGGCTGAGCGGCGAATTGGACACCTGTACCCGGATGCGACGGGTCCGAACGGGGAGAAGCTGACGCCGATTGCCTGGATATGGGCACGGACGGTGGAGTCGCCAGATCCAAGCTGGTCGGGGCATGTACCGCTGGTGGCATCGTGGACACTGGCCAACCGACCGGGCAAGCCCAAGGTCTGGATCGAGCCGATAATTGACCGGGACACGAAGACGATTAGCTACGAGATACGCGAGGGTGGAGAACCAAAGCAAGAGCGAACTGTAGGCAGAGGTGGCGGTATCTGTATAGCTACAGGATCCTCAATGCCGCTGAAGTATATTCGGCATGAAGGCATGGCAAAAAGGCTAGGGACGCAACTGCTTGCAATTGTCTCGGAAGGTAAAAACGGTAGAGTATACTGTCCGCCCCAGTGGATTGAATTGGACTCTTCAGATGGCCAGCTTGATATTTCCTTCGGCACTATTCCTGTAAAGCACAGAAATTTTCAGACACCTGGTTATGGAATGGGCAGATTGGAAGAGCTATTTACAACCCGTCAGTTGGTGGCTTTGACGACATTTTCGAGTTTGCTAGACGAGGTTTGGAAGCAAGTAGCTGAAGATGCTATTTCCGCCAGTATGCATGATGATAGAGTGAGGTTTCGAGAAGGCGGATCAGGCGCAGTTGCTTATGCAGATGCGGTTGTCACTTACTTGGCTTTTGTAATAAATAAGTCTGCCGATTTCAACTCAACTATTAGTTCATGGGATTCGAAGAACATCAAAATTCGAAATGTTTTTGCTCGCCAAGCAATACCAATGACTTGGGACTTTGCTGAATGCAATATTTTGGGGAGAAGGGTAGGCAGTTTTGTATCTCAACTGCGGAGTCTGAGAAAAGCCATCGAAGCGTTGCCTGTCGCTGAAGAGGGGTATGTTGCTCAGTTGGATGCTCGTGCATGGATGAAATTAGATTGTTCTGTGGCTTTGTCAACCGATCCACCGTATTATGATAATATTTTCTATTCTGACTTGTCTGACTATTTTTATGTTTGGTTGAGAAAAAGCTTATCAGAAGTATGGCCCGACGAGTGTTCCACAATTCTTACTCCAAAGGCTGAAGAGTTGATCGCCAATCGCTATCTTACTGGGTCCAAGGAGGAGGCAGAAGCTCGCTTTGAGTTGGGAATGCGAGAGTTTATGGCTTTAGCTGCACAATGCCAAGTGGCTGAAATGCCTGCCACAATTTATTATGCGTATAAGGCAACCGAGACCAAAGAGGGAGAAGTTCGCGTAACTGGGTGGGATACTTTTCTTCAAGCTGTATTGGACTCGGGGTTGCAGGTAAACGCCACTTGGCCAATGCGGACGGAGAAACCTGGCCGTATGGTTTCGATTGGCGCGAATGCGCTCGCGTCGTCCATCGTGCTCGCCTGTCGCCCACGCTCAGTTTTGGCAACGCTTGCCACCCGCGGCGAGTTCATCGCAGCGCTTCGAGCGGAATTGCCGGAGGCGGTTCGAATCCTCCAGTCGGGCAACATCGCCCCTGTGGACATGGCTCAGTCGACCATCGGGCCGGGGATTAAGGTGTTCTCTCGGTACGCCAAGGTGGTGGAGGCGGATGGGTCGTCGATGCCGGTGTCGGCGGCGTTGGCGATCATCAACGATGTGCTGGGGGAGGTGCTCGATGGGGAAGAGGCTGAGCTGGACTCCGATACCCGGTTCGCGCTCACTTGGTTCTCTGAGTTCGGCTTCAACGCCGGTCCCGCTGGGGATGCCGACAGCGTGGCTAATGCCAAGAACACGTCACTGGCGGGGATTGAGGAGTCGGGTATTGGCGAAGCTCGGGCAGGGAAGTTCCGGCTCTATGAGCGCTCGGAGCTTCCACTGGTCTATTCGCCTGTGGATGATCTTCGTCGCACGGTGTGGGAGTCGGTGCAGCATCTGATCGCCGCTTTGGAGCGGTCGGAGTCGGAGGCGGCTGAGCTGCTGCACACTCTGGGCGGCTACGGTGAGCGGGCCCGTCAACTGGCCTACCTGCTGTATCAGAAGGCCAACGACAAGGGGTGGGCGGCAGAGGCCGGAGCCTATAACGGGCTCATCACTGCTTGGCCCAGCATTCGATCCGGGGCCGATGCGACGGCCGCGGAAGCTGCGGCTCCCGTCCAGGAAGCGATGCTCTGACGGTTCTGGATCATTGCGCGGGGTTTGTGGCCGTATTTCGACGTGCGCCGTCGCCGGCTAGTGAGATCCTGGCTGGCGGTTAGCTATGGCATGCCAACGACACTGACGTCGTGGGCGTGGGTTGCCAGTGCCGTCAGATCCTTGATGTCGTAGGTGAAGACGATCCCTCCTGGCTCTGCCATGGCGATCACCACCGCATCCACGGCTGAGCCTCGACCAGCCTTACCTCGTAGTACACTCGCCCGGCGTGCCAGCTTCTCGTGAGGTCCGTCAACCACCACGCATGCCTTCAGAAAGTGGTTGACCACCGCGTCAGTATGCTGGCGACCCGACAAGCATTCCACGAGAACGACGGACGGCACGATTGCCGGTAAAGAGTCGTGGATGTCGGTTAGGGGAGCCCCTGTTGCCAATCGCCCGCCTCGGCGCGCCAACGCGGTGACTGCCCCGGAGTCCAAAACGAGGGTGCTCAACGTTTGTTCTTATTCTTCAGGTGTTCGTCGACGGAGCGCCAAAAGGCCAGGGATTGGGCCATCTCCTCGGGGGAGGGTTCTCCATATTCCTCAAACTGTTCAGCAAGGAAGCGGTCAAATGCCTCGCGGCACTCCTGGCGGCGCTCTTCTGAGATGACGATGGGGTCGGGCACGTAGTTGGTCCACTCTTCGACCCAGTCGTCGTCGGGGTCGGTGTCGGTCTCGTTGGGGGTGACGGACTTGGTGCGATCCAACATTGTTCCTTGTCTATCGGATGGTGGATGGAAAAGCAACGAAATATGCTGTTCTTCTTTTTCTGTGTTGGTGATCGGGGGTCGGGCAGAGGATATGTCGCTGCTGCGTGGCATTGTGGTGGCGTGAGCATGCCTGACGGGGAGCGGTGCCGATGGTGATGGCCAACACCGAGCGCATCTCCAAGGCGCTTGATCTGCTGCGCGACGGGCTTCGGCCGAAGTGCGAGGACACTTGGCGGGGGTTCTATGGGGACGTGTGGCTCGATGCGGTGAACGGGCGGCTTCACACGCCGGAGCGCAGTCCTTCTGTTGACGATGCGGCCTTTTTGTTCAAGGGGATGAAGGCCACCTGGCAGGAGGTGTTCGGCCATGGGTTCCCGCCGGCGGTGCGGGCGCTGGTGTTCGAGGTGGCCGATGCCCGCAATAGCTGGGCTCATCAGCAGGCGCTGTCCACCGACGACACGGTGCGGGCGCTCGATTCCATGGAGCGGCTGCTGGAGGCGTTCGGCAATCTCGATGAGCGCCAGCAGATTCGCGGCCTGCGCCGCGACCTGATGCGCCAGATGATGGAAGAGGAGTCGCGTGCAGAGCGGCGCAAGACTGCGGCGAAGCCCACCGAGGGCCAGCCCCAGGCGGGTCTGACGCCGTGGCGCGACATCATCACGCCGCACGCAGATGTAGCTCAGGGGAGCTTTGAGCAGGTGGAGTTCGCCGCCAACCTTTTCGAGGTGCTGAGCGGCAACGCCGAGCCGGAGTACCAAGTTCCGAGAGAGTTCTTCGCCCGCACCTACCTAACCCAAGGATTGCGGGATTTGCTCGTGGGTGCCGTAAGGCGGCTGTCGGGGGGCGGCGGCGACCCGGTGATCGAGTTGCAGACCAACTTCGGCGGCGGCAAGACCCACAGCCTGATCGCGCTGTACCACCTGGCGTCAGACGCAGCCGCCAAGGACTTGTCCGGAGTCGGCGAGATACTCGCTGAAGAAGGTCTGTCGCTTCCCGGCAGCGTGTCTCGGGCCGTGCTGGTGGGGCAGATGATCTCCCCCTCGGCGCCGGAGCCGGCCGAAGACGGCGTGCTGCTGCACACCCTGTGGGGGCGTATGGCCTATCAGCTCGGGGGCCGCAGTGCCTATGAGCTGGTTCGGGCCGACGACGAGGCCGGCACCAATCCGGGCGCTGCGCTTCGGACGCTGTTCCAGCAGTGCGGGCCGGCGGTGGTGCTGATCGACGAGTGGGTGGCCTACGCCCGCCAACTGCGCGACGGCGGCGAGGGGAGCCGTTCGGTGGGCGGCGACTTCGACACCCAGTTCACCTTCGCCCAGGCCCTCACCGAGGCGGCCGCGGCGGTGCCGAACGTGGTGGTTCTGGTGTCGATTCCCGCCTCGGACATAGAGGTGGGCGGCGACAAGGGGCGCACGGCGTTGGAGAAGCTGAAGAACGTGGTCACCCGCACCGCCGCCCAGTGGCAGCCGGCGTCGCCCGATGAGTCGTTTGAGATTGTCCGGCGGCGGCTGTTCGACCCGATTCCGCCCGACAAGGCGAGGGTGCGCGACGGGGTCATCCGGGCCTTCAGCGAGATGTATCGGGAACAGGGAAAGGAGTTCCCGTCGGGCGTTGGCGAGGCCGACTATCGCAGGCGAATGGAGCTGTCGTACCCGATCCATCCCGAGCTATTCGACCGGCTGTTCGACGACTGGTCGGCCCTCGACAAGTTCCAGCGCACCCGTGGCGCACTGCGGCTCATGGCGCTGGCCATCTCCCAGCTCTGGCAGAGAGGCGACCAGTCGCTTCTGATCATGCCCGGCAACCTGCCGATGGACTCGGGCGCGCTGGTGAGCGAGATGAAGAAGTACCTGGAGGAGGCCTGGGATCCGGTCATCAAATCGGATGTGGACGGGGCCAACGCCTTGCCGCTTCGCATCGACAACGAATACACCCATTTCGGCCGGTTCTCTGCCACTAGGCGGGCGGCCCGAACCGTGTACATGGGCTCGGCGCCCCGGCCCGACGGCAAGCGAGGAGTGGATCTGAAATCGGTGGTGCTGGGTTGTGTGCAGCCGGGCGAGCCGGTCGGTCAGTTTGCCGACGCCCTCCGACGACTGTCGGGGGAGGCCACCCACCTTTATGTGGACGGGGCGCAGTACTGGTATTCGCTTCAGCCCAACGTCACCCGGATGGCCGCTGATCGGGCGGCCTCGAACTACACCGACCTTCATGCCGACGATGAGGTGGCGTCTCGGCTGAAGAACCAGCGGGAGCGCGGTGATTTTGCCGCGATCCAAGTATTCGCCGAAGGGCCGGGTGATGTGCCTGATGACGATGACGGTGTGCGGCTGGTGGTGCTCGCTCCCGACGCCACGCATTCATCCAACGATGAGAACTCCCCGGCGGTGGAGCTTGCTCAAGGCATCTTGGATCAGCGCCATGGCGGTCCTCGATTGAATCGCAACTTGTTGGTATTTGTGGCGGCAACCGCCAACCGGCTGAGTGAGTTGCGTGACGCGGCCCGGTCATACTTGGCCTGGAAGTCCATTGCCCACGAGCACGAAGCCCTCAACCTGACTCCACACCAGAAGAGTCAGGCAGAAAGCAAGGTGAAGGAAGTCTCACAGCAGGTAGACAGCCTCATATCCGAAACGTTTACCCAGGTGCTCACCCCCAAACAAGAAGCTGGCACCTCCACTGTCGAGTGGCAGACGACCAGAGCAGCAGCGAGCGGCGATATTGGTGCTCGGGTCTCCAAGAAACTGGCAACCGAGGAGAAGATGATCGCGACGTACAGCGGGGTCCGAGTGCGGATGGATGTTGACCGCCGTGATCTGTGGTCAGAGCGGGGCGATGTAGCGGTGGGAAAACTGTGGGAAACCTACGCCCGTTACCCCCACATGCCAAGGCTCTCATCACCTCACGTGCTCTACTCGGCCATCAGCACGGGCACCGCCACAACAGATTGGGCCCAAGAGACCTTCGCCTACGCCGAAGACCACGACGATTCAACATGGGTTGGTGTCCAAACCCTTCAGCATGTAAACCCAACCCCCAGCGGCCTCCTCGTACACCCTGACCGGCTGCCCGCACCATCAGAACCGGAGTCCTCGGAGGAGGAGAGCCCAGGACCATCTGCCGACACTCAGTCTCCCGGCACTCCGTCCGGGACTCCTGGCTCAGCGGCGAGCACTAGCCCAACCCAGTTCTACGCCCAGTTCGACCTAGACCCCGTGCGCTGCATCAAAGAGCTAGGCGAGATTGCCGAGCACATCAGCTCCCACCTAGGCCCCAACGTCGAACTAGTCCTAGAAGTCCGAGCCACCAACTCCGAAGGCTTCGAAGACACCACCCAACGCACCGTCTCCGAAAACGCCACCAACCTCGGCGCAAAGTCCTCGGAGTTCGAGTAGGACATGGTGAGAATACGTCAATTGACCTATGAATGCAGTGGGAGTAAATTTTGGGTCGCGCGGGACAATTCCTTCTAGGTGAGGAATTATGTATATCTACATCCAGAACAATGGGGATTCGACCCAATCCGCTGAATCTGCCTTTACCATAGGGTGGGGGGAGATATTTCAGATAATTGCAATTGCTCTGCCAATAGTGTTGGCACTATTGAAGTGGCTTATTGGGGAACCCTATACAAGTGACAGTGGCCAACGACAAATCTTGTTTCGCAGTTCGTTGTTGAGAATCGCTGGTAGCGCGGATGGTCAAACAATAGCAACATTGGGGCGAGTGCCACTAGAACTTCGGCCTCGCCAATCCAAGAGACTTCACGCCATAGTATTCTATTTCGTGAGGTACATGTTTGCCTACATTTTCCTCAGACCTTCGTCGAGAAAAACTGCATTTGCTATCCGGTCTAACAAGTTTATCGAAGACCATGACCCGGTTTCTGGGTATGAAGTGATAAAAAGGGGAGGAGTGGGGGTCCATATCGAATTGTCGCCATCGGAAGACATGGATCACTTTAGACGCTCGTTGAGACATCGAGTCTTGCGAAGATTTTTTGTTGGAAATAACAGGGACGTTGTAATAGCGGACCTAGGGGAAGATTCGCAACCAGTTCGCTCTTTTGAACTGGTCAAAGTTGACACCAGGAGAGCATGCGTAAAGGAGAGGGGTGACAATACAGTAGAGCTGGTATCTGCTAAGAGACTGCAAGGTGCAAGAGTTAATCGCCGTAAGGTTCGTAGGCAATATGTGCCAAAATTGGCTTTGTGGTTGATAAATCCAGGTCCTAGCTCAGGTAATGTTGTGAAAGCAACAGAATCCAAGCGGTTCGCAATTCGTGGTAAGGTCAACCAGCTAATGGTCGGAATCAAGATTCTTGCACTGGGTTCAATCTCACCGGCAGAAAATGATCCTAAAATTCAATATGGTCCAGCAAATGACCATCTTGAAATAAGGTCCTTTAGATTTTTTGTGGGTTCCTATACATTTTTATATTTGCTCGGCACACTCCTGACATATGTGATCGTTAGTGATGGTTGTTTGTTTTGTTGTATTTCGAAGTACAGTATTTTTGGATTACTTTGGTTAGCGTTGCTTTTTCTTTTTTGCCTGTTTATTGTTACTCATCTCATTCGGTTCGTGTGCTTTGAGACAGGTAGAACGACGTGGTCAGCTGGAACTACCAGGTGTATCCGAGATGGTGATATCTTGAGAGATGGGAGATAGGAAAACGGAGAAACGGGCCATTGGCGCCCATTGTCAACTACGGTCAATTGAGAATTGTGGAGAAGTAGAGTTGGGGAGAACCCTTGGATTTAGGATTGCTGTTTCAAGTGTGTTGGGCGTGATGGGCAAGACCCAATATGAGGTTTAGCACTTGGCCATCCCTGGGGCGGTCTTGGTCGGAGGTCTTGGATCTGGCGGTGCGGAGCGAAGCTTCTGGGTGGGATGGGATGTGGGTGGCGGATCACTTCATGGTGGAGGAACCGGGTGGAGACCATGACGGGGTCCTAGAGGTTTGGAGCACGCTGGCGGGGTTGGCGGCGGCCACTGAGCGGATCACCTTGGGGTCGTTGGTGTGCTCGGTGACGTATCGGCATCCAGCGGTGCTGGCATCGGCGGCGGTGACTTGTGACCACATCAGCGATGGGCGATTTGTCCTCGGGGTTGGTGCGGGGTGGCAGGAAAGCGAGCATCATGCGTATGGGTTCGAGCTGGGCGATCTGAAGACAAGGTCGGATCGGCTGGAGGATAGCTGTCGGGCGATTCGGGGGCTGCTTGAGAACGAGAGTTGGACCATGCGGTCCCCGCATTTTGAGTTTGCCGATGCGCCCAGGTGTCCAAAGCCGGTCAAAGGGAGGATTCCGCTGCTGGTCGGAGGCAAGGGGGAGCGCCGGACGCTGCGAACCGCGGCGTTGTATGCCGACTGGTGGAACGCTTGGGCAGACGCGGAGACACTTCGGCGCAAGCGGCAGATTCTCCGCCAACACTGCGATGCGGTGGGACGTGACGCCGGTGAAGTGGGCTGTTCTACCCAGGCGTTCCTGTGCTTGAGCGAAGACTCTGCCGTGCAGCGGGAGTTCATCGCTCGTGCTGGCAGACGCCCGATCCTGATGGGTTCAGTAGAAGCGGTGACCGATCAAGTCGGCCAGTTCTCGGACGCTGGCGCCCAAGAGCTCATCATCCCCGACTGGACCTACGAGTCTTTGTCCCAACGAGACGACGAACTTGACCAGCTCATCTCTGTGGTCGCTCCCAACTTCCGCTGACGGCGACTGCTACTGGCGTCTCAGGTAGACGGTCCAGTTGGTTAGGCCTACTAGGGCGCCGCCGATGATGTTGCCGAGGGTGACGGCGATCAGGTTGTGGGCGACCCAGGGGAAGTTGAGGCGGTCGATCTGGTCGGTGGTGAGGCTGGCGGCGGCTAGGGCTTCTGCGTCGGTGGAAACCAGCCAGCCCAGTGGCAGGAAGAACATATTGGCGATGCTGTGCTCGAAGCCGGCGGCTACGAAGGCGGTGATGGGCAGGAGGATCCCGATCATCTTGTCCACCAGTGAGCGGCCGGCCACCGCCATCCACACCGCTAGACACACAAGCATGTTGGCCAACAGGCCCCGCACGAACGCGGTGCCGAACGACAGGTTGACCTTGTCGTTGGCGATCTGGATGGTCCGCACCGAAAACGCGTAGTCGGCTTGGGCCCACCAACGACTGAAGTACAGCAAGAACACGATCACCAGTGAGCCGACGAGGTTGGCCACGAAGGCCAAAGCCCAGTTGCGAGTGAGCTCCGGCCCGCTGATGCGGCGGCTGAAGAAGCTGGCCACCATCAGGTTGTTGCCGGTGAACAGCTCCGATCCGGTAACCACCACCAAGAACAGCCCCAGCGAGAAGCCCACGCCGATGAGCAGGCGGGCCGGCCCGGTTCCCAGCTCCGGGCTGACCGCGATGGTGAGGGCGAACACACCGCCTAAGGCGATGAATGCCCCGGCCATGATTCCCAAAATGGAGGTCTGGGTGAAGTCGAACTGGGCCTTGCCGATTCCGGCCCGCTTGATCTTTCGGGCAATCTCCTCCGGCGTCAAGGCTTCTGACATGTTCCCGCTCCCCGTCCCTGGTTCCGATTGGATCAAACCGTACTATTTCGATTCCTCTGGGGTGGCGTATGCGATACACAGCATGGGGTGGCCCCTTCCTGCCCATCTCTCTTGGCAGTTCCAACTACCGTGTAGGCCATGGCTGAGCCGGTAGAAGGCATGGAGTTCTCGGCCGGGGGCGTGGTAGCCGACTCCCGGTACTACGCCGGAGCGGTTGAGGCCCTGCGCAGTTCTTGTGCCCATATAGGGGAGGCGGCCGACGCGGCCCAGCGGGCCAGATTCTTCTCCGACATCTCCGGGTGGAACGACGAGGCCGACGCCTCGGCCCACGATGCCGACAAGGCCGCAGTCATGGCCATGGCCGAAGCTTTGCGGGCTAAGGGGGCGGTTGCTGCCTACGCCGATGCCGCCCGCAGCACGCTTTCGGAGGTCACGGCCGCTTTCGCCGCGCCCGATACGCCCAGCAGCGCCATCGTCGCAGCGGGAGCTGGAGATGCCGATGCCGAAGATCGGAGCGAAGACGACGACAGTGCGTTCTCCGGCCACTTGGCCCGGGCCCTCGTTGCCCTGGTGGAGGAGCGGGAGAGGGAAATCGACTCGGACTCCGACGTAGCCGGCTACGAAAAAATAGCCAATACTCTGTCGGTGCTGGCGGGGGCCCGATCCGCCTATCGAGCGGTCGATGAGGCACTGATCCTGCTGGCCAACGCCCGAATCGCCTATATCAAGGATTCGCTGGCCGCCGCGCAAACCGCGTTGGCCGCCGACTTGAAGACCGCAGTGGCCGACGACATAAGGGCGACGTCAATCGGAGAGTTCCGCTCGGCGCTGACCACGCTGGCGGTTACCCGAACCGCCTACAACGCCGAAGTCGCCGATGAGCTGTGGGGGGCGCTGGCCGAGGCCCGGACGAATCTGGCCGCGGCTACCGCGACTGTCTTCGAGATCCAAGCCGCCGCCGGTGACCGCGGCGGGGCCGACGATGTCCATTCAGCATCGGCTCTGGCTTATTCGTTCAGCGACTCCGAGACCCCGGCAGACGTCTACGACGCGGCCCGAGACGTGATCATCGAGGCCAAGGAGTTCCGGCGCCGGGCCCAGGCCGCCTGCGACGCGGTCGATGCCCTGTTGGTTGAGAACCGAGCAGTGGCCGCCGACGCGTTGATCGAAGCCCGAGCAGTGGTCGGCTCGGCAGCTCTGGTGGAGATCCGGGCCGCCTACGAAATGGCCAGCGCGGCGATGGACTCCCTTTTCGGGGCTCGAGCGGCCTTCGAGGTGGGATTCGACCTCACCGTTCCCGAGATATTCGGAGACTTTGAGTTCTGAATCTGAGGTGTGCGAAGGCCCTACAGCGCCACGCCTACCAGCACTGCGCCAATGGAGGTCACGCCCGACAGTGAACCCATCATGGCGATGCGGCGGCGGTCGGTGGCCTTGGTGTGCAGCCAGGCGGTCACGCCGGTGGCAATCACCAGCACCAGCTTGATGGTGAGGGTGATGTGGTAGCTGTTGGCCGCGTCTTCGAACTCCACCTCGAGCAGGTTCCACAGTCCGGACAGCACCGCCAGCCAGAAGAACGGCCACGCCACTTTGGCGAACTGCTGGGCGGCGGCCTGGGTGGCCTCGGGACCAATCTTCCGCAGGGCCGGTACCAATGCGGCCACTATCACCTGGCCTCCCACCCACACCGCGGCGCCGAGGATGTGGAGGAAAACCCGGAAGGTATCGAGGTCCCAATTGGCTTCGATCATGGGCTCAACTTAGTGGTCGGGCTAGTTGGGGTTGGTACCGTCGCGCCATGAGCATCGACCGAGCCGTCTATCAGCAAGCCTTGCGGTCCGACGGCGAGGCCATCGCCGCCGCTGGGAGGCGGGACATCGATGCCGCGGTGCCCTCATGCCCCGGTTGGACGATGCACAAGCTGCTGGCTCACGTGGGTCGGGTGTACCGCTCGGTGGGCCGCCATGTGGCTGAGAGGGCCACCGAGATGATTCCCGCCGATGAGATACCCCGTCCCCCCGAGGGCGACGCCATCGTGGAATGGTTTGAGGAGGGCCACCGGTTCGTGCAAGGCGCACTGGATGGTGCCGACCCCGACGAGGCGGTGTGGACTTGGACCGGCCAGAGCACCATGGCCTTCTACTTCCGCCGGATGGCCCACGAGACCGCCGTACACCGCTGGGATGCCGAGATCGCCTTCGGGGCGCCCAGCCCCATCGATTCCGACCTGGCCACCGACGGAGTAAGCGAGCTGTTCGAGGTGGTGCTGCCGTTCGCGGTGGCCAACTGGGACATGACCCTGCCCGACGCCAGCTTGCACCTGCACCGCACCGACGGCGACGGGGAGTGGCTGCTGGTGAACGACGGCGACCGCATCAAGATGAGTCTCGAGCACGCCAAGGGCGACGCCGCGGTGCGGGCCAGCGGCACCGACTTGCTGCTGCTGTCGTGGGAGCGCATCGGGCTGGACAGCCCGGGCGTGGAGACCTTCGGCGACGCCGACGCTGCCCAAGCCTGGTTCGCCCTGTCCCGCTAGAGCTGTCCGACTCTGCACTGCACATGAGCGACGACACATCCCGCCCGGCACCGACGCCATCGGCCCCCGACAAGGCCGATGCAGTCGATCAGCTCATGCCCATCTTGCTGTTTCTGGTGCTGATCAATCTGGCCGGGTTGGTGTGGGCCATCGGGGCCATGACGCTGTGGGCCATCAAGGCTCAAATCAGCCGATACCGCCGGGGCTTGCCCTTGGCCCGGGCTATGCCCATCATCGTGGTGTACCTGCTGGTCCGGGGCACCGTGGGCATCATCTACGACAGCGAGGAGGTGTACTTCGGCATCGGTATCGGAGCCAAGGGCCTGGCTGCGTTGGCTTTGCTGATATCGGCAGCTATGAGGCGCAACGGTGTTGGCTACGCGCTGCCCTACCTCGTTCCACTAGATCGTGACACCAAGGCCCACCCTGAATATCGAGCGGCTACCCGCCAAATCTCCATCGGAGTGGCATTGGTGGTATTCGCCAGCGTTGGCTTCGACATCTGGCTGCTCCAGAATGCGTCGATCAACAAGTTTGTGCTCATCCGCCTAGGGGTGAACTGGGGGCTCTCCATCCTCACGCTCGTGATGGTCGGCCTGTACCTCGACCGTCGCCTGCGCCGTATCCCCGGCTTCACGGGCATGATGCCGCTGATTGAACGGAGCATGAAGGGTCTCGGCATGAACCCGCCGCCCACGGCTAGGGGATGACCGGCTGGCCGGGGTGACCGGCTGGCGCTGGCATCACTAAAGTCTCGGCCATGGGAGAGAACAACTGGGGCCGATGGGGCGACGAGGATGAGCGGGGGGCGCTGAATCTGCTTACCCCTGAAGTGGTGAAAGAGGCCAGTGCGTCGATCACCACCGGGAAGGTGTACCCGCTGGGCATTCCCATCCAGTCGCAGGGCGTGCCCATCATGGACTACCGGGGCACGCCTATGAGGCTGACCCTCCAGAACGCCTCCGACGAGGGCATCTATGCGGCCTATGGCTGCCACGACGGAACTGGAGCCCATGAGGACGTGCTGGTGTTCGCCTCCCACACCACCAGCCACATGGACGCCCTGTGCCATGTGTACGGCCAAGACAAGCACTACAACGGCTTCTCCAAGGAGGCCATGAAGACCCACACCGGGGCTTCTCGACTGGGCATCGAGAAGGTGGGCGCCATCGCCGGGCGGGCTGTGCTGCTCGACATGGTTGCCCACATGGGCGCCGACAAGTGGCTGGAGGCGGGCACGCCGATCAGCGGGGCCGACATGGCCGCTTGCGCCGAGGCCCAGGGCACACCGGTGCGAGCGGGCGACATCGTGCTGATCCGCACCGGCTACCTCGACATGTGGTGGTCGATCGAAGCCGACCCCACCGCTGAGCAGCCCTTCGCCCAGCCGGGCATCAACAACGACGGTGCCAGGTGGCTGGCTGAGAAGGATGTCGTAGCCGTGGGGTCCGACAATGCCGCCATCGAGGTCATCCCGTTCGACGAGAACGACTTCCTCACCGTGCACAAGATCCTGCTGGTGGGCGCGGGCATCTACATGCTGGAATTCCTGAGCTTCTCTGAGATGGCCGCCGACGGGTGCCACGAGGGCTTCATGACCGTGTCCCCACTGAATGTGACCGGGGCCACCGGCAGCCCGATCAACCCGGTAGTCATCGGGTAGCTCTGCCCATGCCCGAGATGGCCGGAGGAGGCCTACTGGGCACCCCTGAAGGGGCGGTGCTCGACCAGGTGCGAGTGCTGGAGCTCACCCGCACCATCGGCGGGGCCTACACCGGCAAGCTGTTCGCCGATGCCGGGGCTGAGGTCATCATGATTGAGCCCCCGGAGGGTGATCGATTGCGGTCGTGGTCGGCATCGGGCTCGCCCGCGGGCGGCGATGTCGGCGACGGTGCGTTCTTCCAGTTCCTCAACGCGGGCAAGCGCAGCACCGTGATCGACTTGGACGACTCTGGAGGCCGGGACCGGTTCCTGGAGCTGGCTGCCACCGCCGATTTGGTGGTGGAGGATTTGGGGGCCGGGACCGTCGAGTCGATGGGGCTGGGTCACGCCGAGTTGGTCGAAAGAAACCCATCCTTGGTGTTGCTGTCGATCTCTCCATGGGGCCGTGGGGGACCATGGGACCATCGCCCGGCCAATGAGTTCACCCTCCAATCTTGGGTGGGCTCCACCCACAGCCGGGGCATTCCCGGGGAAATGCCCCTTGGGGTGGGGGGCAAGCTAGGGGATTTCCTGACGGCAGCAAACGCTGGCGCACTCGGACTTGCCGCCCTTTTGTCTGCCAAACGGGACGGCGCCCAAGGCGAGCATGTCGACGTCTCGGCCTACGAGGCCATGACCACCAGCTTCATTGTCTATGCCCACCTCTACGCCACCTACGCCCCCGAATCCCGCACTGGGGCCACTCGCTCCATCGAGATCCCGTCGATAGAGCAGGCCAAAGACGGCTGGGTGGGTTTCTGCACCATCACCGGCCAGCAGTTCAAGGACTTCTGCGTGGTCATCGACGACCCCGAAATGGCCGACGATCCGAAGCTGTCCAGCGGCGACGGCCGGATGGACAACCGCAATGAGGTTTGGGAGCGCATCGCGCGCTACACCAAAGCCCACACCGTGGACGAGATCGTAGAAAAAGCCACCTTGCTGCGGGTGCCCGTGGCCCCCATCGGCGACGGCAGCCGGGTCGCCCAAATCGACCACTTCGCCGAGCGGGGCGTCTACGTGCAGAACCCCGACGGGTTCACCCAACCTAGAGTGCCCTACAAGCTCAATTCTCGTCCGGTTCGTCCAGTGTCGCCTGCTCCCGCCTTGGGCGAAGCCGGCGATGACCTGCCCGGGGCGCCGGTCGATTCGAGTCGAACCTCAGGTCCGCGGCTGGCCCGTACCGAGCCGTCGCTTCCGCTGGCCGGACTCCGGGTTTGCGACCTGGCCACCTTCTGGGCCGGTCCGGTGGCATCGTGTCTTTACTCTGCCTTGGGCGCCGACGTCATAAAGGTGGAGTCCATCCAGCGGTGCGACGGGATGCGCTATGCCAGCGGACTCCAACGCGAAGACTTGTGGGAGTGGAGCCCGGTGACCCACGGGGCCAATACCGGCAAGCGGTCGGTGACGCTGGACTTGTCCACCGACGATGGTTTGGCGCAGGTGAAGCGGCTAATTGAGATCTCCGACATCGTGATCGAGAACTACTCCCCCCGGGTGGTGGAGAACTTCGGCTTGGACTGGGACGAGGTTCACCGGCTGAATCCCAACGCCATCATGGTGCGGATGCCCGCCTTCGGGCTCGATGGACCGTGGCGCGATCGCACCGGCTTTGCCATGACCATCGAGCAGGCCAGCGGCCTGGCCTTCCTCACCGGCGATCCCGAGGGCCGGCCGCTGGTGCCCCGGGGGATGTGTGACCAGCTCGGCGGGATGCACGCGGTGTTCGCCACGCTGCTGGCCCTCGAGCACCGGGCCCAGACCGGTGAGGCGCAATTGGTAGAGGTTCCGCTGATTGAGGCTGGGTTGAATGCGGCGGCCGAGCAGGTGATCGAGTGGTCTGCTTACGGACAACTCCTCCAACGCCAAGGCAACCGCTCGCCGTACGCCGCCCCTCAGGGCATCTACGCCGCGCCGGGCGAAGACCGATGGGTGGTGGTCTCGGTGGACGACGACGCCCAATGGCTGGCGTTGGCTCGCCTTATCGGGCGTGAGGATTGGGTGGCCTGGGCCAGCCGTGACGAGCGCCATGCCCACCACGACGAGATCGACGCTGCCATCAGCGCATGGGTGGCCGAGCGGGACCGGGACGCTGCCGTAGACGAACTGCTGTCCGCCGGTGTGCCCGCCGCCCCGGTTATCAGCGGCCGGGAGTCGGTGGACAATCCCCAGCTCGTCGCTCGTGGCCACCAACAGTGGATGGACCACGTAGTGGTTGGCCGAGTGCCGTATCCCAGCTTCCCTGGCCGTTTCAACGGGAAATACCACCCCCTGAAGCGCCCCGCCCCCACTCTGGGAGAGCACAACGAGGAGATCTTGAGCGACGTGCTCGGCCTCGACGCATCCGAGATCGCTCGCCTAGCCGAAACCAAAGTCATCGGCACCCGCCCCGCCCATGCGGGCTGATCTGCGTCATCAGGAAGAGGGATAGGCGCAGACGGTTCGGAGGATCACCCCTATTTCGGTGGCTGCGTCGGCAAAATTCTCCCGGTCGCCCCGCTCGGTGGGCGGGTCGGCACTGAATCCGATGACCGATTCCAGATAGCACTCGGCGACGCCGTCTACGTCGCTGCGAGCGAATCCGGCCCTTTCCGCCAGCGCATCGGATAGAACCGGGTCCCCGTGGAATTGGTGGTAGCCCAACATGCCGTCGGTGCGGGCATGGCGGGCGTGCTCTTCCAGCCAGTAGCGGTGGAACTCGGCCGTCGTGAGATCAGGTCGGCGGCTCATGACGAACGAGAGCTGGAGGTCCCCCGTTCCTGGCTTGATCGTCTCCGTGGTTCCAGCGATGACCGCGCTTCGGTCGACGTCGACAGCTCCGTACAGGTCCGCCGCCGCGTCTTGCAGGCATCCGGCCAACAGATCGGGGTCGGCCAGTGGACCGATTTCCACCACAGCCTCGTAGACAGGTCGCCCATCACTTACATGGCCCCGCATTGGGTCGTCGAGCAGACGGACTAGTACTCGTCCGGCTCGCTGGCCGTCAGGCAGGCTGTCCAGCCGCTCCTCCAGAAAGCTGGTCAGACGAGCAGCCAGCCCCGGATTCGGGTCGGCACAGAGCAGCAGTTGAGCCTTTGTGCCTATGGTTGCCATGAGCACCTGCCTGGGCTATCGGGGTCGATGGGTTCCTAGTATGGCCGTCGATGTTCCTCGACCTCACCGAAAGCCAACTCGAGCTGCAATCCACGCTGCGGAACTATTTCGAGAACCTGATGACCCCCGAGCGCCAGGACGCCATGGAAGGCAGGCGGGCGGGACAGGTGTACCGAGAGACCGTCCGCCAGATGGGCAAGGACGGCTGGCTTGGAGTTGGCTGGCCCAAGGAATGGGGCGGACAGGGCTACACCCCGCTGGAGCAGCTCATCTTCTTCGAGGAGGCCAATCGGGCCGGTGTGCCCCTGCCGTTCGTGACCCTCAACACGGTGGGACCAGCCCTGAACGTGTACGGAACCGAGGAGCAGAAGGCGTTCTTCTTGCCCAAGATCCTGGCTGGCGAGCTGCACTTTTCCATCGGCTACTCCGAGCCCACTGCGGGTACCGATTTGGCCTCGCTCAAGACCCGGGCGGTGCGCGACGGCGACGAATGGATCATCAACGGCCAGAAGATATGGACCACCGGCGGCCACGAGTCCGACTGGATATGGCTGGCCACCCGCACTGATCCCGACGTGCCCAAGCACAAGGGCATCACCATCTTCGCGGTGGACACCACCCTGGACGGCTTCAGCCACACCCCCATCTGGCTGCTGGGCGGAGGACACACCAACGCCACCTATTACAACGACATCCGGGTGCCCGACTGGGCCCGCATCGGCGAGGTGAACGGCGGATGGAAGCTCATCACCGCCCAGCTCAACCACGAGCGCGTGGGCCTGGCTCCGGCGGGCAATATCGACGGCCCTCTGCGCCGGGTGGTGGACTGGGCCCGCCAGACCACCTTGGACGACGGTCGCCGGGTGATCGACCAGGAGTGGGTGCGCCTGGCACTGGCCGAGGTGTACGCCCGCAATGAGGCGCTCAAGATGTACAACTGGAAGGTGGCCGCCGCACTGGAGGACACCGAGTTGAAGCCGGCCGATGCGTCGGCCATGAAGGTGTTCGGCACCGAGCTGAAGGTGAAGTCGTTCCAAGCCCTCATGGAGGTGCTGGGACAGCGGTCATACCTGGTGAAGGGCACGCCGGAAGCGGTGCTCGCCGGCGAGCTGGAGCGGGCCTATCGAGGAGCGCCGGTGGGAACCTTCGGCGGGGGAGTGAACGAAGTGCAGCGCGACATCATCGCCACCGCGGGGATGGGGTTGCCCCGGTCGCCTCGCTAGAAAGTCGTCGTCTGGCCGCCGTTGGAGCGGAAGACGTTTCCGGTGGTGAACTTGCCGGCGTCTGAGGCCAAGTACAGCATCAGGTAGGCCTGGTCGATGGCTTCGCCAAGGGCGCCGATGGGGGACAAGTCCCGGGCGTAGTCCAAGAACTCATCGTAGGCCTCTTGGTTCAAGGTGCCGTCTTCGTTGTGCAGCCGCCAAGTGGTGAAGTTGGTGAGCGTGCTGCCCGGGGCCAGGGTGCAAACCCGGATCCCGTAGCGGCCCACCTCGAGCCCCAAAGTGCGGCCCAGCATGGCCACCGCCGCCTTGGTGAAGGCGTATACGCCGATGCCCTCATAAGCCAGGTCGATGGCCCCGGAAGACACGTTGAGGATCACCCCGCCGCCATCGTCCTTCATCGCCCTGATGGCCGCCTGGCAGCCATAGAGCACCCCTTTGAGGTTGAGGTCGATGCCCCGGTCGATGTCCTCGTCGGTCAGATCCTCGATGAGACCGGGGAACATGGCGCCGGCGACATTGGCGATGATGTCGAGTCCGCCATAGGCGGCCACTGCTCGGGCCACCAGGGCGTCCACCTCATCGCGGGAGGTCACGTTGCAGGCCTGGGCGATGGCCTCGCCCCCGTCCTCGCGGATGGCCTTGACGGTGCTCTCGGCCCCCTCACCGTCTAGGTCGCCGCACACCACCTTGGCCCCGGCGGCGGCAAACAGCTCGGCGGTGGCCTCACCGATGCCCGAGGCCGCCCCGGTGATCACCGCGACTTTGCCGTCCAACCGGAATGCGTCCAGCGCGTCTGCCTTCATCAGATCCTCCTGTTACCTTTGCGGCTGCTGAGATCAATTGTCCGCACCAGGCAAACAGCCTTGTGCGATTCATCAGGGAGCAATCATGGCAGATGGCGTGAAGGGATATGGAGTGCTGGTGACCGGTGGCGGCACGGGAATCGGTCATGCCTGCGCGGCGGCGCTGGCCGCCGACGGCGCCGCGGTGACTATTTGCGGGCGCACCGAGTCGAAGCTGGCCGATTCTGCCGAGCGCATCAGCAACGAAGCCGGCAACGGGGGCAGCGTGGCCTACGTGGTGGCCGACGTGACCGATGAGTCCTCGGTGGCCGCCGCAGTAGCTGCTGCCGCCGAGCCCACCGGGACACTGAACGGGGTGGTGGCCAACGCCGGCGGGGGCGGCGGAATGGGCCCCTACCACCTCCAGGACACCGGCGAGTTCCTGCGGGTGCTGCACCTCAATGTGCTGGGCACCATGCTCACCGTCAAGCATTCGGTACCCCTGATGAGGGCCGTCGGGGGCGGGTCGTTCGTGGGCATGTCTTCGATCGCCGGTCACGTGACCCACATGTATTTTGGGGCCTACACCCCCGGCAAGGCCGGCATCGAGGCCATCATGCGCAACGCCGCCGACGAGTACGGCGCGGCGAACATCCGGTTCAATGCCATCCGACCGGGCTTCATTGCCACCGAGATTATGGAGGGCATCCCCCGAGACGGCGAGGTGTACGACAGCTACATCGACAACACCCCCATGGCCGACGTGGGTTACCCCGAGGACGTGGGCCATCTGGCCCGGTTCCTGATCGGCCCCGAGTCTCGATGGATAACCGGCCAATGCATCAACATCGACGGCGGCCACAGCCTGCGCAGGGGCCCGTATTTCGGCTCCTTCATCGAGCCCGCGCTAGGCCGTGACGTGATGCTGGGCGATATGCCGGGATCATGATCAGCAGGGTTCCCGGGCAGAGCAGTCGGGTGGCCGCTGACGTCGGGGCAGCTGGCACGGAGCGAAGCTGGCGCGCAAGGGCAGGCCAGTGAAGTACTACGCCGCGGTGATGTTCGAGGAGACCGACCAGTTGGTGGACATCGCCCGGGCCGCCGAAGCCGAGGGGTTCACCGGTGTGGCCCTGGCCGACCACGTAGCCGTGCCCGCCGGATTCGCCTCGGTACACCCCTCAGGGGAGAACCCCTTCGACCACACCTCGCCGTTCGCAGATCCGCTGATCACCGCCTCGGCCATGCTGAGCGCCACCACGTCGCTGGAGGTGCTCACCTACGTGTACATCCTGCCCATGCGCGACCCGTTCTCGGTGGCCAGCCAGGTGACCACGCTGTCGCTGCTGTCGGGCAACCGACTCCGGCTGGGCATTGGGGTGGGCTGGCTGCGGGAGGAGATCGAGCTTCTGGGGACCGACCCCCGCACCCGGGGGCGGCGCACCGACGAGATGATCGAAATTTGCCGCCGGTTTTGGCGCGACGGCACCGCCGAGTTCCACGGGGAGTTCTTCGACTTCGGCCCCACCGGGATGTACCCCCAGCCCGAGGCGCCGATCTCCATCTGGGTGGGGGGCAAGTCGGAGGCCGCGCTGGCCCGGGCGGTTCGCAACGACGGCTGGCTGGGCATGAACTACGACCTGCCCGAGGTCCACCAGTTGCTCGACCGCCTCAGCGAGTTGCGCAAGGAGGCCGGCAAAGACGAAGGGCCGTTCGAAACGATGGTGATCCCCAACGCCGAGCCCTCCCCCCGGCTACACGACAAGATGACCGAGCACGGAGTCACCTCCACCATCGCCATGCCCTGGTATCCCGGCGACCCGGCCTGCGCCTCCATTGAGGCCAAGCGCGACGCCCTGGGCCGCTTCGCCGACGCCTTTATCCGGCGCTGAACTCCATGGTTGACACCGCACTACCGCTGGCCAAGGGCTCGGTGTCGCTGCGGTTGTACCCCCACGACGGCCCGGCCGCCGACCAGCTAAACGAGGTGCGCGACCTGGCCCGACGAGCCGTGGAGGTGGGCTACGACGGGGTGATGGTGTCGGAGCACCACGCCGGTTTCCCGGGCTATTTCCCCAGCCCTCAGCAAATGGCCGGATTCTTGCTAGCGGCCATGCCGTCTGGGTGGGCTGCGCCATGCCCTCTGCTTTTGCCAATGAAGCCCTACGCGCTCATTGCGGAGGAAGTGGCCTGGCTTGCGGCAGCCTTCCCGGGTCGGGTGGGAGCGGGTTTCGCATCAGGAGCGCTGCCGGTGGACTTCGAGCTGGCCGAGGTGCCGTTCGACGAGATCAGCCCGCGGTTCAAGCAGGCCCTACCCCTGGTGGTGGCCGCGCTGCGCGGGGAGGCCGACCCTCCACTGGCCGACGACCGGGCCATCACCGCCTGTGCCGAGAACCCGGTGCCGATGGTGGCCGCCGCCCAGTCGCTCGCCGCAGTCCGCCGGGCGGCCGGGCTCGGCTTGGGCATCCTCTACGACAGCCTCCAAGCCACAGACCACGTGCGGGCGTTATCCGACGCCTACGACGAGGCCGGAGGAACCGGCCCCAAGATCTTGATCCGCCGGGTGTGGATCGGCGGCCCCCCTGGCGAGGCCGTCGACAACCAACTCGACCTCTACCGGACCTACACCACCGAGGGCACCATGGCCCGCTGGGACCAAGGCGCCAACACCGTGCTGGCCGCCAACGGCGCCGAGGCCGCCCAGCAACTATGGGCCGCCATGGAAGCCACCGGCTCCAACACCATCAACATCCGCATCCACGTAGTCGGGCTGTCGCCCGCCTACATCCGTGATCAACTCGACTTGCACGGAGAGCTCGTTGAGCATCTCAAACAGTTGATTTCTGGGTAGGGCTCCACGAGCCATAGGCAGGAGTGAGCCTACGGCTTCATTACCACCAGGGTTCTTGCCGCTTTGTCGTGCCATCCCTGTCGATCGCGATCCCACATCAGGGCCAGATAGCAGAGCAGAAACAGAATCTCTCCAATGTATGGAAGGTAGAACGCTGGAACTAGCAGTACAGCGGGGAGAGTCCAGCGGATGATCGATTGCCCCCATCCCGGGGCGCGACCCCATTCTGGCTGGAAGAGGTCTTCGGCTCGGACCACCTGCGTTCTGGTTGCCATCTTGCCGAAGGTTTGGCCTTTCATCGCGGTCAGTCCGATTTCATAGAGCGCGATGAACAAGATCGGTACCCAAAAGAGTCCTTCCACGCTTTCGGCATAGTCCCGAACAAGGTCGGCATCGTACGGCTCGTCGACCGGTATCGGCCGGATGTCGGTGAAGTGAAGGACGAGCAACAAGGCAAAAGTGAACACAAAATAAACAGCCAAATCGATGAGCCGGCCACCAAAGCGAGCCATGCGAGAGGCCAGTTGGACCGGCTGGTCAGATGAAAGTGCTTCTTGGCGGGCGGTGGTTTCAGAGCCGCGGGCGCGGCGCTCCTTCGGGGGCTCCAGGTTTTCTGCACCGGTAAGGGGGTCGAGGGACTGCACCCCGTCGTCGGCCACATGCTCGGTCCACGCTTCGCCGTCCCACCAGCGATATTCGTGACGGGTTGTGGGATCCGACTCCCAGGCGGGATTGCTCATGCGGAGGTCAGGCTATCTGTTGGCCGTGGGTGATCCCTTGGCGCAGATGGTTCTTGGAGAGATGGATTTGGGATTAGCCGCCGAGCGGGTGTCGAGGCCGGGGAACGGGCTTGAAGAGGTCGTCAGGATCGTCGACAACCACCGTCTTCAACATCTTGTCCCACAGCGCCTGATGCCTGTCATTGACGAGCACCATGATTCCGCCGACCAATACCCACAGGGTCCCCACGATCCCTACGGAGATGATGTTGAGGCCGATGGGAATTGCTGCCTTCAGAATCCATTCGCGAAGAAACATGGACAACCAGCCAGCGGCCCGTCGTTCATCCAAGTTCACTACCCGGATCTTCAGCAACTGTTTCGCCGGAGTCTGCCCTTGGGAATAGACGATCAGCGCCCAGATCAGGTAGCCGATCCCCAGTGTGACGACTGCCAACGGGATCTCCAGGAGGAACGCGCCGAAGCGCTTTCCACGTGAGGCCAGCATCGTCATCGGGTCGGGTGGGCTCCCGTCATGGAACTCATTTCGCACCGCTCTCGAAGGTGCTGGAACCGACGGGGGTGTCTCTAGGGGGAGCCCTGCTTCATTGGCGCTGACAGGATCGACTGTCTGGACTCCGTCGTCGGCTACTTGGTCGGTCCACTGCTCACCGTCCCACCATCGATATTGGTGGCGGCCGGTGGGATCGGGCTCCCAGGAAGAAACGCTCATGGTGCTGTCAGGCTAATAGTTGGCAGCGGCAATCCAACACCGGCAGGGTGATGCTGATGACGGGTTACTACGAGTTTTCCATGCTGGCGGACAACGCCTCTGAGGTGGGGCTTGAGTGGAACGGGCCGCCGCCGGTGGAGCGGTGTCGGGTGGAATTGCCCAGCGGACTTGGTTTGAGCGCCATTGTGTGGGGAGACGCGCCGGCCCGGGTGGTGTTTCTCCACGGAGGGGCCCAGAATGCCCACACTTGGGACACGGTGGTGCTGGCTCTGGGGGAACCGGCGGTGGCCATTGATCTGCCCGGCCACGGGCACTCCGACTGGCGGTCTGAGCACGACTACTGGCCGCCGTTGATGGCCGACGACGTGGCGGTGGCCATCCGAGAACTGGCGCCGGAGGCGGAGTTGGTGGTGGGCATGTCGCTGGGCGGGTTGACCGCCATCTGCCTGGGGGCTCGCCACCCGGAGCTCGTGCCCTCGCTGGCGGTGGTGGACGTGACTCCCGGCACCGACCACGCCAAGGCCGAGCCCATCGTGGAGTTCATCTCCGGACCCCAGACTTTTGAGAGCTTCGACGACATCTTGGGCCGGACCATGGAGTTCAACCCCACCCGCACCGAGTCGTCGCTGCGGAGGGGCATCATCCACAACGCCTTCGAGCAAGAAGACGGTAGCTGGACCTGGCGGTGGGACCCGGTGCGGGATTGGAAGCTCACCGACCCGGACAAGCCGGGCGGGGGAAGCCCCGAGTTCTCCGACCTGTGGTCCGCGGTGGATGCGCTGACGTGCCCGGTAGTGCTGTATCGGGGGGCGGACTCAGGAGTGGTGGGCGACGAGGACGTGGAAGAGCTATTGCGCCGCCAGCCCGAGGCCGAGGTGGTGGTAGTTGCCGACGCCGGCCACAGTATCCAGGGCGACCAGCCGCGGGAACTGGCTCGACTTTTGGCTTCCCGCCTGAGCTGAGCCCTAGTCGTTGCCGTAGGCCGCCGTCAGGCGCTCGGCGCCGCCGATGCCGGGGGCGGGCTTGCCGCCGGGGTAGCGGGCTTCGTAGACCCCGGCCAGGCCGTCTCGCCAGCTCACCTGGCAGGGGCCGGTGAGAGAAATCCGCTTGGCCGGATCGGCGCCCGCGCCGGGCTGCGACCCGGGGAAAACGTCGTAGGCGACCTCGGGCATCTTTCCGGAGAGCTCGCCCAGGTGCATAACCCAATCCTCGGCTTTGACGTGCTCGTCGCCGCCCCAATTGACCACGGTGGCCGGCACCGACGCCGCGGCCAGCAGCGGCTCAACGTGGGCGTTCATGTCGTCTTGGTGGATGGGGGAGTAGGGCGAAGGGGCCGGTGCCCGCAGCCGGATCGGCAGGTCGTTCATCAGCCAGTCCATGTGGTACACGGGCAGCCCGCCATTGGGCCCGTAGCTGGCGTTGATGCGGGCGATGGTGGTGGGCAGGTTGAGCGCCCGGGCCATGGTCCGGGCTACCGCCTCCCCGCCGATCTTCGACATCGAGTAAGTGGGGGCGTGGACCGCGTGGCAGTCGCCGATGCGGTCGGTCTCGGTATAGAGGTGCCACGGGTCGGGGTGGGCGTGGTACACGGAGCAGGTGGAGGCGATTAGGGCGGCCTTTGCCTTGTGGCAGTGGGCCATGAGCAGACCGGTGCCCTCGGCGTTCACCTGGATGGCCCAGTCGTAGTCCAGGCCCTGGCCCTGAAAGGCCGCCATGTGCACCAGGTAGTCGAAATCGTCGGGCAGCATCGAGAAGTCCCCGTCGGCCACGTCGGCAACCTCGGTGTGAACCCCGGCAGCTTCCACCATCTCCCGGCTGCCCTCGGCGCTAAACCGGGCGATTCCCCATACCTCGTTGTGCTCGGCCAGATAGGCGGCCATGGGGAGGGCGATCTGGCCGGTCATGCCGGTGATGAGGATCTTCTGGTCTTGCAGCATGGGAACTCCTTCGCAGGTTCTAGAGGTCGTCGATCAGCTTGAACAGCTCGGCCGAAGCCAGTCCGGCTCCTGCTCCCGCTTGGGCCAGCTTGTCGGCCACCCACGCGTGGAGTCGGGCCAGGTCGGCATGGCTGGGGTTGGGGGGCAAGTCCAAGGTGGTCTCATATTGGCTGACGAAGGCCTCTATGGCCCTTGCCTTGGCCGACTCGAACCCGGAAGCGTCCTCGGCGTGGTCGGGCTCGTCGGCCTCGAACAGGAGGAGGGCGTCCGGGCGGTGGGGGGCCAGGCCAAGCTCGGGGAAGAAATGAGGGTCGCGAGCGGCCACGATGCCGTCAACGGTCAGCCAGCCGGCGTGGCGGTGGTCGGGATGGAGCCGCCACCGCCGCCAAGGGTCGTGGCCCAGCACCACGGTAGGGCGCAGGGTCCTGATCCACGAGGCCACTTGCCGGCGGGGCTCCGGCCCCGATTCCAGCTCCCCGTCAACCCAGCCCAAGAACACCACCTCGTCGGAAGCACCCAGCCGTCGGGCCGACTCGCGCTGCTCGTCTTGGCGCACCGCCACCAGCTTGTCCAGGTCGGCATTGGGATCCCAGGTTCCCTTGGAGCCATCGGTACACACCAGCAGGCTCACCTCGCATCCTTGGGCTGCCCATTTGGCCAGCGTGGCCCCGGCTTTCAATTCGATGTCGTCGGGATGGGCCCCGATGGCCAGCGCCCGCTCAGGGGTGGCCAAGTCCTGCGACCTCACGCCATTACTGCCAGCTCGTCCAAGTCGGCGGGGACGTCGATGTCGAGTCCGAAGGCGGGGTCGCGCAGTATGCGCAGGCTGCGTCCCAGCCGCTGAGCTTCGGCCGTGTGGCGGGCAAACGAGCCTCGACCATAGGAGAACTCGAACGGGCAGTCGCTGGGCAGGGCGATCACGTTGGTGCCGTCGTTTCGGCGGTCGGGTACCAGGGTGATGCCGGGCCAGTCGCCCATTGGCGCCAGGGATCCGGCCCGCGGGAGGTCTCCATGGGCCACGATCACCCGGTCAAATCCGCTGTCTCTCAGGTGGTCCACCCCGCTGCGCACTGCGCCGTTCAGCCCGGTGCCGGGGCGCCACACCACCTCGGCCCCCACGGATTCGGCCCAGTCGCGTACCCCGCCGTCGTCGCACACCACGGCCACCGCCAGCGGAGCGGCCGACTGAACCACGTGGGTGGCCATGTCGCGGGCCAGAGCAGCCCGTTCCTCGGCCCCGAGAGCAGGTGCAAGCCGGAGCTTGGCCTCGGCAAAGGCCTTCACCGGGATCAACACCGCCACCGTCGGTCCTGGGCTCACCCGCAGGAGTCTACGGCCATCGGCTCTGGCGGCCCATACGCAGTACCACTGGCCTGTTTTGGTACTGACCCGTCTACGCTCAATGCCTATGTCCAACAGGGTCGCGGTCGTCGGCGGAGGGTCGTGGGGCACCACGGTTGCCCATTTGGCCGCGCACAACGAGCCCACCGTCCTGTGGTGCCGCGATCCGAAGACAGCCGTCGCCGTGAACGAGCACCACACCAATCCCCGCTATCTGTCCGGCTTCGATCTGCATCCCCGTCTGCGGGCCACCACTGATTTGGAACAGGCCGTGGCCGAGGCCGAGGTGGTGGTGATGGGGATTCCGTCGTCGGTGTTCCGACAGGTCTTGGAGAAGGTGACCCCTCACCTGCGGCCCTGGGTGCCGGTGGTGAGCCTCACCAAGGGGCTGGAGCGGGGCACCCGATTGCGTATGACCGAGATCATCAACCAAGTGGCGCCGGCCCATCCTGCGGGCACCCTCACCGGCCCCAACCTGGCCAAAGAGATCCTGGCCGGACATGCGGCCACATCAGTGATGGCCATGGCCGACGACACCGTGGCCACCGCCCTTCAAGGGGTGTTCACCACCGAACGCTTTCGGGTCTACACCAATGACGACGTGATCGGCTGCGAGCTAGGCGGCACCCTCAAGAACGTGATCGCCCTGGCCTCAGGCATGGTGGACGGCCTTGGTGCGGGGGACAACACCCGAGCGGCAGTGATTACCAGGGGCTTGGCAGAGATGGGCCGTCTGGGCACCGCCATGGGCGGTCGGGCCGACACTTTTGCCGGACTGGCCGGGATGGGCGATCTGCTGGCTACGTGCATAAGTCCCCAGAGTCGCAACCGCCATGTGGGCGAGCAGATCGGACGGGGCCGCAAAGCCAAAGCGGTGGTGGCCGAGATGGACCAGGTGGCCGAAGGTGTGTTCACCGCGGGGGTAGTAGTGGAGTTGGCCGCCGAGCACAGCGTGGAGATGCCCATCAGCACCGAGGTGCATGCGGTGATCAAGGGCACGCGGACCGCGGCTGAGGCATCGATGGTGCTGATGGGGCGCCAAACCCGCCCCGAGCCGGAGGCGACCAGGGCGTCGCGTTTCCGCCGATTGTGGCCGGAGAAGGCGGACTCCAAAGGGTCGCCGCTGCGTCGGCTCTGGCGTTTCGTGACCCGATCATCTTGATGAGCAAACCTCTCGATGTTCTCGGTGCCCCCGGGTGGGGGGAGGTGGATGCCCGCGGGTCGGTCCGCCCCGGTTTCGGGGAATGGATGCTGGACTGGTGGGTGGGGGCGTCGGATCGCTGGCACCGGGCGTCGCATGAGGCCGCCGTGCGCCAGAGCGAAGTGGGGGACGGTGCGGTGGTGGAGACCCGCATGAAGGTGCCCGACGGAGACGCGGTGCAGCGGGTTTGGGCGGTCGCCGCTGGCGGGGGACCGGCGGCGGCGGTTGTGGAGGTGGGAAACGAGGCTGCCACCGCTTTCGCGGTCGCCTTGGTGGTTCAGGCCCCGGGGGCGGTGCTCGCGGTGAGCCAGACCGGGATCGCCGTCGGGGGACAGACGGTGCTGTCGTGGGATCATCTCCCAGCGGGTGCTGCGGTCGGGCATGACGCGATTGAGGCTCTGCTCGAAGTTGAAGGCGGGACCACCCCAGGGTTGGACCTCAAAGGCCGCGACATGGTCGCCGCGGTGTGGCCGCTGCCCCACACCGCCCGGATGGCGGTGAGCGCATCGCTGGGCCGGGGCATGGTGCCGGCGCCATCCGATCTGCCCGACGCCGAGGCAGTGGTGCGGGGTTGGCAGGCCCATCTGGATCGGGGGGCTCGGATCGAGGTGCCCGATGAGGGCTTGGCCCGGCGCATCGACCGCAATCGCCGCCGATGGCTGGGGCAAACCGGCCGTATGGAGACCCTCGACGTCGCCGAACTCTGCGAGCTGTCGGTGCGGCTCGACCATCACGGCTATCACGACGACGCCGAGGTGGTGCTGGACGAGATTGCCGCCCGTTGGACCACCGAGGCGCCATCCGAACGGCTGACGGCCTTCTCAGTCCACCATGACTTGATGGGCGACGACGAGGCTGCTGTTCGATTCGTCGAGGCAGTGGCCGAGGCGGTTGAGGCTGCCGCCCGAATTGGTGCAGCCGTGCCGGTTGATCCGGTCGAGCGCCTTCTGATCTCCGCGGGCCAGGATCGGGCCGCGCAAGACCTCCGCCGTCTCCACCTGGATGCGACTCAACCTCCTGCTGAGGGGCTGCGGGCAGAACTGGTGGCCGACCACGGCGAATATCTTCTGGTGGCCCCCGGCTTTCGACCAGCGTGGAGGGGAGGGTCGCTGGCGGTCTACGGGCTGCCCACTCGGTTCGGAACGCTGTCCTATGCAGTGCGCTGGCACGGTGCCCGCCCCGCGCTGCTTTGGGAGCTGGACTCCCGGCCCGGCCACGATCCGGTTGTGATTAGAGCCCCCGGGCTGGATGAGGGGTGGTCGAGCCAGGAACCGACCGGAGAAACGCTGTTGGCCGCACCCCAATAGCTACTTTGAGGGGATGCGGGCCGCACTCAAGTCGGCTGCCCCCACCTTGGCGGTCGAGCGCCGTCTATGGGCTGATGGCCACCAGGTGGTGGTGGGCATGGACGAGGTGGGCAAGGGGGCGTGGGCCGGGCCCCTCACCCTGGTGGCCGCGGTGCTGCCCACCGACCGGAGGGTCTACCGGGTGCGGGACTCCAAGCTATTGACCGAAGCCGAGCGGGAAGGGCTGTTCGACCGGATCGCCGACTGGTGCGTGGCCTGGTCCGCAGGCCACGCCAGCAACGACGAGTGCGACCAATTGGGGATGTCAGCGGCCCAGCGCCTGGCCGCCCGACGGGCTTTGGATGGTCTGGGCCTAGTAGCCGACGCAGTGCTGGTGGACGGACGGTGGGATTTCGTAGGCAACGGCAAGACCCAGGCCTTGGTCAAGGGCGACGCCACCTGCCTGTCGATCGCGGCAGCGTCCATCCTGGCCAAGGTCACCCGCGACCGCATGATGAGGGCCGCAGCCGAAGACCACCCCGACTACAACTTCGACAGCAATAAGGGCTACCCCTGCCCCCGCCATCGAGCCGCCCTGGCCGCCCAAGGCCCCACCCCCCTGCACCGCCGCTCCTGGTCCTTCATGGACACCCACGGCTGGGCCCACCTCCGCATCCCCTCCGGCCCCGACACCGCTCTGCCGTTCTGATTGACCGTCTGGCCGCGGCTACCGGGTACGATCTCGGGGCGTATGGGGCAGCCGGTGACTGTTGTGGAGAGGGCGACGAGTCGCCCCGGAGTGATCCGCTTTGAGATCAACCGGAGCATTACTGGCACCGGTCATGAGCACTATTCCGTCGGGCGGGAAGTGGCCGGGGAGCGGCCGGTGGACGAACTGGCTCGCCGCCTGTTCGACCGGGGCGGGATCGACGCCATCCATGTGAACAGCAACATCATTACCGTGGATCTGGCCAAGGGCGGTACCCGGGACGGCATCGACGATCTGATCGCCAACCTGTTCATCTACTACGGCCCCGGCGTCGAGGTGCCCACCATTCCCGAAGGGGACTGACGGGCGGCAGAGGCGATGACCTCTCGCCGTGAGGCCACTGAGCGCTGGTTCATCCGGCGGGGCGTTCCCCACGTAATCCACGACTACCGGGCCAGCACCGACGTTTTCACCCGGCCGTGCCGTTCTTGGCCTTGGTGTTTCTGGTCGAGATTTTCGCCTCCTTCGGCGACCGATTCGACGGCTGGGCGCAGTTCGGCGTGTTCTGGGCGGGCGCGGGCATCGCTCTGGGGGCAGTAGCGGTGGTCAACCGGCTGAGGGGTCGTCGGCTGTTCCAGCTTCCCGACCGGGTGGGCGTCATCGAATTGGCCGTGTTCGTGCTGATTCCACCCGTGCTGCCCGCCTTGTTCTCTGACGAACGGTTGTCCGATACCGCAGGCCTGGCGGTGATCAATGTCGCCCTGCTTATTGGTGCGTATGTGGTGGTGAGCTTCGGCTTGCTCCCCATGTTGTTCTGGGCCGGCGCCTACTCAGTCAACCAGATAGCCCTAATCGGCCGTTTGGTGGGGCGAATTCTGCCGCTCCTTCTGGTGTTCAGCGCTTTCTTGTTCCTGAACGCCGAAGTGTGGCAAGTGGCCCATGATTTCCCTTGGCCCTACTACGCCATCGTTCTGGGGGTGTTCGGTCTCATTGCCCTCGGCTCGGTGGCGGTTCGGGTGCCGTCGGAGTTGGTGGGTTTGTCCCGCTTTGAGAGTTGGGAGCAGGTGGGCCGGCTGATCGACGGCTGTGATTCGCCGCTGGCGCCGGCGACGCCGCCCGCGGACTTCTCGGTATCCGCCGTTCCGACACTCGACCGCATGGACCGGGTGAATCTGGGACTGCTGATGTTCGTCGCTCAAGCCGTGCGTGTGCTGCTCGTCGGCGTGGTGATCGGGGTGTTCTATGTGGCCTTCGGCCTGTTGGCGGTGAGGGAGGCCACCATCGTGTCGTGGGTTGCGTCGGACGCGCTGGATCCCCTGGCCCGCTTCGGCCTGTTCGGCACTGAGCTAGTGCTCACCTGGGAGTTGCTGGCGGTGTCGGGCTTCATCGCCACGCTGTCCGCTCTTCAGTTCGCGGTGTCGACCATCATCGACAAGGCCTACCGGGAGCACTTCTACGACGACATGGCCCACGAGGCCCGCGAAGTGCTGGCCACTCGGGCGCTGTATCTGGCCGAACTGCGCCAGGACGTTCAGAACAGCGACAGCTAGCCAACTGCCCCGTTGCGCAGAAACTCACCGGGGAGCGCTCCCGTAGATCGGTCGCCGGCCCAGGTGGGAACGCCGTTGACCACGGTGGCCCGATAGCCAGCTGGCTTGCGGCTGTAGCGCCAGCTGCCGGTGGGCAAGTCGTCGACTCGGACCTCGTCACCCAGATCGATCTCGTCGAGGGCGAACACGGCCAGGTCGGCAGCCATGCCCTCGGCTACGGCGCCCCGGCCGGATATGCCGAAGAATGCGGCCTGCTTGCCGGTCACCGAGTGAACCGCCTCCTCGACGGAGAGCAGTCCGAGCTCGCGCACCATCTCGGTCAAGAAGAAGGTGGCGTCGCCCGCCCCGACGAACATTTGGATGTGCGCACCGGCATCCGACGCCCCGTTCACCGTCAGCGGCGAGCGGGCCATGGCGGCCAGCGTCTCGTTGTCCACCGGCTGGGGCTGGGTCTTGAGATGGGTGCCCATGTTGTTGTTCAGCAGCCAGTCGGCCACCGCGTCCGACAGGTGTACGCCCCGGGCGTCGGCCAGATCGGCGATGGAGCGTCCGGCCCACTCGGCGTTTCGGGGCTCGTCGGAGGCCAGCAGAATCATGTGGGGGCGGTTGATCGGGGCCAGGGTGTAGGTGCAGGCGTCCCAGTCGTGGCGGGCCCGCTCTCGCCACCCCTCATCCCGGAGCATGGCCATCTTGGCCTCGTCGCCGTCCACGTTGCACAGCTCGTGCCATGCCTCAACCCCGCTCCACATGATCGACCGCTCGAAGTGCAGGTTCACATAGCTGGGCCGCACCGAGTACAGCGTGGCGATCTGGCCGCCCTCGGCGTTGAGCCGCTCCACCAGGTCTAGGGAGATCTTGCGCTCTTTGGCCCGGTTCTCCTGGGAGAAGAAGCCGCCCCAGTTGGCCCGGATACCCCGATCCCGGCACAGCGCAGCCATGCGCTCCATGTCGCCGGGGAAGTGCTCGAACTCGAAGGCCCGGGGCACGAACTGGAAAGTGGTGCCGGGATGGGCGGCCACCACGTCGAGCAGGTCGCCCCACTCCTGGTCGTCGGCCATGCGGCTGGGCACCAGCCGGTTGTGGCGGTCCAGGTCCATCAGCGAAGTCGACAGGCCAAAGGCCCCGGCGGCCAGCCCCTCATCGAGCATCTGGGCCATCTCGGCCCGCTCGGCTTCGGTGGCGGCCCGCTCCCACGCCTCGGCGCCCATCACCCACATCCGCAGGGTCTGGTGGGGGAAGAAAGCGGCCACGTTGAGCGCCGTCGGGTGCTCGTCATTGGCGGCCTGGTACTCGGGCCAGGTCTCCCACGTCCACGGGATGGCCGTCTCGAAGGCGTCGGTGGGCAGGTCCTCGATGAAGCACATCAGTTCGATGAGCTGGTTGCGGTCGGCCTCCCGCAGCGGGGCCAGGCCCAGCCCGCAGTTGGCCAGCACCACGCTGGTGGTGCCGTGCGACGGCATGGGGTCGATGTGGGGGTCCCACCACAGCGATCCGTCATAGTGGGTGTGGGGCTCGATGAACCCTGGTGTCACCAATGCGCCGCCGGCGTCGATCTCGGGCTCGCCGTCGGGCCGCAGCCCCGGTCCCACCTCGGCGATCACCCCGGAGCGCACCCGCACGTCAGCCCCATAGGAGGGAGCGCCGGTGCCGTCCACCACCGTCCCCCCGCGAACCAGCAAATCTCCTGAATCCATGCCAGAACCTTAGGAGGAAAATTGACCCGAACCCGACTCGACTCTGAGGGAGAATTGGCAGACCGCATCGAGCCCATTTGATGCGGTGTTGAAGGACAAGGGTTGCCATAGTGGAGTCCGATGGCTGAGCCAGAACAATTGGTGGTCGAAGCCGAACGACAGGCGGCGGCCGCGACCACCCTCGATGAGCTGAGCGCGGTGCGGACCGCGATGACCGGAAAGCGATCTCCTCTGGTGGTGGCTCGCAAGGCTCTGGGCGACATGGAGCCCGACGCCCGGAAGCAGGCCGGGCAGGCCTTGAACGCGGCCAAGGCGTCCATCGACGAGATTCTGAGCGCCCGCGAGGCTGAGCTGTCGGCTGCCGCCCGGGCCGAGAAGCTGGCGGCTGAGCGACTCGATCTCACCGAGGTCACCGAGCAACCCACCAGCGGCCATCTCCATGTGATCACCCAGACCTGGCAGGAGCTGGAGGACGTGTTCGTGGGCATGGGGTATCGGGTGGCCGAAGGTCCCGAGATCGAGAGCGAGTGGTACAACTTCGGCGCCCTGAACTTCCCACTCGGGCACCCGGCCCGGGATATGTACGACACCCTGTACGTGGACTACGGCGAGCCGGGCACCACCCTGCTGCGCACCCACACCTCCCCAGTGCAGGCCCGGGTGATGGAGAACCAGGAGCCCCCAATCTACGTGGTGGCCCCAGGTCGGTGCTTCCGCCAGGACACCGCCGATGCCACCCACATGCCGGTGTTCCACCAGATCGAGGGGCTGGTGGTGGACCGCGACACCACCCTGGGCGACCTGGCCGGGACCATCGAGGCGTTCACTGCCGCCTACTTCGGCCCGGGCTTCACCTCTCGGCTGCGGCCCTCCTACTTCCCGTTCACCGAGCCGTCAGCCGAGTTCGACATCCAGCGTCCCGACGGCACCTGGCTAGAACTGGGGGGCTGCGGCATGGTGCACCCCAACGTGTTCGAGGCCTGCGGCATCGACCCCGAGCAGTGGCAGGGGTTCGCCTTCGGGTTCGGCATCGACCGCCTGGCCCTCATCCGGTTCGGCATAGACGACCTGCGCGAGCTGTGGACCAACGACATCCGCTTCCTGGGGCAGTTCTGATGGCCAGCACTCAGATGCTTGAGGCGGTACCGCAGTGAAGGTGCTGTTGAGCTGGCTGCGGGAGTTCGCCCCCGACATCGACGGCGACCCCGAACACTTGGCCGAAGTCCTGGCCGACCTGGGCCTCGCGGTGGAGGAGCTATCCCACGTTGGCCGGGGGCTGGACGGCATCGTGATCGCCGAAGTACTGGCCACCCGGCCCCATCCCGATGCCGACCGCATTCATCTGGTGGACGTGGACGCCGGCGACGGCGAGGCCCTCCAAGTGTGCTGCGGGGCATTCAACATGGCGGTGGGCGATTTGGTGCCGCTGGCCACCGTAGGCACCACCATGCCCAACGGCATCGAGATCGCCCGCCGCAAAATGCGGGGCGAGTGGAGCAACGGAATGCTGTGCTCGGGGGCCGAGATCGGCATGGGCGACGACCACGAGGGCATCTTGATCTTGGAACAAGGCCTGTCGTTGGGAGTCCCCCTCGCCGAAGCGCTGGGTATACACCCCGATGTGTTGTTCGACCTGGAGGTGAACCCCAACCGCCCCGATGCCATGTCGGTGATGGGCGTGGCCCGCGACCTGGCCGCCCGCCTGGGAGTGCCCTTCTCGGTGGCGGTCCCCGATGTCGATGAGGCCGGAACGCCTGCGGCCGAGCGGGCTTCCGTGAGCATCGCCGCCCCCGATTTCTGCCAGCGCTTTGGGGTGCGAGTGCTCGACAATGTTCCCTCGGGAGCGTCGCCCCGATGGATGGCCAACCGGTTGTTGGCCGTGGGGCAGCGGCCCATCAACGCGGTGGTCGACCTGTCCAACTACGTGATGTTCGAGCTGGGCCAGCCCAACCACACCTACGACCTCGACCTCGTA
>JAJDYU010000041.1 GCA_022825005.1 Acidimicrobiia bacterium
GCTGATCACCTGGAGCACCGACGACATGCCGTCGGCCTCGCGGGGATGGCGAACCGCCATGATGCACACCGCTCGCATGTCTTTGACCAGCTCGGTCATCTGCACCTCGAGCTCGTCCACCTCGGTGGCCATGTCCGGGTCACCGAAGAACAGGGCGGCGTAGGCCAAGTCGACCATCAGCTCGGAGAGGTCTTTGGCCTCGGCGAGCATGGCCCGAAGGTTGCGGGGTTTATCGTCCATTGTTGAGTCTCTCCAAGTTAGCCATCAGAGTTAGCCGCCAGTACTGGAATCAGTCATTTGCCTTTCACCCTGCCCCCACGGCCTCGATGGCGAACACCAGGGTGAGGGCGCCCACCAAATCGAGCACCGCGGTCACCGTCGGGATGCCCACGCTGTCGGGGTCGATTCCGAAGCGGACGGCGGCAATGGTCCCGTAGTAGGCCACGGCCACCACCACGACTACGGCCAGGATTCCGCCGATCAGCGCCACCCCCACCAGCCGCCCCACCCCCGGCCCGGCCAGGTCTACCAGCGATCCCGCTCCCTGAGACACCAGGGCCACAATCACGAATACCGGCAACGCCAGCCCGATGGTCACCCCCACATCGGTGCGAGCCCCCCGATGGGGCACAACCGAGGGACCGATCAAACCCAGGTGAAGCTTGCTGGACAGCCGATTGGTCAAGATGCCGCCCAGTGCGCCGGCGGTGGCCAGAAAGCCGGGGATCAGCACCAGCAGCACGGGGCGCTCGGAGAACACCTCGAACCGGTTCTCCACCGTGACCCCCGCCATCAGCGACAAGAACCCGGCCAATACCAGCACCGGGATCGACTCCCGCAGAACGGTCCGCAGATCGGGGGCCTTGGAGCGGAGCGCAGCGGCCGACGACACAACCGTGACAGCCGCCAACAGCCCGGCGATCACCGGGGTGACGGTGTCGATGCGCACCAGATGGGACGCCAAGATGAGCGCGGGCAATGCCAGCACGTCGCCGGCTGCGGTCACCATGGGGGCGGTCACGTTGTCGGGGTCGAGGCCCCAGCGCACCGATCCGGTGGCCATGCCCAGCGTCGTCAACAGCACGAACACCGAGGCCAGCATCCCGCCCACCACCGAGATGACCACGTAGTCGGCCACGCCGATGGCGTTTTCCACCCCGAGATTCGAAGCCATGGCCGAAGCCAAAAGGGCCAGCACCAGTGTCATGAGGAGCGTCAAGACCAGCGAGGCCCACACGTTTTGGCCCACCACGCTGGACGAACGCAGCGACAGCCGGAACGTGCCGGTGTGGATGGCGGTGCCCAGCCGGCTGCCCAGCGCTCCGAAGATCTTCCCCGGCAGCGCGATGGCCGCCGGCACCAGCAGCAGCAGGCCGGGCAGCTCGGCCAGCCGCTCGTGGCTGCGACCCAGCACCAACCCGGCGACAACGCTGGTCACCGCCAAGATGCACAGCGCCCCCAGCGACTGGCGCACACCCCGGGGATCGGGCCCCAGCAGGCGGACCGGTTGCAGCCGGCTCCCCGACCGCCGAAGGAGAGTGAGCATTGTGCGGGAGAGCATGAGGGTGACTTCCCGCCCGGCTACCCCGCGGCGGCCTGACCCAGTTGGCGCAGGCGGGCCTGGCAGTGCTCCCAGGCCTCCGACAAGATGTCGGCCACCGGGCGCACCTCGTCGATGCGGCCCATCACCTGGCCGCCGAAGGGGACGGCCACGTCCATCTGCCCGCCGAAGTACTGGTCCATGAGCCGGTCGAGGCCGGGCATGTGCACCTGGTCGTGGTGCTCCATCTCGGCGGTGAGCTCGGTGCGCAGCGCCCGCATGCCGGGCCGCCCGAACCGATTCAACAACACGGTGTCGGTCTCCGCCGCGGCCACCACGGCCTGCTTCCAGTTGTCGTGCACCGGCGACTCGGCGGCCGACAGCATCCTGGTGCCCATCTGCACCCCGTCGGCCCCCAGCGCCAGCGCCGCTGCCATGGACACCCCGTCGCAGATGCCCCCTGCCGCGATGACCGGCACGTCCACTTCGGCCACCACCAGCGGGGCCAGCACCATGGTGGACGAGCCGTGGGGGTTCTTGAACCCGCCGCCCTCCACCCCCTCCACGATGAGGCCGTCCACTCCGGCATCCACTGCCTTGAGGGCGCCCCGCAGGGTGGGCACCACGTGGAAGACGGTGATCCCGGCGTCCTTCAGCATCGCGGTGAACCGGTTGGGGTCACCCGCCGACGTCGTCACAAACGCCACCTCGTGCTCAATGACAAAGTCAATGACGGTGGCGTCGGGCACCAGCAGCTGGGCGATGTTGACCCCCCACGGCCGGTCGGTGAGGTCGCGCATCTTGGCGATCTCCACCTTGATGTCGTCGAGCTGGCCCGAGGAGGTCTCGATGATGCCCATGGCCCCGGCGTTGGACACCGCCGAGGCCAGCTGGGCTCGGGCGATGTAGCCCATGGGGGCCTGCACCACGGGGATGTCGATACCCAGCAGCTCGGTAATTCGGGTTCTCATGGCGCCAGCCTCATCGGCAGCGTCGTCTTGGAAAAAATCCGAGGCCGCACGGCATCCACCCCAACGAGCACATTTCCATTGTTCGGGGTGGGAGCAATCACTTTCGCCGCCCCGGGCCGAACCCCATACGCCTGATCTGGCGTATGAGCGGAGGCAGTGGGCGGCGCAGGGGTCGGTAGAGCAGCGGCAACCGGTGGTATGGAGAGGGCCGATCACTGCTCCACTTGCCTGGGGGCGCCGAAGTGATGGAAGCCAGCCCCACAAGGCAGTTGTCGTAATTGACCCGCCAGCCGGCGAATTCGCGCCACGCTCGGTCGCGGTCCTCTACAACCGGCACTCCAGCGCTCCGCAGCGCCTCGTAGGTCTTGTAGAACTCATGGCGGCGCACCGTAATCGGGGCAATCGCCAACGGGTCGGGGTCGTAGTCGATGGCGAAGAAATCGGCGATGTTGCGCAGCGCCACGTACCCGGCTCGGATCATGAACGGCGCCGCCGGCGAATGGGGCACCGCCACCGTCGACAACATGATGGCGGCGGTGTCCAAGATGCAGCCCGCGGCGGTAACCCACGAGCGGTCGGAGCGCACCGACCGGAAGAAGGCCAACGCGGGATAGGTCTGGTGGGTCTCTTCTATGTGGATGAACCAGTGCTCCCATTCCGTCCAGGTCTCTTCCATGTTCTCAAGGCCCCCGGTCTCGTGAGCCAAGATGATCATGGCTTCAGGGGTCGGTGGCGTGCCTGCCCGAATCTCCAAACGGGCCACGGCCGACTCTCGGGTACTGAACGCGCTGTGCATCAGGGGAAGGAAGCTGATCAACAACGCCACGATGCCCAAGCCGATGAGAGCCTCAGCCACCGCCAGGACGAGAGTGAAGAGGTCGGTGGCCACCAAATATCCCAGGGTTGTGAGCGACCATCCGCTCAGCACCAGTGCCTCCCGATAAGGGCGCACATCCAGCGCCCAGAACATCAGCGAAAACCCGTAGATGACCCCAGAGGCCCACACCATGGGCAGCAGCATGAGCGTGGTGGGGGCATAGCGGGCCAGCACCGCGTCTTTGGCCTCATAGGACTTGCGGCGTCGAGCAAACATCGCGAACAGCAGTCCCATGCCTACGTACACGAAGCGGATCAACAGGCTCCGCTCGGCCCGGGGGACCACCACCGTCTGAATGGCAGCCAGAAGCGTGCCCAGGGCGATCAGTGCGCCGACCGCGAAAACAATCCCTTCCGCCGGGCTCATATGGCATAAAGACTACGGGACTGCCACGGTTGGCTAGCTCAACTACCATGCCAGCCCGCCAAACCGATTGCCCGCCTACCGCTACTGTTCAGCCATGGCGAAGATCCAGATCGGCCCCGAGCTGACCAACGATGCCCCGGTGGGAACGGCCATCGGTGCCGTCCCGCCCCGGCGCACACCGGTTGAGGTGCCCACCCATCGGTACATCTCACCGGAGTGGGCCAAGTTGGAGATGGCCCATGTGTGGCCTCGGGCCTGGCAGCTGGCCTGCACGGTGGACCACGTGCCGTCGCCCGGCGACTGGTTCGAATACTCGGTGGGCGATCTGTCGGTGTTGGTGGTGCGGGGCGACGACGGGGTGCTGCGGGGGTTCCAGAACGTGTGCCGCCACCGGGGCAACGTGTTGTGTACTGGCTCGGGGTCGGGCCTCACCGAGCTGCGCTGCATCTACCACCGGTGGAGCTGGACGCTGGACGGCAAACTGCGGGAGGTGCCGTCGCGCCGGGGCTTCGGGGCGCTGCGCAACGACGACTATCCGTTGTTCCCGGTGCAGGTGGGCACATGGGGACCGCTGGTGTTCGTGAACCTGGACACTGAGGCCGAGCCGCTGGAGGAGTACCTGGAGGCCATCCCCGGACTGTTGGAGTGGGCCCGCATGGAGGAGTATGCCTGCGCCTACGACCTCACCGTGCCGCTGCCGTGCAACTGGAAGACCCTCATCGAGGCGTTCAGCGAGACCTACCACGTGCAGGGCATACACCGGGAGATGCTGCCCAGCTGCGATGACGTCAACTCGGTTAACCGGCTCTACGGCCGCCACGGCTCGCTGCACCAGCCCTACGGGGTGCCCAGCCCCCGGCTGCGAGACGGGGCCACCGACCAGGAGATCTGGGAGTCCATCATCGTGACCCAGGGCGCTCGCTACGGCCAGGACTCTGAAAATCCAGGGCCGTGTCCGCCGGTCCCTGACGGCGGCAGCGTGCGCGATGTGCTGGAGGATCTAGTGCGGGCTCAGACCAAGCAAAAGGGCCTCGATCTCGACAGCTTCGACCAATCGCAGATGTTGGACCTGTTCCAGTTCAACCTGTTCCCCAACATCACGGTGATCGTGATGTGCGACTCCATCACCGTGCTCAGGTCCCGTCCGGGCGACACCCCCGACGACGCCTTCATGGACTTGCTGCACCTCGACCGCCGCCCGCCAGGCACCGAGCGCACCCCGCCGATGCAGGCCGTCATCCCCGCCGAAGAGGCCTCCATGAACCTGGTGTTCGATCAGGACCTCTCCAATCTCCAGCGGGCCCAGCGGGGCCTGCACCAGCCCGGCCTCGACCACATCGTGTTGAGCCGGGAAGAGATGCGCATCATCAACCTCCACTACAACCTGGAGGAGTTCATCGGCATCCGCGAGCTCTCCGACGAAGCCGTCGCCGAAATAGAAGCCCTTAGAGCCCAGCCCGCCGCCATCGGCCCCGTCGTCGGCTGATCGAAATACTCTACTGAACCGAGTATTCATTACTCGGTTCAATCAAGTATTAGATACTCGGCTCAATAGAGTATGATTGGAATGTGGACCGAAGCCCGTTTCCATACCATGGCCCGCTAGAAGCTGATCAGGTTTCTGGTCGAGAGGCCTTGGTTATCGACATCGCACAACGCATCACCGATCATCGGCTCACTGCACTGGTTGGTCCCCGACGCTACGGCAAGACCAGCTTGCTGAAGCGGGTGGCCGCCGACCTTGAAGCAGTCGGCCCGCAGCCAGTATGGATCGATCTCTACCAGATGACGTCCATGGCCGACTTGGCCAGTGCGGTCGACCGCGGCCTCGCCTCCCTCGTTGGGCCAGTGCGCCAAGTGCTCGACTCCATTGCCAGCGGTGTTTCGCTGAAGATTGGGATGTTGGGAATTGAGCTTTCGCGCCGCCACCGAGAGCAAACCGACCCCGTGCTTGCGTTGCGCTCCCTCATCGAAGTGCTGGTGGACACGAGCAGGAGGCATGACATCTTCGTTGTGTTCGACGAGTTCTCCGGGATCGCCGGCGTCGAAGGCGGCGCCGGCGTGCTGAGAACTGAGCTGCAACATCACTTCCAGTCGCTAGGCATCGTTTTCGCGGGATCGGAACCTTCCACCATGAGAGCGCTGTTCAGCGACCAGACGCAGCCCTTCTTCGCCCAAGCCGACCTTGTGGAGGTCGGACCCTTGGCCGATGAAGCAGTACTCCGCATCATTGAAGACGGGTTCGACTGCACCAATCGGAGCACCGGTGGCGTCACCAGCCGCATCGTGGACTTTGCCAAGGGGCACCCTCAAAGGGCAATGCAGCTCTCTGACGCCGTTTGGAGGCTCGTCGAACCAGGTGGAACAGCCGGCTCCCAGGCCTGGGAGCAAGCCTTGGCCGAGGTGCGTGCCAACGTGGACACGGGATCTGAGCGAGTCTTCGGGTTGCTTCCGGCCGGCCACCAAAAGACCCTCAGGGCCGTGGCTTCAGCCGAGAGCATCTACGGCCGCCACGCCCAACTGCTCAATCTGTCGCCGGGAACCGCTCAAGGGGCGTCTGAGGCCCTGGTAGGAAATGGCCTCTTGCGACACCAAGACGGCCGACTCGTCGTGGTCGACCCCCTACTCGCCGATTGGCTCCGCCGCCGCTTCCCCCTGTGATCAGGTTCGGCGTTGGCGGGCTATTTCGAAGCACAAGATGGCGGTGGCGGAGGCGACGTTTAGGGACTCGACGGATTCGGCCATGGGGATGGACACCCAGCGATCTATGGCTGCGATTTGATCGAGTGGATCGAGGCCGTGGGCTTCGTTTCCCACCACCAGGGTTAAGGGGCCGGAGAGGTCGGCTTGGTCGTAGAGGTCGCCTCGGTGGGGGTCGGCGCCGATGCGCTCCCCTCTAGGTCCTTTTTCGGCCAGGGGGACTCGGAACAGTGCGCCGGCCGAGGCCCGCACGGTTTTGGGATTCCAGGGGTCAACTGCCTGTGGGCTGAACACCACGGCTTGGGCCCCGGCGGCCACCGCGGTGCGGACGATGGTGCCAGCGTTGCCGGGGTCGGCCACTCCGGCCAGCTCGACGGCAAAGTCGCCGTCGGCCACGGGAGTGATTTCGGGAATTCGGGCGGTGGCCATGACTCCTTGGGGGGTGACCACCGAACCGACCTTGGCCAGCACGTCGTCGCTCACTATCCAGGTGGGAGCATCGATCGAGACTCCCAAGTCGGCCCACAAATCGACTACGGGCTCCACGAACACGTCGACGATCTCCAGATCGGCAGCCACCGCCTCGACCAGAAGTTGCGGGCCGTCGATGACGAACTTGCCGGACTCAGTGCGTTCTCGGCGGTTGCGGACTAGTCGGCGAAGTTCCGCAATCCGGGGGTTTCGGGGGCTGAGTGGCCTGCTGATGGGCGGCGCTACCCCACCGAGGCGGACTCTTGCTCCGCCTCTGCCGCAGCCTTGGCCACCTCGACCAACGCAGTGAAAGCCGCCGGATCATTCACGGCCAGCTCGGCCAGGATCTTGCGGTCGACCTCGACGTCGGCCAGCTTCAGGCCGTTGATGAACCGGCTGTAGTTGGTGCCGTTCTGGCGGCAGGCGGCGTTGATGCGCTGGATCCACATGCGGCGGAACTCGCCCTTGCGAGCCCGGCGATCCCGATAGGCGTACTGGCCGCTGTGCAGCAGCTGCTCATTGGCGCCCCGGAATGTGCGGCTCTTGTTGCCGTAATACCCCTTGGCCCGCTTCACCACCGCCCGGCGGCGCTTGCGGGCGGTGACGGCGCGCTTGACTCTGGCCATCGTGTGCTTCTCCTTGAACTCGTGCTGGTCGCTTCAGGCCCTACAAGCCCAATTGGCGCTTCACGGCCGGGGCGTCGGCTGACGACACCTGGGCCGGGCCGCGCAGCTGGCGCTTGCGCTTGGGGGCCTTCTTCTCGAGGATGTGGTTCTTGTAGGCGCTTCGGCGGCGGATCTTGCCGGTGCCGGTGGTCTTGAACCGCTTGGCCGCGCCTCGGTGGGTCTTCATCTTGGGCATAGCTGTTTCCTGCGCTGTAGGGGATTGCAGATCATTTTAATCTTGCTGATTTGATCTATTGAGCAGTATCAGTGGCGGCGGGTTCCCCGGCCGATTGGCGGGCGTCCCGGGCGGCCTGCTTGCGGGACTTCTTCTTCACCGGTCCTAGCACCATGACCATGTTGCGACCGTCCAGTCGGGGATAGACCTCGACTTTGGCCACATCTTCCACCTCGTCCGAGATGTCGTCGAGAATGCGCCGCCCCAGCTCGGGATGCTGCACCTCGCGACCGCGGAACATGATCGTGACCTTTACCTTGTAGCCCTCTTCGAGGAAGTTCCGCACCTTACGTGTCTTGGTGTTGAAGTCTCCCGGACCGATCTTGGGCCGGTACTTCATCTCCTTGACGATGATGTTGGTGCTGTTTCGCCGGGACTCTTTGGCCCGTTGGGCGGCCTCGTACTTGTACTTGCCGTAATCCATGATCCGGCAAACCGGTGGATTCGCCTTCTCGGCGACCTCCACCAGATCCAGGCCGGCATCACGGGCCATGTCCAACGCCTCAGGCAGCAGGCGAATGCCTATCTGCTGTCCGTCCTGACCAACGAGCCGCACCTCTCTGGCTCTGATCCGGTCGTTGATCCGGGGCTCAGCATCTGCCGAAGCTATGGCCGATCACCGCTCTGCAATGCGCATGTTCCTCTCTCTCGACTATGGGGGACGGCACGCTGGGGAATATCTCACCCCGCTTGCGCGCCGAAGTTGCGGGGTAACAGTATCAGCGTTAGAGGACAATCACGCCAGACGAGGCGAAAAGGAGCCGAAGAAAGACAATGAGCACACTATGGACACCAGGTGGCGAGGTGCCGGTTGACGACGGCCGGGGACAGTCGGCAACCCCTCCGCCACAAGGCACGCCCGATCAGGCCGCCGACCCGCTGGCCGGGCTGAGCGACGAGGAGCGGGCTCAGGCCGAGGAGCTGGCCCAGCAGCTGGCCGAGGCCCGCGAGCAGATAGCCAACACCCCGGCGTCGGTCGTGGTGGGGAACCACGCCATGGGGCTGTACGAGCTCGGGGCAATCCACCTCAGCCAGCAGCCACCCAACCTGGAAGAGGCCCGATTGGCCATCGACGCCCTCGGAGCACTGGTTGAAGGGCTGGAAGGCCGACTCGGCGAGCACGAGGCCACCCTCAAAGAGGCCCTCCATCAGATCCGCATGGCGTTTGTGCAGGTGTCCCGGGCCATGGAAGGGACCGCCGAAGACGCTGAAGGCTCAGAAGAAGACGATCCGGGGGCTACCGGGGAGTGATTCCGGCCGCCTCCCACTGGCCGCGGTGACCGGGAGTCAGCTGGAAGGTCACCGCGGTTCCCGTTCCTATGGCGCGGGTTCCGTCAGCAATGGCAGTGCAGTGGAACGGGTACTCGCCGCCGCCTTCAGTGTTGACCATCCCCCATCCGGTGGACGCGTCGAAGTCGGCCACCGTGCCGAACTCGGGATTGGGCCGACCCGTCAGGCTCAATGGACGATCTTGGCCAGGGGCAGTTCGATGATGTCGCTGGCCCCGGCGTCGCACAGGTCGGGGATCAACACATTGATGTCGGCTTTGGGCACCACGGTCTCCACGGCGTAGCCGTGGCCCCCGAACAGCTCGTTGACCGTGGGCGCCTTCATGGACGGCAGCAGGTCGATGACCTTGTCCAGGCTTGATGCCGGCACGTTCATCTTGACCAGCACCTTGCCCCTGGCCTCCAGCACCCCGCCCAACAAGGTGTGGATCTGCTCCATGGCGTGACGGCGCTCCGGGTCGGCGTAGCTTGCCGGGTTGGCAATCAGCTCGGTGTAGGACGTGAGGATGGTGTGGATGATCTTGAGACCGGCGGCCCGCAGCGCCCGGCCGGTCTCGGTTATCTCCACCACCGCATCCACGATGTCGGGGGCCTTGGCCTCGGTGGCCCCGTACGACAGGGCGATGTCGGCTTCGATGCCCAGCCCGTCGAAGAACCGCTTGGTCAGGGCGGGATATTCGCTGGAGATCTTCACTCCTTGGGGCAGATCCTCCGCCGCGTTCCAGGGCGAGTCGTCGGGCACGGCCAGCACCATCCGGATCGGCCGGGAGGTGTTCTTCGAGTATTGAAGCTCACCGAGCGACTCCACGTCGCTGTCGGTCTCAGCCACCCAATCCCGACCGGTGATGCCCATGTCGAATAGCCCGTCGGCCACATATCGGGGAATCTCCTGAGGCCGTAGAATGCGGACCTGGTCGATGCGGGGGTCGTTGATCGTCGCCTTGTAGGCCACATCGGAGCTGCGGTTGACGGGTATGTCGGCGGCGTCGAAGAGCTCCAAGGTGGCCTTTTCCAGCGATCCCTTGGGCAGAACCAACGAGAGCATGGCAACAACGCTACCGGCCGCCGGCTGTCGGTCTGCGATCAATACCCGCTATTCGGGCTGAAGTTCGGGGCGCAGATCAATGCGCAGGTCCGGACCGAGCCGAACAACCCCGGTGATCTCGCCTCGCCACAGATCAGCGATGGTGGAAGCCCCGGGACCGGCGAACATCGGGTGGGAGTCGTCGCCGCCAAAGAACGCGGGAGCCAGATACACGGCGTAGTGGTCCACCAAGCCGGCCTGATGGAAGGCCGCTGCGGTGGTGGCGCCCCCCTCGACCAGGAGCTGGACCACGCCCTGCTCCCCCAGTTCGCACAGCACTTGCTCTAGCGGCCCGTCCATCTCCAGCGCGGGGTGGACCCGGGCCTCTGGCGGCGCGGTGCCCAAGACCACTCGCCTCGGCTGGCTGGTGCGGGGAGCAACTCCGACGGGAGGCTGCCAGTCGCGCACCGTCAGAGCAGGATCGTCGGCCCGAACGGTGCCCGCCCCCACCAGCACTGCGTCGCTCTCGGCCCGGAGCCGGTGGACGTCGGATCGGGCCTCCGGCCCAGTGATCCAGCGGCTGGTGGCATCGGGGGCGGCCAGGCGGCCGTCCAGGGTGGCGGCCAGCTTCAGCACCACCCAGGGGCGCCCAGAGCGGCGGTGTTTGAGATAGGGAGCGAGCAGCTCGGCAGCCTCGGCAGCCCGCACGCCCGCTTCCACGGCTATCCCGGCCTGTTGGAGCGCCGCGATGCCCCTCCCCGACACCGCAGGGTCGGGATCCTCCACCGCCACGAAGACCCGAGCGATTCCCGCGGCAACGATGGAGTCGGTACACGGCCCGGTGCGACCCTGGTGGTCGCACGGCTCCAACGTCGTGTAGAGGTCGGCCCCTTCGGCACGCGGGCCGGCAGCTTCCAGGGCGTTGATTTCGGCGTGGTTTCCACCCGGCGGCGACGTGGCCCCCAAGTACTGATTCTCACCGGCGTCGATCACACATCCCACCCACGGATTGGGTGAGGTGACCAGCCGACAGGAACGGGCCGCCTCCAAGGCCAGATCCATCATGCGACCACTGCGAATTGCCTGGTCGCCCTGAGGGACTGTCAATGCTCGGTGGGCTGGTCGGCCAGCAGGCGCAGGGCGTGGGGGACGACGTCGAGCACCGCGCCCAGGCATTCCACCGAGCCTTTGGGCGAGCCGGGCAAGTTAACGATCAGCGCGGTGCCCCTGGTGCCGGCAGTAGCCCGAGACAAACGCCCGAAGGGGCTCACCAGCCGGGAGGCCTCGGCCAAACCGTCGGCTCGGCGCTCCAACACGGCGGCGGTGCCCTCCGGGGTCAGGTCTCGGGGGCCGAAACCGGTACCCCCGGTGGTGGCGATCAAGCCGGCAAACCCCTCGGACATGTCCAGCAGGGCGTCGCGTACCGACTCGACGCCGTCCTCGACCGCCCGACGGTCGGCGATGTCATAGCCCTCACCGGCCAGCATCTCCACCAAGGCGTCGCCCGAGCCGTCTTGGCGGGTACCGGCGATCACGCCGTCGGACACGGTGAGGACCTTGGCGGCTAGTCCGGTGGTTTCTCGGTCTGTCATTGCTGGGAGGCTACCGGCTCGAACCGGCGGGGCGGCGGGTCCTGTCACCTACGGCGGCCTGGCTGTTGGGGCAGCCAGGTCCGCCTGCGGCGCCACCCCCTGCCCCGCCTACCCCGTGCTTTCCCCATGTTTTCCGAACTGGCCTTTGGGGGAGGTAGGGGGGGTTTTGTACTGGGCTATGAACATTGCGTCGGTGTTGTGGTCTTGAGGAAGCACGAGGGCGCCGCGGGAATGCGGCCGCCAGCGAGGGTCGGCGATGGGGATGGCTTCGGCTTCAGAATGTTCTCGGGCCACCAATTCGTCGATGGCTGCTGTTTCGGCCGCGGTAATGGTGCAGACGCTGTAGATCACCACTCCCCCTGGACGGACCAAGCCGAACGCGGCTCGGATCAGCTCGGCCTGGAGGAGGGCCAACTCTTCTACGTCATCGGGTTTCACCCGCCAGCGGGCGTCGGCTCGCCGGCCCAGCACGCCCAAGCCTGAACACGGTGCGTCTACCAGCACCCGGTCGAAGGAATGGGGGCGAAACGGCGAGTGGCGACCATCGGCGGCCACGACTCCGCCCAAGGACACTCCGGTCTTGGCGGCGTTGGCCACCACCAACGAGGCCCGGTGCCGGCGATGATCAGCCGCCACCACGGTTGCCGACTGGCCGGCCAGCGCGGTGGCCTTGCCGCCGGGGCCGGCGCACATGTCCAGCACCCGCTCCCCCGGCTGGGGGTCGACCAGCTCAGCTACCCACTGGGAGGCGAGGTCTTGGACATAGCCGTCGGGGCGGGCGGTGACCGGCGACGGCTGGTTCATCAGTTCCAGCGCAGCATGGGCCTCTGACGCGCCGAGGTCAGCCTCCAATTGCTCCACCAGCCAATCCGGGTAGCTCAGGCGAACCGCGTCAGACGGCCAGGTTGGCTCCACATCAGCCACACGGCGCAGCACCGCGTTGATAAATCCCCGTTGGCGGCGGGGCGCGGCATCAACGGTCTCGCTCACCGCGGCATAGGCCGGGGTGTCCATCTTGTGAAGCTGGTAGGCCCCGATCCGCAGCAGATTGCGGGTGGTGAGGTCGGGCGGGTCGGACACGAAACCGTCGATCAGGTGGTCCAGTGCCCGACGCATGCGGGTGACCCCGTAGACCAACTCGGTTATCAGCCCGGCATCGCGGTCGGGCAAGTCGGCCGAGGCCAGCACCAGGTTGGCGTAGGCACTGTCCCGCTCAACGCGGTCGAGGAGCTGGGCGGCAACGGCTCGGGCGTTCTTCGGTGCTGGCCCTGATTGGGAAGGACTCACGATCCGAGCCGGTCGCCAGGGTTCGGACGGGCGCCCCGGAGCCAGTCCTCGACGGGTTGGCGCGACTTGCCCTCGGCCTGCACTTCCACCAACTTCAGCAATCCCTGTCCGGTGCCCACCAAAGCACCGTTGAGCTCGCCCGGCGGCTGCGTTCCCTCGACGGGGTGAGCCGACCAGATCTTCACCGTCTTGCCCCTCCATGTCGTCCACGCCCCGCCTACTCGGACTTGCCGATGCAGGGACTCCGCATACTGTCCCCAGTCGAGGCGGAGCTCGTCTCGGGTGATCTTGGCGGCGTAGACCGGCTCACCTCGTTGGGGCTCTGGCACACCAAGGCCCTCGTTCAGGGCACCGACGAGCATTGGAACCGCGATGTCCACCAATTCGGCTTGCAGCGCCGCTGCCGTGATGTCGGCAGCGACGGGTAATTCGAATCGACGGTAGACCCGGCCGGTATCCAAGCCCTCAGCCACCTCCATCAGGCACACCCCGGTGGTGTGGTCCCCGGCCAAGATGGCCCGCTCCACAGGGGCCGCCCCCCGCCAGCGGGGCAGCAGCGAGAAATGGACGTTTACCATGGCCAGCCGATTCAGCACGTGAGGCTTGATGATCTGCCCGAAGGCCACTACCACGCCCAGGTCGGCATCGGCGGCCAGCGCATCGTCCACATCGGAGGAAACCGGGATGCCCAGCTCATGGGCAGCGGCCTTCACCGGGCTGGGAGTGGGCGCCTCCCGCCGACCTCGGCGCTTGTCGGGGCGAGTCACAGCCAAAGCAACGTCGAATCCCCCCGCCACCAGTGCTTCAAGAAAGGGCACCGACTCCTGAGGAGTGCCGAGGAAGACGAGCCGGCGAATTTCCGCCGGCGGGTCGATCACGGCAACGACAGCCCGTCGCCGCTGGCCGGAGGACGACTCGACCCACTCATCGCCCGCTCCCGGAGGATGCGCTTGGCCTCTCGGCGCTGATCCTCGTCCAGGTAGTCGAGCAGGATCTTGCCCTCAAGGTGGTCCAGTTCGTGCTGGAACAGGCGAGCCTCCAGATCCTCGGCCTCGAGGTTGACCTCGTTGCCGTCGAGGTCGTAGGCCTTCAGGTGGATGCTGCGGGGACGGACGATCTCCCACGACAGCTCAGGCACCGACAGGCAGCCCTCGTTATAGGTCCACTCGCCGTCGCTCTCGGTGATCTCGGGATTGACCAGCACTCCAGCACCGTCGCCGAAGTCATACACGAAGAACCGCTGCGACACCCCCACCTGCGGTGCGGCCAAGCCGATGCCCGGGGCCTCGTACATGGCCGTGAGCATCTCCTGACACAGGTCGGCCATCGCCCCGTCGATGTCGGTCACGTCTTCGGCCACGCGCCGCAACACCGGGTCGCCATACACCCGTATCCGCAGTGGGGCCATGAAAGCAGGTTACCGTCAAACCGTGGGCGACTCGCACTACTACAGCGCCTCACCGGGCGGGAAGCGACGGCCGAGAACGGTCGGGTTACGGGTAGGCGATCTGGATTTGGAGCTGGCCACCGACCGGGGGGTGTTCGCGGCCGACGAGGTGGACTTCGGTACCCGATATCTGCTGGCCGAGGCCCCCCGCCCGCCCCAAGATGGACCTTTGCTGGACTTGGGCTGCGGATACGGGCCGATTGCGGTGGCGCTAGGGCAGTGGGCGCCTCAGGCCTCGTTGTGGGCCATCGATGTGAACCCCCGGGCGCTGGAGTTGTGCCGGGCCAACCTGGATGGCCACGACCGTCCTGACGCCACGGTATGCACGCCTGACGAGGTGCCCGACGAAGTGCGTTTTGCCGCCATCTACGCCAATCCGCCCATCCGCATCGGCAAAGCCGCTCTCCACGAGGTGCTGGCTCGCTGGCTGGGCCAATTGGACGTCGAGGGCAAGGCCTACCTGGTGGTGAACAAGAACCTGGGCTCCGATTCCCTAGCTCGCTGGCTCAACCAACAAGGCTGGCCCACCACCCGGCTCAGCTCCCGCCGCGGCTACCGAATCTTGGAAGTGGGGACTAGATCGATCTGATGGGGTCTACGTCGATGCGGAGGCGGCCGGTTGGGCGTTCGGTGGCGGTAAGGGCGTTGCAAAGGGTGTCGTAGTCGGGGGCACGCAGGAAGAACTGGCCGGCGGGGTCGGGGGCGATCTGGACGCCCAGCGGAGTGCCGAAGCGCTCCATGAACTCCCCGGCGACCGGGCCGGAAACCACCGCGATGGCCCCATAGGGAGGCAGGCTCAACTCTTGGCGGCGGTCTCGCTCCGATCGGGCCAATTGTGCGGGATCAGCCTTGAGCGCGGCCTGCACAACGGGGTCGTCGGGCATGCGAGTTTGCAGCACGATCTTTCCCCCATCGTCGCGGGAGCCGGTGATGCGGGCGGCCCGGGCAATGAGGGCCATGGCCTGCTCTCGGGCTCGAAACCGGGGGGCCAGCAACTCCTGGTCGAATTCCAAGAAAGCCACCACGTCAAAGGGCCGGCCCAGGTGCAGCACCGCTTCGGTGCCCACCACCACCCGGGCGGTGGGCGGGCCGATATACCCGCTGCTGGTGACCTCGGCCACGGGAGTGCGAACCAGCGCCTCCACCTCCTCACGGACCCGCTTGATGCCGGCCCGCAGGTTGCGCATCTTGGTGCTGCCGCACTCCGCGCATACCGTCGGGCGCACATGGCCGGCCGAACGGCATTTCATGCCCTTGTCCTCGGTTTGGACCATGGACGACCCGCACTCGGTACACACCGCTAGCTCCCCGCAGAGCTGACAGGCCAGCAGCAGCGAGCGGCCCTTGCGGTTCAGCACGCAGGCCACCCGGCCGCCGTCGCGCAGGGCCTGCACCAGCGCCGGGGAATACAGCCCGGCCCGGCCTGGGTCCTCACTGCGGCGGTCCGCCACCTTAACCTGCGGCCAGCTGTCGCTCTCGGCGCCCTGGGAAGGGCGCATGACAGGCCGGGATCGCAGAGCCTCCAGGCTGGGAACCGGCGAAAGCAGCACGCAGGGCACACCGGCTCGACGAGCCCGCTCCACCGCCACGTCCCGGCCGCTCCAGGTGGGGGCTGCCTCGGAGCGAAATGACTCGTCGTGTTCGTCGACCACCAACACCGCGGCCAGATCAGGCGCTGGGGCCCAGGCCGCTGACAGGGTGCCCACTACCGTCGCCCCCGCCGCAGCCGCCGCCCAGCCATCGGGATGGCGGACAGCCCAGGCGCCCTCTCGCTGCAACTGCCGGGCCAGCCCGTCGGCGCGGTCGTGGTCGGGTACCAGGATCAGCGCTTGGCCTCGGGCCGCCGCTGCCATAGCGATGGGCAGCGGATCGTCTGATGGCCCGTGGCGCACAGTGCAGCCTTCGCCCTCGAACAGATCGGCATAGTGGCCCGTGGACACCAGTCGGCCGCGCTGCGGGCGGGACAGAGCGGCCACCATGCGGGGCGGCGAGGCGGTGCGGAGAAAGTGCACCCGGCGCCCAGCCCAGCGCCATGCGGCCCACTGGCTGAGCTCGATCAGATCTCGGCTCGGCCCCAACCCGCTCAGCTTGGCCAGCGGCGCCAGATCAACCCCCTCGGGAGCCTCTGCGTTCGTCTCTGTGATCCAGCCCCCCACCCGGCGGCCGTGCAGCGCCACCCGCACCATGGATCCCACCCCGAACCGGGGGTCGTCAGCCCAGCCGTCGGGAACTGAGTAAGTGAACTCGCGGTCTACTGCTGCAACGTCGGGGAGGACCCAAACGTTCAAGAGGCCGTGGTCAGAGCCCCAGAGCCGAGCGCAGGTCGTCCACCCGGTTGGTGCGCTCCCAGGTGAACGTGCTCTCGGGGCTGCGCCCGAAGTGGCCGTAGGCTGCCGTGTTCCGGTAGATCGGCCGCAGCAGCTCCAAGTCCCGGATGATGGCCGCCGGCCGCAGATCGAAGATCTCGTTCACCTGATGGCTGATCTTGGCCGGGTCCACGGTCTCGGTGCCGAAAGTCTCCACCATTACCGACACCGGCCGGGCTATGCCGATGGCATAGGACACCTGCACCTCGCAGCGGGAAGCAGCTCCAGCAGCCACCACGTTCTTGGCCACCCAGCGGGCGGCGTAGGCCGCCGACCGGTCCACCTTGCTGGGGTCCTTGCCCGAGAAGGCACCCCCGCCGTGGCGGGCCATGCCCCCGTAGGTGTCCACGATGATCTTGCGCCCGGTGAGCCCGGCGTCGGCCACTGGCCCGCCCCTCACGAACTTCCCCGTGGGGTTCACCAGCACTTCATAGTGGTCGTCGCGGAACTGCTCGGGAACCACCGGGTCGATGACCTGCTCTTTGAGGTCGTCTTTCATCTCCTTGAGATCGGTTCCGTCGCGATGGTGGGCCGACATCAGCACAGTGCTCAAGCCCACGGCCTTAGTCCCCTCGTATTCGAACGTCACCTGGCTCTTGCCGTCGGGCCGCAGATAGGGCACCGTGCCCGCCCGGCGAACTTCGGTCAGGCGCTCCACCATCCGGTGGGCGATATGGATGGGCAGCGGCATCAACTCGGGGGTCTCGTCGCAGGCAAACCCGAACATCATCCCCTGGTCGCCGGCCCCCTGCTC
>JAJDYU010000014.1 GCA_022825005.1 Acidimicrobiia bacterium
CAAGTGCGCCGCCTCGATGACGAGACATCGGGTCACGATCAGCGCATCCCCGAGCTCATGCGCCGTTTCGCCGGCTTTCTGCGCCGCGGCGGAAAGATGGTGGGCAACTTCGGCGCTGCCAATCCGGCCGCCGCGGCCGACGACGTGCTGCGGGGGCTGAAGCTCAACGGCGTCACCGGGGTGAGGGTCGGGGTGATCCACGGCGACGACGTGCTCGACCATGTGCTCGACCAGGATCTGGAGTTGCCCGAAATGGGGGTGACCGCCCAGGCTATCGCCGCCAAAGTGGTATCGGCCAACGCCTACATCGGCGCCGATCCCATTGTGGAACTCCTAGACGAGGGCGCGCAGTTCATCCTCGGCGGCCGCATCGCCGATCCGTCGCTCTATGTGGGGCCGATCGCCTATGAGATGGGCTGGGTGCTGGACGACTGGGAGAAGATGGGCACCGCAACCCTGGTGGCCCATCTTCTGGAGTGCGGCACCCACGCCACCGGTGGAAACTACGTGGACCCGCCCTACCGGGTGCTGGACGACATCGTCCACCTCGGCTTTCCCCTGGCCCACGTGAACGAGGACGAGCTGATCATCACCAAGCTGGAGGGCACCGGCGGGGCGGTGGACATCGGCACCATGAAGACGCAGTTGGCCTACGAGATCCACGACCCGGCGGCCTATCTCACCCCCGACAGCACCGCAGACTTCTCCCACGTGTGGGTGGAGGAAGTGGGCCCAAACCGGGTGCGGGTCGGCGGTGCCTCGGGCCGCCCCCGCCCTGACTCCCTCAAGGTGCTGGTGGGGGTGGACCAGGGGTGGAAGGTGGTGACCGAGATCTCTTACGGCGGCGCGGGCTGCGTGGAACGGGCCCAACTGGCCGCGGAGGTGGTGGCCAAGCGCCTGGAGCCGCACCAGTCGGGCATCGACGAGATCCGCTACGACCTCCACGGTATGAGCGCACTGTTCGACGGCCAGCTTCCCGGCGGCGACCCAGCTGAGGTGCGGCTTCGCATCGCGGCCCGCTGCGACGATCGGGAGACGGCAGACGCGGTGGCTTTTGAGGGGCAATTCCTGTGGATGGGACCGGCCGGGGGTGGTGGGGTCACCACTCAGATGGCGCCGGCCATCGGGGTCACCCCGGCGCTGTTGCCCCGCGAGGATGTGAAGCTGATCACCGAGGTCATCGAGGCATGAAGTTGCGGGAGTTCGCCTACAGCCGCTCCGGCGACAAGGGCGACATCGTGAACCTGTGCGTGTTCGTGTACGACGACGAAAACTGGGACGTGCTGCGGCGCAAGCTCACCGTGGAGAAAGTGCGGGACAAGTTCGGCGGCCTGGTCGAGGGCGAGATCACACGCTACGAACTGCCCGGCACCAAGGGCCTGAACTTCGTGATGACCGAAGCCCTCGGCGGAGGAGTGTCCATGAGCCTCCGAACCGACCCCCACGGCAAGTCCTACCAATCCCTAATCCTAGAAATCGACATCGACGCCGACGAGGAGATCAAGCCCCGTCTCGGGTAGCCGTTTAGGCCGGCCGGCTTGTCCCGTCAGCCGGCGGCGAGGTGTTCTCGGAGCTGTACTTTGCGGATTTTGCCGGTGACGGTGCGGGGGAAGCTGTCGACGGCGATGAATTCGTTGGGGACCTTGATCTTGGCCAGGCGCTGGCGGCACCAATCCGCTAGTCCGTCGAGCGACTCTTCGGGTCGGAGCTCGACGAAGGCCACCGGGCGCTCGCCCCACTCGGGGTCGGGGCGCCCGACTACCGCTGCCTCGGCGACGGCTGGGTGGTCGTAGAGCACGGCCTCGATCTCACTGGGGTAGATGTTGACGCCGCCGCTGATGAGCATGTCCTTGGACCGGCCGACGATGTAGAGGTAGCCATCGCTATCCATGCGGCCCAGGTCTCCGGTTCGCAGCCATCCGCCGACCAGGGCCTCGGCCGTCTGGTCGGGGTTGCGCCAGTAGCCGGCCATCACCTTCTCGCTCTTCACCCAGATCTCGCCCACCTCTCCGGGAGCGGCCAAGACGCCATTGTCGTCGTGGAGTTCGATCCGGACCCCGGGCACGACGCGCCCGCACGAGTCGAGCAGCTCGGGGCGTCCGGCCATGGCAAGGTCGTGGTCTTCGGGCAGCAGCCCGGTGAGGTTGGTGACGCACTCGGAGATTCCGTAACCCTGGTACAGCCCGCATCCAAAGCGCTCATAGGCCTGTTTGATGAGCGGCCCCGCGGTGGGGGCGGCGCCGTAGACGATGAGCCGCAGGCTGGACAGATCGGCCTCCGCAAAGCCGGGATGGTCGAGAATGCGGCGCAGCTGCGCGGGAACCAGGATCGAGATGGTAGCCCGGTGCTCGGCGACCGCGGCGAAGAACGACTCCGGCGAGAAGGAGCGCAGCACCACGTGGGTCTGGCCGTCGGCCAGCATGGAGCACACCCGGGTGCCGGTGGCCGCGTGGTACAGCGGCGTGGTGGACAAAAACACATCGTCGGGCCGGAACCGCTGCACCAGGGCCATGGTCAGCCCGTTGAAGGCCAAGCCTCGCTGGGTGAGGCACACCCCTTTCGGCCTCCCGGTGGTTCCGCTGGTGTAGATGATCAGCGCGGTGTCTTGTTCGGTAGCGCGGTCCAAATCGGCGAAGGGCTCCGAAGCCAGCAGGCTTGCGTAAGAATCGCCGTCGGCATCGATCACTGGGCCGGTGGCGCCGATGGCCTTCAGCCGCTCGACATATGGTCTGGTCGCCACGGTGAGGATGGGTTCGGCGTTCGACAGGATGAATGACAGTTCAGGATCGGTGAGCTGGGTGTTGAGCGGCACCGCCGCCGCGCCCAGGTAGGCCACCGCCAGGTAGACGTCGAAAAAGACCAGCCCGTTGTCGGCCATGAGCGCCACTCGGTCACCAGTCCCCACCCCCGCAGCCTCCAGTCCGCTGGCCAGCCGGCGAACTCGGTCGTGCAGCTCCCCAAAGGAAGCAGATGGCCCTCCAGCAACCGCTACCGCAGTCCGCTCGGGGTAGAGCGCCGCATCCCGCTCCAACAGGTCAACGATCCGCATCAGACTTCGACCAGTTGGAGGGAGGTGTGCTCGGCGATGTGGCCGTAGTCGCGGTCGTGGTGGAGTACGGGCACGTTGAGGCGGATGGCGACGGCTGCGATGAGGGCATCGGTATGCGAGCGAATGGTGATTCCCCGCCATCTGAGTTCTCGGTAGATCGTTGCGGCGTCGAGCCAGTCGAGCTTGGGGGAGAGCGCCTCGTGTTGCTGGGCTTCCAGCAGCCGTTGAGTTCGGGCGACAGCATCTCGGCGGGCACCGGCCATCACCTCCAGCAGGATCGGGTCGAGGGTGATCACCTCTTGATCGGATATCGCCTGGCGCATTCTCAGGGCCTGAGGAGAGCCTGCCGCAGACAAGAAGTCGACCCAGGCGGAAGTGTCAGCTATCAGCACTGCTGCCCCAATCGGCGAACCGGTTGGCGCGCATGGTGTCGAGGTCGCCGTCCCAGCCGATGCCTTCCATCTCGAGTTGCTCCTCTACAGTCATCGGCCCGCCACCCAGAAGGCGCTCTAGGGCGAGATGCACCGCCTGGCGCTTTGTGCGAAGACCGAATGTCTGCATGGCACGCTCGATGAGTTCATCATCGATGTCGATGTTGGTCCGACTCACAACACCATTATACACAGCAATGTGTAATTGCCGTTTGAGCTTGCGCTAGGGCACGACTTCTAGCTGGCAATACTGGACTGGGGTGAGTGTGGCTGATTTCGTTCGTCCCCATCATCAGAATTCGGCGGGTGGGCCGTTAGTCTCAGCCGCATGAGCATTCGCGTGGGAATCAACGGGTTCGGCCGCATTGGGCGGAACTTCTTCAGAGCGGCCCGGCAGGCTGGCGCCGACCTGGAATTCGTGGCCGTAAACGACTTAGGCAGCCTGGAGACAATGGCCCATCTGTTGCAGTACGACTCGGTGATGGGCCGGTTCGCCGACCCGGTTGCCGTGGTGGACGGGGCACTCGAGATCGGCGGGAGCACCCTGCAAGTGCTTTCGGAGCGCAACCCGGCCGACCTGCCCTGGGGCGACTTGGGCGTGGCCGTAGTGGTGGAGTCCACCGGGTTCTTCACTGCCCGGGACAAGGCGGCGGCCCACCTTGAAGCTGGGGCTCCGAGGGTCATTGTGTCGGCGCCGGCGTCGGGGGCCGACGCCACCTTTGTGGTGGGGGTGAACGACGGCGACTTCGACCCCGACAGCCACTTGGTGGTGTCCAACGCCTCCTGCACCACCAACTGCTTCGTGCCCATGGTCAAGGTGCTCGACGATGCCTTCGGGGTGGAGCGGGGCCTGATGACCACTGTCCACGCCTACACCGGCGACCAGGCGCTGGTGGACGGGCCCCATTCCGATCTGCGTCGGGCCCGAGCCGCCGCGGTGAACATCGTGCCCACATCCACCGGGGCCGCCCGAGCCACCGGATTGGTGCTCCAGGCTATGAACGGCCTGCTCGACGGCATCGCTCTGCGGGTGCCGATTCCCAACGGCTCCCTCACCGACTTCACCGCCGTGGTGCAAGGCGAGCCCTCGGCCGACGACGTCAACGCCGCCTTCGCCGCTGCGGCAGCTGACGGGCCGCTGTCGGGAGTGCTGGACTACAGCGAAGCCCCGCTGGTGTCGGCCGACATCTGCGGCTCGCCCGCTTCCTGCACGCTTGACTCCGGATTGACAATGGCCCTGGGAAATCTGGTCAAGGTGTCCGGTTGGTACGACAACGAGTGGGGCTACTCCAACCGGCTGGTGGATCTGGTCTCGATCGTGGGCGCGGCGGGCGGCTGAGCACCGGGGTGCTTCCAACACTCGAAGCGCTGGGCGAGGCTCTCGGCGGCCTGGACGGCCGTCGGATCCTTATGCGGGCCGACTTCAACGTGCCGCTTGACGCCGATGGCCAGGTTGCCGACGACTTCCGCATCAAGGCCGCGCTGCCCACTATCCGCTGGCTCACCGGCCAGGGGGCCGCGGTTGTGGCGTGCAGCCACTTGGGACGACCCGACGGCAGGCCCGACCCCCAGCATTCGCTGGCTCCGGTACAGGCCAGGCTGGGGGAGCTGGCCCCCGGTGTGGAGTTGCTGGAGAACCTGCGCTTCGACCCGGGCGAGACCGGCAATGACGATGGTTTTGTGCAGCGGTTGGTGGAGGGCTGCCACGGCTACGTGAACGACGCCTTCGGAGCGTCTCATCGAGCCCATGCCTCCGTTGTGGGCCCTCCCCGCTATCTGCCCAGCGCGGCGGGTCGCCTGCTGGCCCAAGAAGCCGAGGTGCTGTTGGGGCTGCGGGCCAAGCCCAAGCGGCCGTTTGTCGCCGTGTTGGGCGGGGCCAAGGTCAGCGACAAGCTGGGGGTGATCGACGCCCTGCTGGAAACCGCTGACGAGGTGGTGATCGGCGGCGGCATGTGCTTCACGTTTCTGGCTGCCCAAGGCCACAGCGTGGGCGACTCGCTGCTCCAGCCCGACCAGATTGAGGCTTGCGGCCGCCTGTTGAGTTCAGGCGCGCCCATCCGCCTCCCGTCCGACATCACCGCGCTTGCGCCGGGGGAGCGGGTAGTGCAGGCCGGGGTGGATCTGCATCCCGACTGGAAGGGATTGGACATCGGCCCGGGCACCGCGGCCGAGTTCAGCGACCTCATCGCCGAGGCTGGCACCGTGCTGTGGAACGGCCCCATGGGGCTGTTCGAAGACCCGAGGTTTGCAGCGGGAACCAAGGTGGTGGCCCAGGCGCTGGCCGACAGCCGCGCCTTCACCGTGGTGGGCGGGGGAGACAGCGCTGCAGCGGTCCGCCAATTCGGCTTGGATCGAGAGATGGACCACGTGTCCACCGGCGGCGGGGCGTCGTTGGAATTGATCGAGCAGGGCGACCTGCCCGGACTGAAAGCACTGAGAGAATCAGTTGGAACTCCCGAGGAGGGACACGATGGCTGAACGCAAGCCGCTGATCAGCGGCAACTGGAAGATGCACATGAACCATCTGGAGGCCATCCAGCTCATCCAGAAGCTCTCGTATGCCCTTGACCACGCCGACTACGGGTCGGCGGACGTGTCCATCCACCCGCCGTTCACCAACCTGCGGTCGGCCCAGACGGTGCTGGATGCCGACAACATCCCCATCGCCCTGGGCGCACAGCACTGCCACTGGGAGGAAAGCGGGGCATTTACCGGAGAAGTGTCGCCCGCCATGTTGGCCAAGCTGGCGGTGAGCTATGTGATCGCCGGCCACTCCGAGCGCCGGCAGCTCTTCGGCGAGACCGACGAGAACGTGAACCGCCGGCTCAAGTCCATCTTGGCCGCCGGCATGACCCCGATCATGTGCTGCGGAGAGACCCTGGAGGAACGGGAGGCCGACCAGACCGAGGCCCGCATCACCACCCAAGTGGACGCTGGCTTGGCCGGGCTCAAACGTGACCAGGTGGGGGCCATGGTGATCGCCTACGAGCCGGTGTGGGCCATCGGCACCGGCCACACCGCTACCCCCGCCGACGCCCAAGCCGGTTGTGCCCTGATCCGAGATCGGGTACGGGCTAACTTCGGTGCCGACGCCGCCGCAAGCGTTCGTGTCCAATACGGCGGCTCGGTCAAACCCGTCAACGTCGCCGAGCTCATGGCCCAGCACGACATCGACGGTGCCCTCGTAGGCGGCGCCTCCCTAGAAGCCGAAAGCTTCTCCCGCATCGTCCGCTTCCGACTCCAGTAGGCGGAAGCAGGCCCCTGCTGGTGGGGGCTAGGCCCAGAGGGCCGAGCCCTTGCGGGTGATCAGGTGATCTCTAGATCGTCCCACTCCACCTCGGTGCAGAGGCGGTGATACTCGGGGCCGTACCAGGGGGCACTCATCTGAAGCCGTTTGTGTTCCGAGTTGACGTAGTAGTTGTTGTCCGGTGACCCAATGTCGTGCATCAACAGGAGTTTGGAGGCCTCCTTGTCGAGGGCCTCGTTGTAGCGCTCGTAGGCGTCCATGGTGACCTCCACGCTGGACTTACCTTCTTCGAGCATCCGCACGATCAGCTGGCCGGCGTAGCCCGACCACACCTGATACCAGATGGGAAGGCCCGTTCCGCCCGACAGGGGCTGGGAGTTGGGGCCGTACAGCATGAACATGTTGGGGAAGTTCGGCACCATCATGCTGATGTAGGCGCGGGGGCCGTCCTTGGACCAGAAGTCGTGCACGTTGATCCCGTCTCGGCCGATGTAGTCGGCCGGGTACAGGAACTGGACGATCTCGAAGCCGATGGCGGTGATGGCGGTGTCCACCTCGTAAACGGTTCCATCGGCGGTCTCGATGCCCTCGGGGGTGAACCGGACGATCGGGTCGGTGATCAGCTCCACGTTGTCGCGGGTGAGAGCCCGATACCAGCCGTTGTCCACCACTGGACGCCGGGAGAAGGGCGCGTAGTCGGGGATAAGCCGGTCGACGAGGTCGGGGTCGTTGTCGGTCTGCTCGTGGATGTAGTTGGTGAGGAAGGAGCGAAGCTGGTCGTTCACCTCGTTCCAATAGCCTCCTTGGGCCTGCCACTCCTCGTCGGGAATGAGCTGGTCGTGGGTCTTGAACAGCGCGGCGATGGCCATATAGCGCCACCAATTCCAGTAGCCCGGGAAATTGTCCAGCAGCCAGCGCACTTCCGGCTCGATGGGCTCGCCGTACTTGGGCCGAGGGCTGATCCACTGCTTGGAGCGCTGGAAGACATACACCTGCTCGGCCTCTTCGGCGATGGGGGAGAGCAGTTGCACCCCGGTCGAGCCGTTGCCGACCACGGCGATCCGCTCGCCGCGGTAGTCGTAGTCCTCGGGCCATTGCGATGGGTGGATGGTCCGACCGGGGAAGTCCTCGAAGCCCTCGAAATTGGGGGTTCTCTGGTTGGCGAAGGCGCCGACCGCGTTGATCACCACGTTGGCCTCGATGGTCTCGATGCCGTCGGGAGTGCCGGCCTCTAGCACCCAGACATCGCGGCTCTCGTCGTAGGTGGCCCGTTTCAGATCGTGGTCGAATCGGGTGTTGTCGTACATGCCGTACTTTCGCGAGATGTGGAGGAGGTACTCCCGCACGAACTGGCCCTTCCCGAAGTACTCGGGCCACGGGTAGTTCTTCTCGAAGGCGAACTCGTAGGTGATCGAGATGGTGTCCACCCGGATATCCGGGTAGCGGTGCCGGCTCCAGGTACCGCCGGGCTCGGATCGGCGCTCGAGGATTACGTAGGGGATTCCCAGCAGCTCCATCTGGATTCCCGCGGCCAATCCGCTGAAACCACTGCCGATGATGGCCACTTGGAATCCCTCGGGCAGTTCGGGCTTGCCATTGGTCCAGTCCACTGTCCAGGGGAAGGGCTTGAAGGCCATCAGCTCGCGCCGGGACTCGAACTCCAGGTCTCCCATCTCCTCCTTGGTGGCGAAATTCATCAGCTGGCGAAGGCGGGGTATCGGCGGTTCCTCGGGCATTCCTGGACCGGCGTTCTCTTCCAGCCAGGCCACCGTCTTAGAAACCAGCAGCTCTCGCTGGTCATCGTCGAGCTCCAGCATCCGCGGCAGGGCCTCGATCTCGGGGTCGTCGGTGTGGTGGAACAGCGCCACCCGCACCGCGTCCAAATCAGCCAATTCCACTGCTCTGCGGATGAAGTCCGAATCCATGCCGGGAATTCTTGCAGAGCGGAGTTGGATTTCTTTAGTCCACCGCTGGGGGTTTACGTGGGAGCTTCGGAGAACAGAGTGGCGTATACCTCGCGGGTCTGTCCGGCCGACAGGCCCGCACCCAAGTACAAGTTGTTGATGTGGATCTCCCAGTGAAGGTGGGGGTCGACGTAGAAGTCGCCGTTGGCGGCCGCGTGGGTGCCGCGATTTCCGATCTCTCCCACTCGCTGCCCTGCTTGAATTCTCTCTCCGACGCGGATACCGGGATCTACTTCGTGAAGGTGGGCGTAGACCGTCACCACATGGCCGAAGTACGGGAAGACGCCGTGGTCGATAACCACGAAGTTGCCGTAGAGGTTCAACAGCGTGAAGGGGGGCGTGGCTCGCAGCGTTTCAGCGATGCCGAGCAGTTCGTCCCTGTCGTCGGAATCGGGATCTTGGTAGTTGCCCACGGCCAGCACCACCCGCCCGTCGAGGGCGGCCACCGCCGAGCGGCCCAGCGTAAAGCACTGGAAGTCGACTCCCTGGTGGATCCCGGATCGGTAAGCCCGAGGGGCGTTGGGCATCAGATCGGGGTTGTCGAGCGGGGAGTTGCATTCGCTGGGATAGATCGTGTGGGGCGCCAGGGCCGCGGCCAATGCCAGGGCCTCTTCGTAAGTCGGCGGCTCTTGGTCCACGACGACAACGACGGGGGTGGGATCGGGACCCGGGACAGCCGGAGCAGAACCGGCATCGGCTGGTGGGTTGGCGGTGGCCAGTTCCTCGTTCGAATCGGATTCTCCAGGAGTATCGTCTGCATTCGCCGGCAGCTCGCCGGATGCACCGGACGACGGCTCCTCATCGATTTCCGGCGCGCCACCTGCATCCGAGGGGTTGGACTCTGCGGAGCTAGCTGGAGACGTGGTCGGACCATCGTCGGCGCTGTCCGACGCCCAGATCTGAGAAACCAAGATTCCGACTGCGAAAGCCGCAGCCAAACAGATGATCGACAGGAGCGCTCGAGCCGATCTGAGGCTCCTCAGGCCCTTGACGATCCACGCCCCCAACCAGCGGAATGACGCGGCCATGCCGCGCCCGAGTGCTCTCAATCCGTGGCGGAATTTCTTCATCGCAGATCAGCACACTACACGGGTGTCCGGTGGGTCAGTGGGGTAGTGGACCGGGTAGAATTGACCGCCGTGACCATCACTCTAGTGGTTATCGACGTGATTGCGGCCCTGGGGCTGCTGCTTCTGGTGCTGTTGCATAGCGGCCGGGGCGGCGGCCTATCCGACATGTTCGGCGGGGGTTTCGGAACGCAGGCCGCGGGGTCGACGGTCATCGAGAAGAACCTGGATCGGCTCACCATCGTGGCCGCGTTGATCTTCTCCTTCTCCACTCTGGCTCTGGCCCTGCTGCTGGACTCCAGCTAGCAGCTGGCCGCTAGTTGTCGGTTGGACTTCGCGCTCAGCCCCGAGTTGCTGCAACTGCGCGACCGGGCGCGGAAAGTTGCTGCTGACGGTGTAGCCCGCTTCGGGCGGCACAACGACTCGTGGATCAACGGCTACTCCAAGGACTTCGCCCGGATTATGGCTGGCGAGGGCTGGATCGGCATGGGATGGCCGACGGAGTACGGGGGGCGGGCCCGGCCTCCCATCGAGCGGCTGATCGTGGCCGAGGAGATGATCAGCGCCGGGGCCCCAGTGGCGGCCATGTGGTTCGCCGACCGCCAGATGGGCCCAACGCTTATCGCCTACGGCTCAGAGCAGCAGAAGGCCGAGTTCCTGCCCCAGATGCTGGCGGGGGAGAGCACCTGGTGCATCGGGATGAGCGAACCCGATGCCGGCTCCGATCTAGCCTCCATCGGCACTCGGGCGGTCCGCGACGGCGATCACTTCGTGATCGACGGCCAGAAGATCTGGACCAGCTTCGGCAATCTTGCCGACTACTGCTACCTGATCTGCCGCACCAGCGACGATGGTCCGCCCCACCGGGGGGTCAGCGAGATCATCGTGGCCATGGACACTCCCGGCATCGAGGTGCGCCCCATCACCGACATGATCGCCAACCGGCACTTCTGCGAGATCTACTTCACCGGCGTGCGGGTGCCGGCCGAGAACCTGGTGGGAACCGAGGGCGACGCCTTCAAGCAGACTATGGCGCAGTTGGCCCACGAGCGGGGCGGGATCGACCGGCTGGTATCCAACCGGGCGCTGTTCCTCCACGCTCAGTCGAAGGCCGACCGCGACGACCCCCGGGTTCGCCAGGGGATCGCCCGGCTGGAGAGCGAGTACCGGGTAGGCCGCCTGCTGGTGTACCGGGAGGCACTGGGCCAGGCTCCCGCCGGTTTCAGCGCGGCCACCAAAGCCTTCTGCACCGAGCACGAGCAGCGGGTGACCCAGTTCGCCGCTGCCACCCTCGGCCCCGCAGCCCTGCTTGACGACCCCTGGACCCAGGCGATCTGCTACGCCCCCTCGTACACCATCGCCGGCGGCACCTCCAACGTCATGCGCAACATCCTCGGCGAGCGGGTCTTAGGCCTGCCCCGAGAACCCCGCTGAGGGAGAGCGCTTGCCCGGTTCCTGGGGTCAAGGCCTCGAAGGCGTCCATGAGCAATAGTATCTTTCTACCTAATTCGATATATTGGTACCTATGGTGCTGAGTATCAAGAGTGAGAGAGCTGATCAGCTGGCCCGCGATTTGGCCGAGTTGACTGGAACGTCCATCACCGATGCAGTTACTGCGTCGCTGGAAGCCCAGTTGGAACTGGAGCGTCGTCGTCGGCGTCGACCGGCACTAGGGGACATTGTTGAGAGGTTTCGTGAATTGCCCGTTCTCGACGAGCGTTCGCCCGACGAGATCATCGGCTATGGCGAACACGGTCTTCCCGCATGAACGTGGTCGACACCTCAGCGATCGTCGCGGTGCTGTTCGGTGAGCCGGGCAGCGAAGACATCGAGCGCAAGCTGATGAGTGCCCCGTGCGTGATGTCGGCCACCACTCGAGTTGAGCTTGGAATCGTGGTGGAGGCCAAGACCGGCGCGGCTGGCGTATTGCTCCTCGAAGAGCTCTTGTCTCGCATCGAGATCCAGATTGAACCAGTGGATGCCGGTCTGGCCGAAGAGGCACTGGCCTGCTGGCGGCGCTTCGGCAAGGGACGACATCCCGCGGCCCTCAACTACGGAGACGTCTTCTCCTACGCCCTCGCCCGCCGCCTGGGCCAACCCCTGGTGTTTGTGGGCGACGACTTCTCTCAGACCGACGCGTTGGTCGGCTGAAGGCTGCTGATCCACGACCTGAGGGGTGCAGTTCTGGAATACTCAGGATGTGTTTCGCGTCACCCAGTTTTCGGATACGCACTTCAGCACCAACCCAGAAGGGGAGTCGCGCAATACCGACGACACTTGGGACGCGGTGTTTGCCGACGCGTTTGATGAGGCTCGGCCGCTTCCCGATCTTGTGGTGATCACCGGCGACATCGCCAACGATGGCACTGAAGCCGAGTACAAAAAGATTGCCGAAAAGTTTGATCGCATACCGGTTCCCGCCGTCGTGTGTCCGGGAAACCACGACCGCCAGGTGCCCTTCGACGCTATTTTGCCCCGGCCGGGGCTGAGCAACGGGCGTACTTGGAGGGTCGAGAACTGGCTGTTCCTTTTCGCGGACTCCAATGCCGACGGGCGAGAGCTTCGCCCAGATGGCTCTCTGGCAGACACCGAGGATCGAACCATGCAGCACGGTCGCTTCGGAGACCCCGAGGTTGTGTGGATGGCCGAAACCGTCGGTCGGAGTGATGCCGACCACGCTTTTGTTTGGACTCATCACCCACCAGGGGTAGTCGGCTTTTTCAAGAGCGAAGTTCATGATGCCGAGTTCGCTCGGCTGATCGACAAGGCCCCCGCCATCCGCGGGGTCGGGGCTGGCCACACCCACACCAACACGATCTTGGAGTGTGCGGGGCGCCCCATCCACCAGTGCCCGTCGCTCTCGGTCAACTTGGACATGAGAGAGAACACCACTCTCCCGCCTGGATACCGCACCTATGAATTTGCCGAAGACGGCTCGATCACGAGCGAGGCACACCTCGTCGGGGAAGACCGGTGGCCCAAGACCCAAATCCCCGTACTTGCCCAGCGCATGCTCCGCGGCGAGATCAGCTATGAGGAGATGAAGGCCGAGCAGGCCGCTGATATTCTCTGAAAATAGATGCAGTAGAATTCTTGATTCAGTCTAGAGTTCTTGCTAGAGTGTCGGCATGGGATCCAGCGACACTCCCGTTCCAGCTGATCTGTTGCGGCAGCACGGTTTGCAGGTGACTGCTCAGAGGATTGCTGTGATCCGTGCCGTTTCGGCCTGCCCTCACGGTACCGTTGAGGATGTGGCCGAGGCGGTCCACAACGACATTGGCGCCATCTCCCGCCAGGCGGTTTACGACTCGTTGGGGATGCTGGCCGAGAACGGTCTGATCCGCCGGATCCAGCCCGCGGGATCGCCCGCCCGCTACGAAGACCGGGTTGGCGACAACCACCACCACCTGATCTGCCGCTCCTGCAATCAGATGGTCGATGTCGACTGCGCGGTGGGCTACACCCCGTGTCTCACCGCGGCCGACGACTCCGGGTACGAGATCGACGAGGCCGAGGTCATCTACTGGGGCCGCTGCCCCGAGTGCTTCGCCGCTGACAAGGAGCCAGCGGCCCAATGAACCAACCAAAAACCCACCCAACTCAAAGGAGAGTCCAATGACAGAAAGTGCGAGCCAGTGCCCGTTTTCTGGGGCCAATACCGCCAAGGGAACCTCGGCTACCGAGCAGTGGTGGCCCGAGCAGCTGAACCTCAAGATCCTGCATCAGCACTCGCCGGATGCCGATCCGATGGGAGACGACTTCGACTACGCCGCCGAGTTCGAGTCCCTCGACCTGGACGCGGTCAAACAGGACATCGCCGATGTGCTGGTCGACTCCAAAGACTGGTGGCCCGCCGACTACGGCCACTACGGCCCTCTGATGATCCGCCTCACCTGGCACGCCGCCGGCACCTACCGGATTGGCGACGGCCGCGGTGGGGGAGGCACCGGGGCGCAGCGGTTCGCCCCGCTGAACAGCTGGCCCGACAACGCCAGCTTGGACAAGGCCCGCCGGCTGCTGTGGCCCGTCAAGCAGAAGTACGGCCGCAAGCTGTCGTGGGCCGACCTTTTGATCCTGGCCGGCAACGTGGCGCTGGAGTCGATGGGGCTTGAGACCTTCGGTTTCGGCGGCGGCCGCCCCGACATCTGGGCACCGGAGGAGGACATCTACTGGGGCTCAGAGAACGAGTGGCTGGGCGATGAGCGCTACACCGGTGAGCGCGAGCTGGAGACCCCGCTGGGCGCAGTGCAGATGGGCCTCATCTACGTCAACCCCGAAGGCCCCAACGCCAACCCGGACCCGATCGCGGCCGGGATCGACATCCGGGAGACGTTCGGGCGCATGGCCATGGACGACGAGGAGACCGTGGCGCTGATCGCCGGCGGCCACACCTTCGGCAAGGCCCACGGCGCGGCCCCCGACACCTACGTCGGGGCTGATCCCGAGGGCGCCAGCCTCGAAAATCAGGGTTTGGGCTGGAAGAACACCTTCGGCACTGGCGTGGGGGCTGACGCCATCACCAGCGGCCTGGAGGGCGCATGGACCAATGATCCGGCCACCTGGGACAACGGCTTCTTCGACAACCTGTTCGGCTACGACTGGGAGCTGACCCAGAGCCCCGCCGGCGCTCACCAGTGGCGCCCCACCGACCGGGCTGCCGACGACACCGTGCCCGACGCCCACGACCCTGATAAGCGGGTTGCGCCGATGATGCTGACGACCGACCTGGCGCTGCGGTTCGACCCCATCTACGAGCCGATTTCCCGTCGCTTCCACGAGAATCCCGACGAGCTGGCCGACGCCTTCGCCCGGGCCTGGTTCAAGCTGACCCACCGCGACATGGGCCCGGTGGCCCGCTACCTCGGCCCCGAGGTTCCCGAAGAGGAGCTGATCTGGCAGGACCCGGTGCCCGCCCCTCAGGGCGAACCCATCGGCGCCGATGAGATCGCCGACCTCAAGGCCCGGGTCCTGGGCTCGGGCCTGTCGGTTTCCCAGCTGGTGTCCACCGCTTGGGCCTCGGCCTCGACGTTTAGGGGCACCGACATGCGAGGCGGCGCCAACGGGGCCCGCATCCGGCTCGCACCGCAAAGCGGCTGGGACGTGAACGTTGAGTCCGGCACAGCCGAGGTAGTGGCTGCCCTCGAGCAGGTGCAGGCCGACTTCAACGCGCAAGGCGGCAAGCAGGTCTCGCTGGCCGATGTGATTGTGCTGGGCGGGTGTGCCGCGGTGGAGCAGGCGGCTCGCGACGCCGGCCACGACGTGGCGGTTCCGTTCTCGCCGGGGCGCACCGACGCCACCGACGAGCAGACCGACGTGGAGAGCTTCGCCGTGCTGGAGCCCACCGCCGACGGCTTCCGCAATTACCTGGCCGACTTCCACAAGCGGCCCGCCGAGGAGCTGCTGGTGGACAAGGCGTTCCTGCTCAACCTGACCGCCCCCGAGATGACGGTGCTGGTGGGCGGGATGCGGGCGCTGGACGCCAACGCCGGCCAGTCCCAGCACGGTGTGCTCACCGACCGGCCGGGCACCCTCACCAACGACTTCTTCATCAACCTCCTCACCATGGACACCGAATGGCAGGCGTCGGTCGATGAGCCCGGCGTCTACGAGGGCCGGGACTGCGCCACCGGCGAGCTCCGCTGGACGGCCGCCGCGGCCGACCTGGTGTTCGGCTCCAACTCGCAGCTCCGGGCCATCGCCGAGGTGTACGGGTGCGATGACGGCGAGGAGAAGTTCGTAAACGATTTCGCCTCAGCCTGGGCCAAGGTCATGAACCTGGATCGGTTCGACCTGACCTGAGCCCAGTAACGGCCCGCCGGCCAGCGGGATCCCCCACTCCCGCTGGCCGGCAGCCGTATGGGCCCGCTGGCAATCTCATAGAGCCCAGGCCACCTTGCGCGATAGGGTGCCCTCTGCGCCGGTTTCCCGGCGTCCACGTCGGAGTGGCGGAATTGGCAGACGCGCTAGCTTGAGGGGCTAGTGCCCAATACGGGCGTGGGGGTTCAAGTCCCCCCTCCGACACCGACAGAAGTCCGATCTGAGCGAATCGGAGATTGGCGGCATCAGGCGAGTGGGGGCGGGGAGAGGTTAGCGGGGATGTCTTGCCGGGCGTGCAGGATGCGCCAGATGTCGATGCGGTGGCTTGGTCTCGGAGTGATTCGAAGTATGCAGTGTCGGCTTCGATGGGGAGGGGGGATCGGGCGCCAAAGTATGCGTGTTCACTTCCGAAGCGGTGAATGTTATATTGAGGTATAACTTCTGGAGGTGGTATGCATTCTACGACGATGCGGCAGGTGGGCGGGTCGGTCATGCTGGCTGTTCCGCCGGCGTTGCTCGATTTGATCGGTGTGGGCGCTGGTTCGACGGTCGACCTCGACATCGACAGCGGGCGCCTTATCGTCGCGCCTCGCCATCGGCCGAGGTACACCCTTGAGCAGCTGATTGCCGAATGCGGCCCACCGGCCCCAGACGACGAAGCCTCCGGCGACGAGCGGGAGTGGATTGACGGGGGACCCGTCGGCCGCGAAGAGCTGTGACCCGGCGGGGTGAGATCTGGCTTGTCGACCTCGACCCCACGGCCGGGCACGAGCAGCGCGGCACCCGACCCGTGATGGTGGTGTCGCCCGCGGAGTTCAACGCTGTCACCGGCACGCCGATCGTGGTGCCGATCACCACGGGCGGGCAGTTCGCCCGCCGGCGAGGCTTCGCCGTGTCCCTTGACGCTGCCGACACTCGAACCCGTGGTGTGGTGCGCTGCGACCAGCCCCGCGTGCTCGACCTGGCGGCGCGCAACGGCAGATTCCTCGAAGAAGCGCCCGCGAGCATCGCCGACGAGGTGATCGCCCGCCTCGCGGCCATCCTCCGCTAGTTAGGGGCCGCTGGTAGGTTGCTGGCCGACCGGCATCCAGCTTCCGGTGGTTCGGCGCCGACCGTGAGCATCCCGAGCAGGCATTTCGTGTGTGGTTGAGGACAGTGATGCTCTTAGCTAAGCTAGGACTATGTCTACTCTGGTGGTTAACACTCATGAGGCGAAGTCGCGGCTGTCGGAGCTGATCCGTGAGGCCGAGGCGGGTGTTGAGGTGATCGTGGCCCGCAATGGGAATCCGGTTGCCAAGATCGTTCCATGGCGTCCTGGTCGCCCGGCCCGGATTGCCGGAGCATGGACCGGACGAGTTGGATACCGCGGCGATGTGGTCGGCTCCGATGATGAGGTCGTGGCCATGTTCGATGAGTCGGCCGAGGCAGATATGCCGTGAGGATCTTGGTGGATAGCCATGTCGCCCTGTGGTGGCTCGAAGACAGCAACTCCCTCGGCTCGCAATGCCGCCAATTGATCGAAAACGCCGATGAGGTCTACTTCTCGGCAGTCACTCCGTGGGAGCTTGGGATCAAGCGAGCACTCGGCAAGCTGACCATGCCCGATGGTCTTGTCGCTGCGCTCCAGTCAGGAGGGTTCGTTCCCCTAGCCATCTCAAAGGACCACGCCGAGCATGCCCCGTCGCTTCCCGCCCACCATCAAGACCACTTCGACCGGATGCTCATTGCCCAGGCCCAACTCGAAGCGCTGGCCCTGGTGACCGCCGACCAGGCTCTGGGCTCCTACGACATAGAAATCATCGACGCCCGTCGATGACCCAATTACCGGCGGAGGCGGGCGAGGGCGGCTCGGCGTCGTTGGGCGAGGGCGGCCGATCGTGCGTCGGCGGTCAGCACGGCCTCGGAGCTGGGCATCGCGGCAGGGAGATCTTCGATTGCGAGCAGTCGGGCGACGGGTTTGGGGATCACGCTGGCTTGATTCCACCGGAAGAGGATCTGGCCCTGCGTGCAGCCGCCGAGATCCAGCCAATTGTTGTAGCCGGGGTCGGTTTCGCTCACGACCACACGGAAGGTGCCGTTGTCGAGCACCGCTTGTCCGGCGTTGAGGCTGGATTGCCGGTTGACCCAGTCGGTGGACTGTCCCCAGATGTCACCGAGCTGCACATTCCAGTAGACGCACTCGGGGACCTCGACCTCGATGAGGAGCGCTTCTCTGGGGGCAATGTCGTACCAGCATTCGGCATATGCCTGATCGGTGGCGCCCCCCAATGATCCGACATCTTCGGGTGGGGTCGGCTCGATGTGTTCGAACGAGTTGATCTCCCCCCGGGCGATGTGCTCCCGGTAGTAGCGGTTCCAGAACGGGGGAACACGGTTCACCTCGGCGGATACGGAGCGCAGTTTGGAAGCCAGTTGCTCAGGGGTGATCCGAGATGCCGGCGGGTCCTCGGAGAGGCATCGCAGCGACAGGGTTGCCAGCGCCTCGCTCTCCCAGTCCGAGAAGAACTGACGCACAAGCAGGGAGGTGCGCTTGGCAGGGAGCTGGAACCACGGATGGCCGGTGGTCCCCGGATCGGGTTGTGAGCTCAGCGTCACCGTGAAGTTGCCGTTCTCGTCAGCACCGAGCTCGGAGACGTGGATGTTCCTCACGAACTCGAAATCCCCCGTGCCCCACTTCATGCTCATCAAGGCAATGCCAAGGTACGCAACCGACCCGATATTGCCGGAGAACTCGTAGTCGTGGACCAAGTCGATCGGGGCGGACTGATAGAGCGCATCAGGATTGTCGAGTCCCATCTTCGACGGGTGGAACCAGGCGAGCTCCGGGAGCTTCGGGTCGGCGTTCTCGAACGTCGTCAAACACGCCTTTACCAGCGACCGCACGATGTGGCGAACGCCCTCGGCCTCGTCGATGGGGGACTCGGTCACCTGATCGTCGGCGAAGATGTAGTCAACCGACCCCTTCAACTCCTCACAGAAGTCGATCCAAGCCTGCTGCATTTGAGACATATCGGAACGGTAGTCAGTCGATGATGCGGAGCACTGCGCGATAGACGACGTCGCCGATCAGCCTTGGCCCAAAAGAGAATCAGGGGGCAGGGGGCGGGGAGAGGTGGGCGGGGATGTCTCGTCGGGCGTGCAGGATGCGCCAGATGTCGATGTGGTTTTCGGTGGCCATATGGAAGATGAGGTAGGGAAATTTCTGGAGAGGCCAGTGCCGAAGCTCTGGGATCTCCAGTTCAAATGCGAATCGGAGCGACCCGGTGAATGGATGCTGCTGAAGGTGGTTTATCGCGGCTTCTAGCGCGTCTATGAAATTGAGTGCGGTGTCAGGACCGGCTTCTTCGCGGTAGTAGGCCACCGCGGCCTCGACGTCGTTGGCCGCGAGGGCGCGGAGGTGGACCTGCACGGGCTAGGTGTTGGCCTGGGCTTGGTCTCGGAGTGATTCGAAGTATGCAGGGTCGGCTTCGGTGGTGATGGGGGAGCGGGCACCATCGAGGAGCGCGTCTCGAAGTTGGCCGCGGTCGTAGTCGTGGCGGATCAGATCTCGTATGTATTCGCTGGTTGATCCGTAATTGCCATGGTTGACCTGAGAATCGACAAAGCTCTTGAGGTCGTCGGGAAGCGACACGTTCATCGTGGCCATTACTCCAGAGTCTAGCATTTTGGCAATCTTTGCCAAAGCATGCGTGTTTACATGAAGGGACTCCCGGTGGCGTTCGTCGCGGTCACTCGGTGATTGGCTGCGATGTGGCGGTTTCGCTTGCTCGGTGGGCGGCCACCAATTTGTCCAGCGATCTGGCTAGTTGACTGACGATTTGGGATTCGGTGCCGTAGCGGTTGTCGCGCTCGGGGAGGTCGTGCACTAGGTTGAACAGCTCGCCGGGATGGTTGTGGGCGACGTAGCCGCGCTCGGAGCGGAACCAGTCGGGTTCTTCCCTTTCGCTCCCGCTCGGCGCGTCCACAAACAGCCACGGTCCTTGGCGCAGGGCGAACCGTCCATCGCCGCCGTGAAGCACCAGCGAGGTGCGTCCTCCTTCTTGGCCGCGCAGCACCGGGAGCATTGATTGGCTGTCGAGCTCGCCGAAGTCTTCCAGGGACGAGTTGAGAACATCAGCGCAGGTGGCGAAAAGGTCTGAAAGCGACACCAGGGCGTCCGAAGTTGAACCTTCGGGAATTACCCCGGGCCACGAAGCGAGAAAAGGTACCCGGTGTCCGCCCTCCCACACGTCGCGTTTGACTCCCCGCAAGGGTCCCATGCTGTAGTGCTGCGTTCGGCGAGCGCGAGCGAAGGCGCCTTCATCGTCGGCGACTTCGAGCTCGGG
>JAJDYU010000049.1 GCA_022825005.1 Acidimicrobiia bacterium
CAGCAGCGAGAACAGCACCCCGAATCCGTCGGCCTGGCGGAGCCAGCGTCGCCCGTACACCGCCGACCCGCCCACCATGCCCAGCGTGTAGGCGATCATGGCCCCGCCCACTGCTTCGTTGGTGGTGCCCTCGTGGTAGCAAAGCTCGAACAGCAGGAACCAGAACAGCGCCACAACTGCTGGCCAGTAGCCGCCGGGAATCTCGCCGGTGTCGTCGATCGGGGGCATCCCCAGTTTTCTTGCGGTCCATTCGATGGCAGAGGCGATGGTCTCGAACGGGTTGAGCACCCGCCACACATCGCCGAACACCGCGGCCACCATGGCCATCCCCACCCACAGCGCCACGTACACCGTGAGCGGTCCGAACCGCTGGCTTCCCACCGCGGCGCCGCTCACGCTGCTGGCCAGCGCCAGCACGAACAGCGCCAGCGATGCCAGCCGGGCCGGCACCGCTATCACGTCGAGCACCCGGCCAAAGGCCAGTCCCAGGCTGCGGCCCGAGGCCGCCGCCGGCAGCCAGGCACGGTGCCAGAAGAAGCTCAAGCTGACAAAAGTGGCCATCAGGGCGACGGCGGCCCCGATGCCGAAGAGATAGAACGGCAGGGGCAGGTCGCCCCGGGCCCCCACCCCATGAGCCAGTACTGAGCCCAGCAGAGCGGTCACCGCACCTCGAGCTCCATCACCAGATCACCGTTGTGGTGGGTCTCCGCCTCGAAGATGCCAGGAATGTCAGCTTCGAAGGTGATGGTGCCGGGCTGGCCGGGGGCAAAACCCACCACCAGGTCGTAGCCGTGGATGTGGAGCTCATCGGTGGTATCGCCGTTCACGATGATGGTGACAATGTCTCGGGCATCGATCTGGAAGCGCTGAACCCCGTTCACAGGCTTGCCCCCCGCCACCTCCACCTCGATGGTCGTGTCAGGCACAGCATCGACCCCCTCAGAGGGACCGGGGATGGTGACGATGGCGGTGGCATCGAGCTTCACCCCGTCTACCGCCAGGGCAGCGTGGTCGTTGGCCGACATCTCCACCCGGATCTCGTAGTCGCCGGGTGTTTGGAGGTCGACGTGGGCCCAGTGGGCGTACAGCCGCCTGAGCTTCACTCCGTCTACATAGATGTGGAAGTGCCCCTCCCCGTCGATGGGTTCGGTTGAGGCCCGCTCGGGTGCCAGAGTGAATCCGGTGGTGATCACCTCGAGGTTGACTCCCGATTTCGGGTCGAGATGGGTTCTGAGCTCGATGGTGGGCACCGGCTCGTAGTCCACCTCCATCAGCGTGGCGTGATCGTGGCTGTGGTCGTGTCCGTCTTGGGCGTCGTCCACCGCAGTCGGCGGGGGCGCGGTTGGCGGGGGCGCGGCGGCATCGTCGTCGTTGCCGCATGCGACAATGATGAGAGCAATCAACGCGGCCACGCCGAACAAGCAGGCCACTCCGATTCGGGCAATTCTCATGTGGGGCACCTTGTGCTCGCGGTTTGTCTATAGGGGTGTGGCGACCTCGGGGCGGTCGTTGGAAGCGGAGTTGACTAGGGCAGACACCTCGTAGGCCTCCAGGGCGTTGTCGGGGTAGGGCTCGAGGAACTGGGTCAGTGTTTGGGAGTCGTCAAGGGCGGTGTCCAACCAGAGGTCCTCCACTTTCTTCGACAAGATTACCGGCATTCGGTGGTGAATCGGTTTGAGCACTTCGTTGGCTTCAGTGGTGATGATGGCGCACGACGAGATGGAGCTTCCTTCCGGGTCGGTCCACTTTGACCAGAGCCCGGCGAAGGCGAACGGCTCACCCGAGCGCATGGTGACCCTCATCGGGCGCTTGGCGTCGCCCATCTTCTGCCACTCGTAGAAACCGTCGGCCAGGATCAGGCATCGCCGACGTTTCAGCGAGTCGCGAAACGACGGCTTCTCGGCCACGGTCTCGGCTCTGGCATTGATGAGGGGGCGGCTGGAGGGGCCGTCCTTGGACCACGATGGGATCAGACCCCAGCGCATGAAGCCGGCCCGACGAGGGTCGCCGCCGACCACGGCCAGCACTTGCTGGGTGGGAGCGACGTTGTATCTGGGCACGAAGCCCTCGGGCTCACTCTCGAATTCGAACCGCTGGGCTAGCTCGCTCAGGCTGGAGGTCAGGCTGTACCGGCCACACATCTCTATCCCATTATGCGGCTGATGGGGGCATCCGACCAACCCCCCCGAGCGCGGTGTCAGTGCCAGTCGTGCGACGGCGGCATGGCGACGCCCGAGTCGATGGCGCGCACGTCGGTGGCGACCACGTTCACGGTCCCGTCCCACCGGGAAATCCTCCCGGTGACCACGATCACCTGGCTGCTCAGCTCCCGGCGGCGGCGGGCGAACAGGTCGGAGTAGATGATCACCTGGGTGTCGCCGGTCTCGTCCTCGATGGTCACGAAGACGGTGCCGTCGCGCCCACGGGGGTGTTGTCTGGCCACCGGCCAGCCCGCCACCGTGACTTCTTCGTCTTCTTTGCGAGCCTCGACTTCGATGGTGGGCATCACGTTGGCGCCCAGGCCCTCCCGGAGGAACTCCATGAGATGGCCTCGGGGGTAGATGCCCATGGTTCGGTACTCGCCCATCATCTTCTCCCGGTCGGTGAAGTCGGCGAGCTGGGGCACGCGATCGTCCGTCGACAGAGAAAGGGCGGTTTGG
>JAJDYU010000044.1 GCA_022825005.1 Acidimicrobiia bacterium
ATGCGTGGTTTGACTGGACACCCGCATTGCGTCGTTGGCGCAATATGAACTGAGCGAGGACGACTACCTAAACGTCGGAAATCGCAACGAATACGACGGCTTCAGCGAAGCCGAGCGCGATGCTCTGGAGTACGCGGAGAAGTTCGCGGTCGACCACCTGTCCATCGACCAGGAGTTCATGGACCGCATGGTCGGTCACTTCGGCGAAGAGCTGGTGGTGGAGATGACCCTGGCCATCGGCTGCTGGATCGCCTTCGGCCGGCTCAACCAGGTGATGGACGTGGTTGTGTCCTGCCCGCTGCGCATGAAGGGCCCCGACGAAGCCCGCGAGGTGCTAGAGGCATCCGACGGCGACCTCCTGGCCATGCGCTCCGCCCGATTCGCCTAGACCCATCTGCTGCTGAACGGCAGCGCTTCAGCGGAACAGGCGGCCGAAGGCCCGCAGGTCGTCGGTGAACAGCTCGGGCTGCTCGAAGGGGGCGAAGTGGCCGCCCTTGGGCTGCACCGCCCAGTGGACGATGTTGTAGCGGCGCTCGGCCCACGCCCGCGGCGTTTGCAGCAGCTCTCGGGGGTACACGGCGTGGCCGGTGGGAACCTCCACCTGCCCGGCCCAGGCATCCACCGCCGAGGTGCCGGTTCGGGCCGACTCCAGATACAGCCGCCCCGATGAGGCCGCGGTGGCGGTCATCCAATACAGCATCACGTTATCCAGCAGTTGGTCTTTGGTGAACACGCTCGCCAGGTCGCCGTCGTCCAGGTCGCACCAGTGCTGGTACTTCTCGATGAACCAGGCGGCCAGGCCGGCGGGGGAGTCGTTGTGGGCCACAGCCAGGGTCTGGGGCTTGGTGCTCAGCATGGCCATGTAACCGGTGCCTCCGGTGATCACCTCCAGCGAGCGGGCCATGGCCGCCTGCTCGGCCTCGGTCACCCCCTCCATCATCTTGGCCGGATCGGCGGCCTCTTCGGCGGTGGGCTGGGCGAAGAGCATGTTGAAGTGGGCGGCGATGAGCCGGTCGCCGAAGGCCTCGGCCATTCGCCGGGTGACCAGCGCCCCCCAGTCTCCCCCCTGCACGATGTAGCGGTCGTAGCCCAGCTGCTCCATGACCCCGGCGATGGCCTCGGCGCAGCGGTGCATGTCCACCCCGGGATTGGCGGTGGGCCCCGAGAATCCGTAGCCGGGCAGCGACGGGACCACAATGTGGAAGGCGTCGGCCGGGTCGCCGCCGTGGGCCGCCGGGTCGGACAGCGGCCCCATCATCTCCCGGAACTCCACCACCGAGCCCATGTATCCGTGGATCATCACCATGGGCAGCGCGTCGGGCTCCGGAGAGCGCACATGGTAGAAGTGGACCTTCTCCCCGGCTGCGGTGGCGGTGAACTGGGGGAAGGCGTTGAGGTAGGCCTCGCGGGACCGCCAGTCGTAGCCGTCGGCCCAGTACTCGCAGAGCTCTCGCATGTAGGCCACGTCGGCCCCGTCTTCCCAACCGGGCCGCACGGTGTCGGGCCACCGGGTCATGGCCAGACGCCGGTGCAAGTCGTCTAGGTCGGCTTGGGGGACGTCGATCTCGAACGGCTCGATGCTCATTCCCGCAGCGTGTCACAGACCCGCGTCGGCACCGCTAGTCGAAGTGTTCAGCCCGCCGAACTATGAAGAACCAGGTCATCACCCCGGAGAGCAGAACGAGCACGCCCGACCAGATGCCGGCCTCGGCCACGAAGGCCTCCTCGATGCTGTTGAACGCCTTGGTGGTGAGGGTGGGGAAGTCGAACGGGGCGATGAGCAGAGTGATGGGCAGCTCCTTCATCACCGAGAGCATCACCAGCCCGCCTCCGGCCAACAGTCCCGGGGCCATGAGCGGAAGCTCCAGCGACCGGAAGCGCCGCACCCAGCTGGCCCCCAGGGTGCGGGCCGCGTCGGTCAGCCGGGACGACACCGCGGCCACCGCCACTTGGGAGGTGCGCATCGTCTGGCCGCCGAACCGCACGATGTAGGCGAACACCAGCAACACCAGGGTGTTGCGGAGGTGACTACCGATGTCGGTCTTCAGGGTCCAGAACAGCAGTGCCAACCCGATGAGGATTCCCGGAAGGGCGAACGCCGACACGATCACCGCGTTGGCCAATGTGCCGATTCGTGACCGGTAGCGCACCACCAGGTAGGCGGCCGGCAGCACCACAGCCACCGACACGACCGCGGCCAGGATGCTGCCGTAGGCAGTGTGCCAGGTGGGCGACCACACGTCGTCCCATCCCACGAGGAGATCCCTTCCCCCCGATGCTTCCAGCCTGATCCCGTCGATGGACCAGTCGGCCAGCGAGGCCAGCGGTCCCAGCAGGGCTATCGCAACCGAACCGACCAGGAACGCCACCGCGAACGGTTTGGCGCGGCCCAGTCGATAGATCACCGGGCTTCGCGATCGCACCGGCGCAGCATGCTCAAAGCGCCGGGTGGCGCCTCGCTCCGCCAAAACGACCGCGGCGGCCAGCACCAGCAAAATCACGCTGAGCGCCATCGAGACCGGCTGGTTGTTGAGCCTAGTGGTGTAGATGGCCCGGCTCAGCGTGTCGTAGCGCATGAGCTGCACCGCGCCGAAGTCGCTGATGGCGTACAGGAACACCAGGAGGGTGCCGGCGCTGATGGCGGTAGCCGTCTGGGGCAGCACCACTCGCCGGATGATGGTCAGCGGGCTGTCGCCCAGCAGCCGAGCGGTTTCCTCGGCCGACCCGGGCAGGCGCCGCAGCCGGGCGGCTACCGGCAAGTACACGTACGGATAGGTGAACAGGGTGAGCGCCAGCCATGCGCCGAACAGTCCCCGCACTTCCACGTCCCACACCAGCCCCAGATTGTCGAGCCAGTCGGACAGCAAGCCGCCAGGGTTGAGGGTGCGGATCAGCGCGGCGGCGCCAATGAAGGTGGGGAATACCAGAGGCAGGGGCAGAAGCGCCTGCCACATGCGCTTGAGCGGCACGTCGCAGCGGGTGGTCAGCCAGGCCAGAGCAGTGCCAAACACCGCGGTGGAAGCCGACACCAGTACGGCCAGCCGCAGGGTGCGCAGCAGCGGTCCTTGCGTGCGCTGGGAGAACAGCACGCCCAGCGGATCGCTGTGGAAGGTGAAGTTGCGCCACACCAGATAGCCCGCCGGGAAGGCGAAGGCAATGGTCACCACGATGGCGACGGCCTTCAACGGCACGGAGGATCGGATGGCGGGCGACTGCATCAGAGTTGGTCGAACGCCGCGGCTGGCGCCCCGGAATAGACGGGGGTCACCCGGTCGCCGGGAGCCAGGCTCTGCGTCCCGCTGACCCGGGCGACGAGACGGACACCGGCGGCGTTGGCCACGGTGACCATCGAGTCAGCCCCCTGGAATTCGAAGTCCTCCACGGTGTGGGTTGCGGTGCCGCTGTCGTCGGGGCGCAGGTCCACGTCCTCGGGCCTGACGGCGACTTCGACCGGGCCATGGTGGGCGTCCAGCAAGGGGATGGGACCGAAGTCGGAGCGGGCGACTTGGCCGTCGGCGTCGGCGGGGTACATCGATACTGCGCCGATGAAGGCCGCCACCCATGGGTTGGCCGGCTTCTGGTAGATCTCGGCGGGCGATCCGATCTGCACGATGCGTCCCGCATCCATGACCGCCACCCGGTCACCCAGCACCAGCGCCTCCTCCCGGTCGTGGGTCACGAACACCGCGGTCATCCCTGTGGACTGGAGAAGCTGGCGCACCTCGGTGCGGACATCCCGGCGCAGCGCGGAGTCCAAATTGGAGAACGGCTCGTCCAAGAGCAAGGCAGTGGGCTGGGGAGCCAGCGCCCGGGCCAGCGCCACCCGCTGCTGTTGGCCACCAGAGAGGGTTTCGGGCATGCGGTCTTGCATTCCCGGAAGGTTGACCAGCTCCAGCGTCTTGGCCACCTCCTCTGTCCGCTTGCCGCGGGGGACTCCGTAGCCGACATTTCTGGACACATCCAGGTGGGGGAACAGCGCCCAGTCTTGGAACACCATGCCCACATTTCGGTCCTCGGGGCGTACCCAGGTTCCATCGCCGGCCACCTGGGCCCCCGCGATGTGGATCGTCCCCCGGTCGGCTCGCTCCAATCCGGCGATGATCCGAAGCAGAGTGGTCTTTCCGCACCCGCTCGGTCCGAGCAAGGACACCATTTCGCCCCATCCCACGTCGAGGCTGCAATCTTCGATAACGGTGACGCCCTCGAACGACTTGGAGACGCCCTGCACCGACAGCAGCGATACCGGGGGGACGAGGGCCATAAGAATGTAAGGCTAGCCTTATTTTCGCGATCCGATGGAAGGCTACAGTGCATTGCCATGCGTCAGATCGCGATAGTGCCCACCGGCCACGGACCGATCGAAGTGCATGTTTGCGGGCAAGGTCCGCTGGTGGTGATGCTGCCGTCGTTGGGCCGGGGGGCGGCCGATTTCGACCGACTGGCCGCCGACGTGGCTGATGCGGGCTACCGGGTGGCCTGCCCTGAGCCTCGAGGTCTCGGAGCCAGTGCGTCGCCCGACCGGGAGGAGACTCTGGCCACTCTGGCTGCCGATGTGGCCGCGGTGATCGCCGAGCTTGGCGACGGCCCCGCGGTGGTTGTGGGGCACGCCTACGGCAACCGGATCGCCCGTATGACTGCCACCAACCACCCCGAGCAGGTGGAGAGCCTGGTGCTGTTGGCCTGCGGCGGATTCATTCCGGTCACCGACGAGATGGCTGTGGCCATGCGGACGATCTTCGACCCCCGCAATCCTCCCGATGTTCGCCTCGATGCGGTGAGCAGGGCGTTCTTCGCGCCCGGCAACGACGCCAGCGTGTGGGCCGACGGCTGGTTCGCAAAGCTGGCCCAAGCCCAGGAGCAGGCCACCGTGTCCACCCCGGTGGGCGACTGGTGGGCCGGAGGCACCGCCCCCATGCTGGCGGTGCAACCCGCCGACGACCGGCTAGCCGTTCCCGCCAACGCCGACGCCCTGGCGGAGGCCGTCGGCGACCGGGTTGAAGTGGTGGTTATCGCCAACGCCGGCCACGCCCTTTTGCCTGAGCAGCCCGAAGCCGTGGCCCAGACGGTGATCGGCTGGCTCGACCGCAGGTTTGGCCGTTCCCCCCTCGAAGTGGGGTAATAGCCGAAGCTAGTTGCGGGGGACCTCGTTCCAGGGGATGGCCTTGTCCACCCGGGGCTCGCCGGGGAGGCCGAGGATTTGCTCGCCCAGGATGTTGCGCATGATCTCGGTGGTGCCGCCCTCGATGGAGTTGGCCCGGGACCTCAAGAAGGCGTGGCCCAAGCCGTTCTCGGCCCCGGTTTCCGACACCACGTCAGGACGGCGGAAGGTGTAGTCGAAGTCCACCGAGCCGGCTGGCCCCTGGAGGTTCACGCACTCCTCGAAGATGGACTTGTTCAGCTCGGCGTGGATGGCCTTGGCCACCGAGCCCTCCGGGCCGGGATTGCCGGCTCGGCGGTTCTGCGAGGCCCGCATGTTGGTGAGCCTCAGCGTCTCCGCCTGGCTCCACAGCTTCATCACCCGGTCCAAACGGGCCGATGTGCGCTGCTCGTCGGGCAACTCAGCCCACACCTGCACCAGTTCGGCAATGCTGCCTGAGCCCCGCTTGGGTGAACCGCCGCCCCCGATCACGGTGCGCTCGTTCATCAGTGTGGTGAGTGCCACCCCCCAGCCTTCTCCCTCGCCACCGATCCGGTCGGCATCGGGGACCTGTACGCCCGTCATGTACACCTCGTTGAACTCGGCCTCGCCGGTGATCTGGCGCAGGGGACGCACCTCCACGCCCTCGGCGTGCATGTCCAGCGCGAAGTAGGTCATGCCCTTGTGCTTGGGGGATTCGGGGTTGCTGCGGGCCACCAGCATGCCTCGATCGGCTAGGTGGGCGAGGGTATTCCACACCTTCTGGCCGTCCAGGGTCCACACCTCGCCGTCGCGCACCGCCCGGGTGGCTAGACCGGCGAAGTCGCTGCCCGCGCCCGGCTCGGAGAACAGCTGGCACCAGCGCTCCTCGCCGGTGAACATGGGCCGCAAAAAGCGGCGCTTCTGCTCGTCGGTGCCGTGGGTCACGATGGTTGGCCCGGCCAGGGTGAAGAAAAAGATGCCGGGATCGGCCGATCCGGCCCCGGCGTTGCGCAAACGGGTCTCGATATGGCGCTGGAAGCGGGGCGCCAGGCCGAGGCCGCCGAATCCCACCGGGAAGTGGACCCAGGCCAGCCCGGCGTCGTACTGGTATCCGCGGAACTCCTCCACCGACAGGGTGGTCGGGTCGTGCTCGGCCAGCATCGCGTCAATGGCGTCGTCGACTTCTTGGGGGATTCCGTCAGTGCTCACAAGGCCAATCTAGCTTTCAATTCATTGAAGCAGGCCATCGACTGACGGGCCGCCTCGGCCGGGTCGATGCCGTTGAGGGATTGGTAGAAGACCTCGACGGCGAGCGGGGCATCCACCCCCCGTTCGGCGAACTCGGCCAGCATCCCGGCGATGTCCCCGTGGCCCTCGCCGGGCATCAGGCGGCCGTGAATGCACTCGTGGTTGAGCTCTTCGCCCGTCGGGTTTCCCTCGGGCTCAGGCCCGGTGTCGCCCACTTGGATCTCCTTGATCATGGCCGGGTCGATGGCCAGGTCCAACTGTCCGCGTTCCGGTCCCCGCCACAGGTGCCAGGTGTCGAGCAGCAGCCCCGCGTTGGGCCGGTCGGCCCGCTCGACGATCTCAGCGGCCACCCGGTGGTCATTCAGCGGCGACCAGGCAAACGGCTCGATCAGGGCCAGGATGTCGTGCTCGGCGGCCTGATCAGAGATTTCCGCCAGTGTCGCGGCGGCTTGATCCAGGTTTTCGCTCGGCTGCCAATCGGAATGCTCGAGAACCGTGATCGACCGGGCACCCAATGCCACGGCCGCAGCCACCGCATCCTCGGCACCCTCGGGGGAGCGCATGGTCATCACTACGCCGTCGTACTCGGCCACCCGCAGATCGAGGTCATCCAACAGCTCTCGCAGCGCCCCGTCGTCCCATCCCCGCTCGTGCATCTTGCGGTGCTCCCATCCATAGATCGACAGCCGGGCGAATCCGGCTTCGGAGGCAATCCGAGCCTTTTCCTCCCACGGGATCCGACCCAGCGTGCCGGTACACAGATAAGGCGGATGGTTCACGGGCTGAGACTAGGCGCGGCACCGCCAATCGGAGTCGAACTACCGTGCACCCATGGAGTTCGACGCACGCGACCCGGCCCATGAGATCGACGGAGTTCCTTTTCACACGCTGGCCCGCATACGCACAGAACATCCCATCTGCCCGTCGCCCAAAGGGGGCTGGTACCTCTCGACCCGCCGCCACATCGACACCGCACTCAAGGAGGTGGAGACGTTCGTGGCCGATTTGGCACCCATGGCCGGGCTGTCGGGGACCGAAGTGGTGCCGGCCGAGGAGCTGTTTCTGAGCGAGATACCCGAGCCCCGTCACGGCCGCATCCGCCGGCTGTACAACTCCAACTTCGCCCCCCACCGGCTGCGCAACACCGAGGAGTTCGTCACCCGCACCTGCCATCGGCTGCTCGACCCGATGCTGGCCGCGGGGGAGGGCGACCTGCACGCGGGCTACGCCATGCCCATCCCCAGTGCCACGCTGGCCGACTTGATGGGCTTGCCTCCCGTGGCCGGTGACAAGTTCATGGGCTGGTCGTTCGACGGGACGCTCATGCAGCGCCCGGGCACACCGGGGATCAAGCCGACCGGCCCGCCCATCCTCGACTATTTCCGCGAAGCGCTGGCCGAGCGCCGGTCGTCAGCCGCCGCCGGGGAGGAGCAGCCCCACGATGTGATCATCGGGCTGATGAACGCGGAGATCGACGGGGTTCCGCTCAGCGACACTGAGATCGTCACCCAACTCCAGTTCATGGTGATGGCCGGGGTCCACACCACTCGGGCGCTGCTGGTACACCTGGCCCACCGGCTGCTGCGGGACCGGGAGCTATTCGAGCGGGTATCGGCCGACCGGAACCTGGTGGCCCCGTTGGTGGAGGAATCACTGCGCCACGACGCCCCGGTGCAGGCCACCACCCGGCGCTGCACCCACGACATCTCGCTCGACGGGGTGGAGATGCACGCCGGCGACTGGGTGGAGGTGGGCATCGGGTCGGCCAACCGGGATGAGACCGTGTACAACGACCCGGACGTGTTCCGTTTGGACCGCGACGACCCTCGCGATCACTTGGGATTCGGCGGCGGCCCCCATATCTGCCCCGGTGCCACCCTGGCCCGCATCGAGGCCACTTGCGCGGTAAACGTGCTGTGCGATCGGGTGGCCGAGATGTTCGTGGTGGAGGGCGTGACCTATCCGCCGCTGCCTGGCGGGATGTCGCATCTGCCCATTCCGGCCAAGTTGATTCCTAGGTAGTCCGGGGCCGGGCCTCGGCCAGCTCGGCGATGTAGGCCAGCTCCTCGTCGGTGTCGGCTCGGATGGTGAGACCGGTGGCCTTGGTGTCGCTCCAGCGGGCGAAGCGCTCTTTGATGCGCTGGCGGGAGCCGATCAGCGCACCGTCGTCGATGTACTCGTCGGGCACCGCGGCCACCGCCTCGTCGCGGCGCCCGGCCATGAACAGCTCTTGGATGCGCTCGGCGGCCTCGCCGAAACCCCGCCGCACCATGGCGTCGCGGTGGAAGTTGTACTCCCGGGTGCCATAGCCCCCCACCAGAAAGGCGAACTGGGGCTTGGCCTCGTCGATGGCGCCCTGCACGTCATTTGTGATCGACACCCGCGCCCCGGCCTGGATCTCGATGTCGCCCCAGGTGCGCCCGGCCCGGTCGAGGCCCTTCTGGATGGCCTCGGTGTAGAGGTGGGCGCTGCCCGGGGTGTAGCCCAGCGGCAGCCACCCGTCGGCCAGCTCGGCCATCAAAGCGGTGTTGGCCGGCCCGCCGGTGGCCAAGAACACCGGGATGTCGGGGTTCATGTGCAGGATCGACTTGAGCGGTTTGCCCACGCCCAGCGCGCCCTCGCCGGCAAAGGGCAAGCTGATCTGAGATCCGTCATGAGTCAGCGGCCCCTGGCGGGCGAACACCTTCTTGATGATGGACACGTAGTCGCGCAGCAGGGCGTTGGGCTTGCCCCACGGCTGGCCGTACCACCCCTCCACGATCTGGGGGCCCGACAGGCCCAAACCGCAGATGGCCCGTCCCGGTCCGGCCAGCGCCTCCAGGGTGCCGAATTGCATAGCCGCGGTCACCGCCGGTCGGGCGGCCACTTGGCACACCGCGGTGCCGAGGCGGATGTGGCGGGTGTGGGCCGCGATCCAGGCCAGCGGGGTGATGGCGTCCACACCGTAGATCTCCGCCGACCACACCGAGTCGTACCCCAGTCGCTCGGCCATCTGCACCCTGGCCAGCTGCTCTTTGGCCAGCGAGGTATCCAGCTTGGCCTGGTTCCAAATGTCCACTCCGATACCCAGCTTCATATGCCCGCACTATCTCACTCCCAGTGGCCGGCAAGTGAATTGGCGGTGGGTAGAATTCCGCGGTGCCTACCAAGTTCTTGCATGGATTCGCTCCACCCGCGGCCGACGACTTCATCACCATCGTGCGGGCTGAGGGCTGCACGCTCTGGGACGACCAGGGAAAGCGGTATCTGGATGCCTTGGCCAGCCTGTGGTATTGCCAAGTTGGCCACGGCCGGGCCGAGATCATCGACGCGGTGGCCGACCAGATGCGGCTGCTGGACGCCTATCAGACGTTCGCCCCGTTCACGAACCAGCCGGCCGAAGAGCTGGCCTCGATGGTGGCCGAACGTTCGCCGCATCCCGATGGGCGGGTGTTCTTCTGCGGCTCGGGGTCGGAGGCGGTGGACACCGCGCTGAAGATCGCCCGGGCGGTACACCAGCTCCAGGGCGATGCCGACCGCCAAGTGATCATCCGGCGCACCGACGCCTACCACGGCACCAACTTCGGGGGAACCACGGCACAGGGCATCGCCGGCAATCGGGAGGGGTGGGGTGATTTGGTGCCCCACTTCATCGAGGTGCCCCGCGACGACATCGAGGCGGTGAGCACAACAATGGCCGCCAACGAGGGCCGGGTGGCCGCCGTCATCACCGAGCCGCTGCAAGGGGCGGGAGGCGTTTATCCCCCCTCCGACGGCTACTTGGAGGGACTGCGGCGGCTGTGCGATCAGCACGGCGCTCTGCTCATCCTCGACGAGGTGATATGCGGGTTCGGCCGCACAGGAGAGTGGTTCGGGGCCCAGTATTACGGGGTGACCCCCGATCTGATGACGTTCGCCAAAGGGGTCACCTCCGGTTACCAGCCGGTGGGCGGTGTCATTGCCAGCCGGGCGGTGTGCGATGTGCTGGAACAGCCCGGCTACACGCTGCGCACTGGATATACCTACGCCGGGCACCCCGCCTGTATGGCCGCTGGAGTGGCCAACCTGGCCTTGATGGAAAAAGAAGAGCTGGTGCAGCGGGTGCCGCACCTGGCTGAGAAGCTGACCGAGGGACTTGCCGCTCTTCAGGCCGACGGGATCATCCAGAGCTACCGGGGCGCCGGAGCGGTATATGCCGCCGAGCTGGGCTACGACGCCGCGGCCGCCCGGATGAGGCTGCTGGAAGCCGGGGTCATTCTGCGGCCGGTGGGCACCGGGCTGGCCATGTGCCCGCCCTTGGTGATCACCGACCACGAGATCGGCATCCTGTTCGACACTATGGCCGACGTGTTGGCCAACGGTCAGGACTAGACCGAAGGCAGATCGCTCAGCCGATCACCTGACCGGCGTCCACCCTGATCTCCTGGCCGGTTATACCCCGGCCCCGCTCCGAAGCCAGAAACAGCACGGCCTCAGCGATGTCTTCGGGGTCGACGTGGCGGTTGAGGGCCGCGGCCCGGGCCGCCCGGTCGGAGACCTGTTGGGCGGTCTTGCCGGTTTGCTCGGCGATGTTGCTCCACAGCCGGTTTAGATTGTCGCCGGTGATATAGCCCGGCGTGACGATGTTCACTCGGATGTTGTGGGGTCCCAGCTCGCGCGCCATCACCATTGATGCGGTGTGCATAGCCGACTTGGTGGAGGTGTAGATGGCCATCTTCTCGGGCACCGAGTGGGTGCTGAGCGTGCTGATCTGCACGATCGAGCCTCCGCCGACGGCCTTCATGTGCTCGGCGGCGCGACGGCTCACCTCCAGGGTGCCGATCACGTTCAGCTCGAAGGAGTAGCGGTATTCGTCCCAGTCGATGTCGGCCACCGCAGCGCGGGCGCCGCCGGCGGTGGCCACGTTCACCACCGCGTCCACCCGGCCCAATTCGGCGGCCGCAGTGTCGGCTAAGGCCGCGGCCGACGCGAGGTCGGCAATGTCGGTGGGAATGGCCACCACCCGTCGTCCCGTGGCCGCGGCCACCTCGGCGGCCAGCGCCTCAAGCGGTTCAACTCGGCGGGCGGCAAGAGCGATGTCGGCCCCGTCGGCGGCCATGGCCAGCGCACTGGCCCGACCCACTCCTGGCCCCGCACCGGTGATGATGGCCACTTTGCCCGCCATCGAGCGGGTCATGCTCATCTCATCTACTCAGTTTCTGGCATGTCGGGGACCCAGTTGGCGCCGTTGATGTGGCTGCCGCCGTCCACATACAGCGTGTTGCCGGTGAGGTACTGGGCGTCCTCGGTCGACAAGAACAGGGCCACCGGGGCGATGTCGCCCTCGGGGTCGCCCATGCGGCCCATGGGGTTGGCCGCCTCGGCGTTGCGGATGAGATCGGGCATCATCTGCTCCACCCGGCGGGCCGACGCGGTCTTGGCCCCCGGGCAGATCACGTTTACCACGATGCCGTAGGGGGCCCACTCCCGGGCCGCGGTTCGGCTCAGGGTCCGCAACGCCTCCTTGGCGCAGTTGTACTCCAGGGTGCCCATGTGGGCATTCACCCCGTTCAGCGAGCACAGGTTCACGATCCGCCCGTACTGCTGGTTGCGCATGACCCGGAAGGCGGTCTGCATGGCCCACAGCGGGCCGTACAGGCCGACGTGCATGGCGTCGTTCATGAGCTGGTCGGTCTTGACCTCCACCCGGCACAGCTCCCCTCCGCCCCAGGCGTTGTTGATGAGCACGTCCAGGCGGCCCCACTGGTCGACCGCAGCGTCCACCATGGCCAGCACCTCGTCTTTGTCGGCCACGTCCACCCGCATCGGCCGGGCGTCGGCACCGAACTCGTCGCGCAGTTCGCTGGCCACTCGCCCAGCGGCCTCAGCATCGATGTCGGCAACCAGCAGCTTGGCCCCCTCAGCGGCGAAGCGTCGGCAAATCCCGTGGCCGATGCCGTCGCCTCCGCCGGTGACCACCGCCACCCGGTCGTCCAATTGTCCCATTGGCGTGCTCCTTTTCGATATTGCCGCGGAGGATGGTTTGCTCAGAATGCGATGACCGAGCGCAGGGTTTCGCCCGCCTTCATGGCGGCGTAGCCGTCGTTCACCTCGGTGATATCGATGGTGGCCGACACCATCTCGTCCAGCTTCAGCCGCCCGTCCAGGTACAGGTCAATGAACTTGGGCATGTCGATCCGGAAGCGGTTGCTGCCCATCAGCGATCCCTGGAGCTTCTTCTCGCTCAAGATGATTTCCCCGCCGGGGATGGTCACCTGGCTGGTCAAGGGCAGCATCCCGATCACGGTGGCGGTGCCGCCGATGCCAATCATGGCCCAGGCCTGCTCGGCAGTGGCGGTCAGGCCGATGGCCTCAAACGAGTAGTCGGCGCCGCCCCCGGTGATCTCGTGGACCGCGGCCACCGGATCGGTCTCCGAGGCGTTCACGGTGTGGGTGGCGCCCAGGGTGCGGGCCATCTCCAGCTTGGAGGCCACCAGATCCACCGCGATGATCGGTGTGGCCCCCACGATGCGGGCGCCCTGCACCGCCGACAGCCCGATGCCGCCGCAGCCGATCACCACCACACTGGAGCCGGCGGGCACCGCCGCGGTGCGCATGACCGCGCCGAGCCCTGTGGTGACCCCGCAGCCGATCAGCGCGGCCCGGTCGAGGGGCATGTCGTCGCGGATCTTCACTACCGCCCGCTCGTGTACCAGCAGCTCCTCGGCGAACGACCCCAGCCCGGCGAAGGCGGTGCAGCCCCGGCCGTCGTCGAATCGCAGCGATGGCTTGGGACGGCCCGAGCGCATGGTGTCGGCGTCGAGGCACATATAGGGCTTGCCCTGAAGGCAGGTGCGGCACGTCCCGCACCACATCGACACGCAGGTGATGACGTGGTCGCCGGGCTTCACATAGGTGACGTCCTCGCCCACCGCGGCAACGACGCCAGCCGACTCGTGGCCCATCACCATCGACTCCACCACCGGCCAGTGCCCGTCCATGAAGTGCAGGTCGGAGTGGCATAGTCCGGCGTGGGTGGTGTTGATGAGCACCTCATTGGGGTTCGGCTTGTCGACGGTCAGGTTCTCGACGACAAGCTCGCCGGGACTGGAATGCAAAACGGCGCCGCGCATGGGGCTCTCCTTGAGTGCTGGAAATTAGGTAGTGGTCAGGAATGTTTCTATCAGGCCGGTCACGTAGCCGATGTCTTCATCGTCGAGGGAGTGGTTCATGGGGAGGACTACGCCGCGCTCCATGATGGCGTCGGCATGGGGGAGCCCGGCTTTGGGTTGGCGGAAGTCCACTCCGGCCATGAACGGCTGGCGGGCGGCGTTGCCGGTCCACACTGTGCGGGTGTCAACGCCGTTGCCGTCGAGATGGGCCTGAAGGTCGGCCCGCACGAAGCCGGCGTCGGGGGCGATGGTGAGCGGGTAGCACAGCCAGGCAGTTTCCAGCCCCTCGGTCTGGCGGGGGAGTCGGAACCGGTCGGCGTGGGCGGAGAAGAACTCCGAATAGAGGTCGAAGCTGCGGGTGCGCCGGGCGAAGTTGGCCGGCACCTTGTCGAGCTGCTGGCGGCCGAAGGCGGCCCCGATCTCGGAGGGCTCGAAGTTCCAGGCCAGCTCGTCAAAGATGAACTGGTTGTCGTAGTGGATGCCGTCGAGGTCTTCCCAGAAGTTCCGGTCTTGGCGCTTCGAGCCGTAGAAGTGCAGCTCGGAGCGTCGCCCCCAACGGCGCAGCAGCAGACCCCGGTCCCGCAGGTCCTCGTCGTCGAGCAGCACCATCCCCCCGTTGCCTGCACAGGTGATGATGTGCGAGGAGGCGAAGCTGGTGACGGTCAGATCGCTGCGGGTGCCGGTGGGCGTGCCCCTCAGGGTTGGCCCCAGGGCATCGCAGCTGTCTTCGATGACGAACAGCCCGTGGTGGTCGGCGATGGCCCGGATGGCGTCCCAGTCGGGGGCGTTGCCGATGAGGTTGGGAGCCAATATGGCCCTGGTATCTGGGCCGATGAGGCCTTCGATGGAATCGACGTCGATCTGGTAGGTGTCGGGGTCCACGTCGGCGAACACCGGCACCAGCCCGGCTCGCACCAGCGGAGCCACATCGGTGGAGAAGGTCACCGCCGCGGTGATCACCTCGCTGCCCGGGGGCAGGTCGGCCAACTCCACCGCCAGATACAGCGCGGAGGACCCCGAGTTGCACATGAGCCCCCGGTGCTTGCCGAACCGCTCGGCTACCTCCCATTCAAAGGCGGTGACATTGCGCCCCGGCCACAGCGCCCCCGCCCCTCCCCGCAACACCTCAACCACCGCTTCGATCTCGGCCTCGTCGTGCACGCTGGCCGCATAGAAGATCCGCTCACCCATCAGCCCTCAGTCTGCCCCAGCCCTGCCAATGAGGCGCGATCAGCCGCTGGGTCAGAGCGAGCGGAGACTGAGCTTTTCGATGGTCTCAGGTGATGTGGCAAGGGTCGGAGTGGCCGCCGCTCATGGCCTCTAGGAAGCCGGAGGCCCGCTCTTGGCGGGGGTAGCGGTTGGCCAGCTCCCAGAAGGCGGGGCTGTGATTGGGCACAGACAGGTGGGCCAACTCGTGGACGATGACGGCGTCGAGTACCCAGGCGGGAACCCGGGCCAGGCGGGTGGAGATGCGGATGGTGCCCCGGGACGAGGTACACGAAGCCCAGCGGTCGTTCTGCTCGGCCCAGGTGACCGACTCCGGTTGGGGCAGGCCGTAGCGGGAGGCCAGCTTGACGGCTCGTTCGGCCAAATTCACCCCGCCAGCCTCTGCGGCCCGCTTGCGCTCGAGGCGGGCTACCAGGCTGGCCACCATCTCGGCCTCGGCGTCGGGAGTCATTCCTGCGGGAACCCGAACTTCGATGCAGTCGGGCTGAACCTTGGCCGCGGCGGTCTTGCGGCGCTTCGGACTGCGGATCACGCGGATCGGAAGCGGAGGCGGCGCTGCCGAAACGGCGTCGATAGCTGTGCCTATCGCCGCGTCGGCTGCCGTATCCACAAGGGCTGAACTCACGGTTCGACCATACCGACGGGGGGTGACGGTTTGGTGGATGGTGGCGCGTTCAAGCCGCTGCGGTAACGTCCCGCGACAATCCAAAAAGGGGGACATCGTTATGGCTGGTCAAACCAAGACCCAGGTCGCCTGGGCCGAAATGGTCGATGCCCTGGGGCAGGTGAGCGAGCGCTTTTGCGGCGAGGAGTGGGGAGTGTCCGGCGAGCAGGACATCGCCGACAGCCACCGCTTGGCGCTGCACATCCTCCAGTCGGCCCTGTTCTCCCACGCCGAGTTCGATCCCGAGCGCCCGGTGTGGCGCCGGATCGTGTCGCCCACCCGCAAGTTCACCGGTGACAACGCCGATGCGGTGTACTTCGAGGCCCCGGTGAGCGGGGATCTGGCCTATCGGGTCACCGGCAACTTGGCCGGGGCCGTCTACACGTCGTTCACGGTCGAATTGGGCTCATCCGAAGGCCGATACGCCACCGGCACCGGCGGGGTGCTCAACGACGACGACATCGACGTTGACGCCGACGGCAACTACGAGGTGTTCCTTGGCGGCGAGCCCCAGGACCGAAACTGGCTAGACCTGCCCCCCGATGCGGGCCGGATCACCACCCGGCACTATTTCGAGGTTCCCAAGCCCGCGGCGGCCGACGAGTCGCTCCATATCCCCCTCACCATCGAGTGCCTGTCACCGGTGGGGCCGGCCACGTTTTGGAACGACGAGACCGTGGCCGCCGCCATCGGCCGGGTCAACAACCACGTGCTGGGCAAGACCCTCCAGCAGCCCATCCCCGGCACCTACCCCATGCCGACGTGGGTCAGCCGCGAGCCCAACGTTCTGCCCGATCCGCAGCCACCCGGCACCATGGGCTTCGCGGCCTTCGACGCCTACTACACCTTGGGGCGCTATGTGCTCGGCCCCGACGAGGCCCTAGTGATGACCGGGCGGTGGCCGGAGTGCAAATTCGGCAATGTGTGCCTGTGGAATGCTGCGGGGCAGACCTACGACTACGGCAACCGCATCACCAGCCGCAATCGGGCCAACACCACCCTGGAGGCCGACGGCACCTTCAAGATGGTCATCGCCCACGAAGATCCCGGCGTGTACAACTGGCTGGACACCGAGGGCCGCCCCACCGGCAGCATCTTCTGGCGGTTCTTCCTGCCCACCGGCCCGGTGGAGCGCATCGAGCCCGAACTGATCAAGCTGTCCGAACTGCGCTAGGCCTCGCCGATCGCCATGTGCGCAGCCCCCTCGGCCGGGGGTGCGCGGAATCAGCCGGCCCACGGGCGAGAATGTCGGGATGCAATCGCAGGGCCAGACGCCCGATCTGCCCGACGGAGTGGACTGCGTCGACCCTGATCTGCTGGCCGACCTGCGGAACGGCGTGATCGACAAACTCCCCGAGAGCGCCCTCGACTGCTTGCCGCCCAATGTGCGCGACGACATCCCTCCTGAATTGATTGATTTCGCCACGGCCAACCCCGAATTGGCGCTGGCGGCAGTGGTCGTGGCCGTGGTGGCCACGCTGGTGTTTCTGTACAAGCTGGCCAAGCGAGCCTTCGTCGTCGCCCTGGTCTTCGGCGCAGTGGCGGGGGCGGCCTGGTGGTGGTGGCTGACGGAGCCCAATATCTTTTGACCATGGTCGAACAGCCGCCTCGGACAATTCCTGCCACCCACCGGGGCGGGCATGGCTGACACAACCCATCCTCAAGACTTGCCGCCCCGGATACGCAGCCTGCTGTTTGCCCCGGCCAGCCGCCCCGACATGTGCGCCAAGCTGCCCCGCAGCGGCCCCGACGGCGTGGTGCTCGACCTGGAGGACGCGGTGGCGCCCTCAGCCAAGGCCGAGGCCCGGGGCCAGGCGCGGGTTGCGGCTGTGGAGCTGCGCCGTCTGCATCCCGAGCTGGCCATCTTCGCCAGGGTCAACCCGCTGGGCACCGAATGGTTCGCCGATGACGTGGCCGAGGGGCTGGCCGCGGAGCTGACCGGGGTGGTGGTGCCCAAGCTGGAGAGCACCGTTGGGGTAGAGCGGGCACTAGAGGCGTTGGCCCAGGCCGGCCGGGATCACCTTCGGCTGCTGGCCGGGATCGAGACCGCCGCCGGAGTGGCCCAGGTGGGCGATGTGCTGGAGCATCCCGCTGTCGACATTGCCTATTTCGGGGCCGAGGACTACATCACCGACATGGGCGGTGTGCGCACCGACGACGGCCTCGAGGTGCTGTACGCCCGCTCCCAGGTGGCGCTGGCCGCCCGCCTGGCCGGAGTGCCGGTGCTCGACCAGGTGGTGACCGCGTTCGGCGACGACAAGCGCTTCTTGGCCGACGCGGCAGTGGGAAGCTCAATCGGCTACAGCGGAAAGCTCTGCATTCACCCCTCCCAAGTGCCTCTGGCCAACCAGTGCTTCTCCCCATCACCCGAAGAGCGGGACAGGGCCCGGGCGCTGTTGGCGGTGTGGGACGAGGCCTTGGCCCGGGGCGAGGCGTCGGTGGCCTTTGAGGGCCAGATGATCGACGAACCGCTTGCCCGACGGGCCCGAGCGCTGCTCGACGAATGAACCCGGCCCGAAGGGCCCGAGCGCTGCTGGACGAGTGACCGCCGTTCCAAGCGGTGTGGGAAGCTGAGTGCATGGCTAATCGACGCGACAAGATCCGTTTGACCCCCGAAGAGCTTGAGGTGTTCATCGAGGAGCAGAAGAGCCTCCAGGTGGCCACCATCAACCAGGATGGGACACCCCATCTGAGCACGCTGTGGTTCGCGGTGGTGGACGGCGACATCGTGTTCGAGACCTACACCAAGTCGCAGAAGATCAAGAACCTGGAGCGGGACAGCCGCATAGCCCTGCTGCTGGAGGACGGCCTTGAGTACGACAAGCTCCGGGGAGTGGCCATCAACGGGCACGCCGAGCTGCACACCGACCCCGAGGTGGTCCACCGCTACGCCCTGGAGGTGATGGTCCGCAACAACCCCGGCGTCGATCGGGAGATGCTGTCCCAAGCGGCCGAGCACATGGCCCTCAAGCGCACCGCAGTGGTGATCAAGGCCGAAAAGACCATCAGCTGGGACCACACCAAGCTGAGCGGCAGCTACTGAGGGCCCATCTGCTCTGATTGCCGAGCCCATAGTGCGCGCCCACTGTCGACTTCCGGGCCGATAGCGTTGGGACTCTGGTGAAGGACTTGCTGAGGTGGCTGTCCCACCTGTTCCGCCTGGCCGTGCTCATGCCCATGCTGGCATTGGCCTTGGCTGCCACCTTGTTCGTGGTCTGGCCCCCGACTACCGACGTGCTGCAATCGTGGGAGTCCACCCCAGTCGAGGTGAACCTGACTGAGGACGTGAGCCTCGACGAGCTGGCCATCCGGTCGTACGTCTACGACTCCAACCGCCGGATCATCGACGTGTTCAGCTATGTGGAGAATCGGGTGCTGGTCGGCCTTGACGACATATCCGAGGAGGTGAAGCACTCGGTGATCGCCATCGAGGACGAGAACTTCTACCTGCACACCGGCGTCGACCTCAGCGCGGTGTTCCGGGCCGGGCTCGAGAACGTGGGGGCCGGGGGAATAACCCAGGGCGGCTCCACCATCACCCAGCAGCTGATCAAGAACCTGGTGGTGGGCAACAAGGTGGAGGCCGAGCGAAAGCTCCAGGAGATGGCCATGGCCAAGCGCCTGGAGAGGGAGATGGACAAGGACGACATCCTCAACCTGTATCTGAACACGGTGTACTTCGGTCAGGGCGCCTACGGGGTGCAAGCCGCTGCCGAGGTGTACTGGGGGCTCGACGCCGCCGACCTGGGATGGGGGGAGGCGGCGCTGTTGGCCGCGATGATCAGCAATCCCAGCAGCAACGACCCCATAAACAACCCGGTGCGAGCACTGCGCCAGCGGCGCATCGTGTTGAACCGCCTGGCCGAGTTGGGCTACATCACCGAGGAGCAGGCCGACGCCTACCACCTCCAGCCGCTCCCCAAAGAGGTCAACGAGATCGAGCTTCCCCCCAAGAGCTACTTCGTGGAAGAGGTCAAGCAGCAGCTTTTGGACGATCCCCGGTACCTGGGGGGGAGCGCCGAGGATCGCTTCAACCTGGTGTTCAATGGCGGCCTCAGCATCTACACCACCTTCGACCCCGTGGCGCAGCAACAAGCTGAGGCCGCGGTGGCCGCCACGTTGGCGGAGTACAACCAGGGCGATCATGGCGGGGTTGAGGCCACCATGGCCCTGGCCGCGCTCGAGCCCGACACCGGCGCGGTTCGAGCGGTGGTGGGCGGACCGGGGTTCGCCCAGGATGAAGAGGAGTTCAACCTGGCCACCCAGGGATCCCGCCAGCCGGGATCGGCGTTCAAGACCTTCGTCATGATGGCCCTGTTCGAGCAGGGGTACCAGCCCAACGACCGGATCAGCGGCCGTGGCCCCTGCCAGATCCCCAACCCCGGCGGCGTTCCCGATCCCTATGTGGCCAACAACTTCGCCAGCTCGCCCGGCCAGGTGGACACCATCACCAACCAGATCCGGGTGTCCTCCAACTGCGCGTTCTTGCGGTTGGGCCGGGTGGCGGGGATTCAGCCGGTAGTCGACACCGCAGCCAAGATGGGCATCACCACCGAGTTGGAACCTGTGGCGTCGCTGCCGCTGGGTTCCGAGGAGGTCCACCCCATCGACATGGCGTCGGCCTATGGCGTGATCGGCACGGGAGGCATCCGCTACGAGCCGTACTTCATCGAGCGGATTGTCGACCGCGAGGGCAACGTTCTCTATAGCCACGAGCTGTCGGGCCAGCGAGTGGTGTCGGAGCGCTCGGCGTGCTGGGCCACCGACGTGCTGGAGAACAACATGGTCAACGGCACCGGGCGCCGGGCCCAGCTGCCCCAGCAGACCGCGGCGGGCAAGACCGGCACCACCGAGGAGTCGGCCGATGCCTGGTTCGTGGGGTTCACCCCCCACCTGGCCACTGCGGTGTGGCTGGGGAACCCCAACGAGCGCATTCCCATGCGCAAGGTCACCGGCAGCTCCTATCCGGCGGTGGCCTGGGGCCGGTTCATGACCAGCTACCACGAGGGGCTCGAGGTGGCGGACTTCCCGAATTGTCCCCGAGAGCCCCGGGTCAGCGACCTGATCGAACTCGAAGATGTGTTCACCGTGGGCGTCCCGTGCGCTACGCCGCCGGCGCCCGAGGACCCGGAGGCGATCGTGCCCATCATCGTGCCGGTGGACACCGACGGCGACGGCACCCACGACGTGTGCGTGGACTTGCTGGTGACTGAGGGGCTAGAGCCCTGCGGTTTCAGCGAGTTCGCGGTGGAGGGCGGAGAGCCCATCCCGCTGTTCTGCGGGACTCCCTCACCCATCGTCGTGGAGTGCCTCGATGGCCAGTTCCCCTTGGACTCAAACGACGACGGCGTCGCCGACACCTGCGTGGGACCGGGTTCCGCCTCGGATTTTCCGCCCGACGACGAATTGAACCCTGACACTGGCGTCGACAGAGCTGATCCGGGCACGGTGTCTGATCCCGAAGCCTGATTACTAGGATCGCATTGTGAGCGACGATCACTACCAGCGCCTTTTGGCCGTACAAGACCACGACTCGCGGATCGACCAGTTCCGCCATCGCCTCGACACCCTGCCTGAGAAGGCCGCGCTGGCCGTCCGACAGGTGGACAGCAAGAGGCTCGTCGACCAACGGGAGGCCGTGCAGATGAGGCGGCTGGAGCTTCAGCGCAATCTCAAGCGGAACGAGGACGAGCTGGCTGCTCTGGAAGACCGGGCCAAGCGGGAGCACAACCGGCTGTATTCCGGAGAGGTCACCGGCACCCGGGAGCTGTTGACGCTTCAAGAGGAAGTAGACGGACTGCGGTCGCGCTGCTCGGCCATGGAAAGCGATGCATTGGAATTGATGGTGGCGATTGAGGGAATCGAGACTGACGTTGCGGCTCTGGACACCAGCCTCGAGGCCGCCGATGCCGAGGTGGTGTCAGCCCAACAGCTTCTGGCCGAGGCCGAAGCCGCTGTGCAGGCCGAGATCGACCAGGAGACCGCGGCCCGATCAGCCGAGGCCGCCGATGTCCCCGAGGCCGCCCTGGCCAGCTACGAGGCCCTGCGTGCTCGTATGGGAGGAGTGGCGGTGGCCCGGCTCCGCAACGGCACCTGCGAGGGCTGCCATCTGGCGCTGTCGGCAATGGAACTAGACCGCATCCTCCACGCGCCCGCCGACGAGCTGTGCCACTGCGAGGAGTGCGGTCGGATCCTGGTGCGGACCTGAACAGACGGTAAACCGGTGTTCATCTGGTACTTGGCCCTCAGCTTTGTGCTGGTGGCCTTGGTGTTCGACAGCCCGGCGCTGGACTACCGAATGGTGATGCTCGGCTCTGTGCTTCCCATAGTCGAACTTCTGGCCGATGGCCCCTGGGCGCTGCACACTCTGCTCGCGCCGTTGGCCGTGCTGGTGGTGGTCATGCTGGCCACCCGGGGCCGACGCCTGGCCCGAAGGCGCTGGCTGGGGCTGCCCATCGGTCTTTTCCTGTACTTGGTGCTAGACGGAGCGTGGCTGCGCACCGACCTGTTCTGGTGGCCGGTGTTCGGGGCGAGCGTGGATAGCGCCGAACTGCCCGAATTCAAGCCCATCGCCGCCCTGATCGTCCTTGAGCTGATCGGACTGGCCGTCGCAGCATGGGCGGTCCGCCGCTACGGCCTGGCCGATCGGGAGCGCCTGCGCCTGTTTTGCACCCAAGGTCGATTGGACCGAGCTCAGATGGGCGCCGCCCGCCCGCGGCGGCGTCGGCGGCCTTGAGCACGCCAGGCTTCCAAGAATCTGGCTTTCAAGAATCTGGCCTCCAAGGATCAAGACGGTGAGTCGGCCTGTAGGCGGGATTCTGTCCGGGTCCTGACGGACCGTGGATGGCCATCCATCTAAGCGGCCTACCCGGGGACTGCCCCGTATGGGGCGGCGGGCCACCATGTCCCCTGCTTGGCCTTGCTCCCGGTGGGGTTTGCCGAGCGAGCCGAGTCGCCCCGGCTCCTGGTGCGCTCTTACCGCACCGTTTCACCCTTGCCTGTGCCCGGAAAACCGGGCCATCGGCGGTCTGTTCTCTGTGGCACTTTCCTTCGAGTCGCCCCGACTGGCCGTTAGCCAGCACCGTTGCCCTGCGGAGTCCCGACCTTCCTCGACGCCGGGGCCGAGACCCCAGTGCCGCGGCCACCCGGCCGACTCACCGTCGCGTCCAGTTTGCCAGCCTCGCCATGTTGAGGCGAGAGGGTTTACAAGCCGATATCGGAGAGCTCCGGGTACCAACGGGCGGCTCGCTGCACCGCGTCGTGCCAGCGGTCGCGGTCGACAGCGGTCTGGGGCTCCACCACCGCCCTCGGCGACCACGAATCGGCCACCTCCTGCCAGCTCGACCACTGGCCCAGCGCTCGTCCGGCCAGTACTGCCGCGCCCAGCGCTGTCCCCTCCGGCACCGGGCACAACTCCACAGTCCGGCCCAGGGTGTCGGCGAGAATCTGGTTGAACACCGGATTCTGGGACATCCCGCCATCCACACGGATCCGCTCGATCGGAAAGCCGCTGTCGGCCTCAGCCGCTTCCAACAGATCAGCAGCCCGGTGGGCCACACCCTCGAACACCGCTCGCACGATGTGGGCCGCGGTGGTGCCCCCGGTGATGCCGAACAGTGCGGCCCGGGCGCCAAAGTCCCAGTGGGGGGTGCCCAGGCCGTACAGGGCGGGCACGTACACCACGCCCCCAGTATCGGCCACGCTGGCGGCCAGTTCGGTCGACTCGGCCGCATCGCCCAACAGCCCCACGTCATCGATCAGCCAGCTCAGGTTAGATCCGGCGGCGATCATCATCGCCTCCACGCCCCACACGATGGCCCCGTCCTCTTGCCAGGCCACGATGGGAAACGTGCCCCGATCGCTTCGCTTGTCGGCTATCGGCCGGTCGGGGCCGGTGCACACGTCCAAGAAGGCACCGGTGCCGAATGTGAGCTTGGCCAGACCCTCGAGCACACAGCGCTGCCCTATCAGCGATGACTGCTGATCGCCGATGATCCCGGCAATGGGAGGTGACCCCCGAAGGGCGCTGGCCTCGCCTACCACCCCGGTGGAGTCCACGATCTTCGGCAGGCAGCCGGAGGGAACGCCGATCCGCTCGGTTATCTCGTCCGACCAACAACTTCCGTCGTCGCTCAGCATCCCGCTCATGGCCGCATTTGACGGATCCACTACGTGGCTGGCGCCCTGCGAAAGGCACCACACTGCCCAAGTGTCCACGGTGCCGAAGCACAGTTCCCGCGTTCGGTCGGGATCGTGCTGGTCGAGCAGCCAGACCAGCTTGGTGGCCGACTCGTTGGGCACCAGTCGAAGCCCTTCGGCCTGCCAGGCCAGGCATTCACCCACGGTGCGCAGGTCTTGCCAGCCCAGAGCCGGGCCTACCGGCTCGCCGGTCTTGCGATCCCACACCACCGCCGATCCCCGCTGGTTGGTTACGGCCACAGCGTCGGCGCCGCCGACCTCGTCGATTACCTCGGTGGCGGTCTGGAGAATCACCGATGCCATCTCATTGGCGTCGAATTCCACCAGTCCCGGCTCGGGCATGTCGGGCGGCGTGCGCTGCTGGCGAAAACAGATCACCCGGTGCCCGTCTGTCACCGCCGAGCGGATGCTGCTGGTGCCCACGTCGATGACGCAGATGTTCATAAAGGAGATTGTGGCAGGGTGACGGCGATGGTCCACACTATGACGATGGGCCTGGGCCAACACGGGGGATGGGCTGGGATATTCCGGCAGCTGACCGGGGGCGGCAGCCTGACGGCCGACGCCGCCAACGACGCGATGACCGAGATCTTGAATGGCGAGGCAACCCCGGCCCAGATCGCCGGGTTCGTCATTGCCCTGCGGACCAAGGGAGAGACCGCAGAGGAGCTGGTAGGGCTCCTGTCGGCCATGCGGACGGCTGGGGAGATGGTCCCGCTGGATGCCGCCGGCCTCGGACTCATCGACACTTGCGGCACCGGCGGCGACAACAGCGGCAGCATCAACGTGTCCACCGCGGCTGCGCTGGTGGCTGTTGGGGCTGGCGCCAGGGTCTGCAAGCACGGCAACCGATCGGCCTCATCCCAATGCGGCTCGGCCGACGTGTTGGAGGCTCTGGGCGCGGCAATCGACCTCGGCCCTGAGGGAGTGGCCCGGTGTGTGCTTGAAGCCGGATTCGGATTCTGCCTGGCACCCCGCTTCCATCCGGCTATGCGCCACGCAGGACCGGCTCGCCGAGAGCTGGCCGTGGCCACGGTGTTCAACTTCCTCGGCCCCCTGGCCAACCCGGCCGGGGTCAAGCGGCAGCTGGTGGGGGTCAGCGACCGGGCGATGGCCGAGATCATGCTGGAGGTGCTGGCCGCCACCGGGTCGGAGCGGGCCATGATCGTTCACGGCCACGACGGGCTGGACGAGCTGTCTACCACGGGGCCGACCGAGGTGTGGGAGCTGCGAGGCGGACACACCCGTCACCACACGGTGGATCCCACTGAGCTCGCCTTGGCCCCGGCTGCGGTTGAAGATCTGGTGGGCGGCGATGCCGCCGTCAACGCCGACTGCCTGCGGCGAGTGCTCGACGGCCAGCCGGGTGCGCACCGAGACATCGTGGTTCTCAACGCCGCCGCCGCGTTGGTGGTTGCCGAAGTGTCCGACTCGCTGGAAGACGGACTGGAGGCAGCCGTCGCGTCCATCGACAGCGGCCGGGCCGGCGAAGCGCTGGACGCGTTTGTCGCCGCCTCGAACCAAGCCCGCTCTGATGAGGAGGGGGAATGAAACCGGCCACAGTCGATTTCTCGAACCGGTGAGCGCCATCTGCACCGAAGAGGTGGTCGCCGCCGGTTTGGCTGCTGGACTCGACGCCGTCGGGGTGGCCTCGGCCGAGCGGTTCGAGTCCACCCGGACCACCCTGGTATCCCGGCGAGAGCAGGGCCTCCACGGGGGGATGGCGTTCACCTACAGGAACCCGGAGCGCTCCACTGATCCGGGCCGAACGCTGAGCGGGGCGCGGTCTCTCGTGGTGGGAGCGCTGGGCTACAGGCGCCCCGCCCCAGCGAAGCCCGACCGGGCCACGGGGCGAGTGGCCGCCTATGCCCGCCGTGACCACTACGCGAGTTTGCGAAGCGCCCTCAGCCAGGTGGCCGATCTGTTTCACCGCGCCGGGCACAAGGCCGCTGTGGTGGCCGACGACAACGCTCTGGTGGACCGGGAGGCGGCCCAGAGGGCGGGGTTGGGATGGTACGGCAAGAACAGCAACATCTTGCTTCCGGGCAAAGGGAGCTGGTTCGTGCTGGGATCGGTGATAACCACCGCTGAGTTGGAATCGTCGACCCCGGTGCCCGATCAGTGCGGGCCGTGCCGCCGCTGCTTGGACGGCTGCCCGACGGGGGCGATAGTGGCCCCCGGCGTCGTGGACGCCCGGCGATGCCTGGCATGGCTGGTGCAGGCCGACGGTGACTTTCCCCTTGAATTCCGAGAGGCGCTGGGCGACCGGATCTATGGCTGCGACGACTGCCAGGAAGTGTGCCCGCCCAACCGAGTTGCCGATTCGGTAGGCAGCGGTGAGGGGGGATGGCTCGAAGACGATTCGGAAGACAGCGGTGAGGGGGGGTGGCTCGAAGACGACGCTGCATGGGTAGATCTGGTGGAACTGCTGCAAATGGACGACGACGAGCTGATGGCCCGTTACGGCCGCTGGTACATCCCCAAGCGCGAGCCCCGCTATGTGCGGCGCAATGCGCTGGTCGCCCTGGGGAACTCCGGACGGGGTGCCGACCCCGAGGTGGTGCACACTGTGCACCGCTATCAGTCGGCTTCCGACCCCATGCTGGCCCGTCACGCCGATTGGGCCGCGGCTGCTCTCGGGGTCAGCACCGTGGAACCGGTTTGAGCCATGGCTCGACATCTGCTGGTGACCAACGACTATCCCCCCAAGCTCGGGGGAATCCAGAACTACCTGTGGGAGCTGTGGCGCCGACTGCCCCCCGATGAGGTGTGCGTGCTGACCCGCTCCCATCCCGGAGACACGGAGTGGGATGCTCAGCAGGATCATCAGGTGATCCGCTCGCCTCGCCAGTTCCTCCTTCCCACTCGGGAAATGGCCGCCGAGATCACCGACCTGGCCGACGAGATCGGCGCCGAGCTGGTTCTCTACGACCCCGCGGTCCCCTTGGGCTTGCTGGCTCCCCGGCTTCCCCATCGGTATGGCGTGATCCTCCACGGCGCCGAGGTGACCGTCCCCGGACGCCTGCCGGGAAGCAAGCAGCTCCTGGCCCAGGTGCTCCGAGGGGCAGAGGTGGTGATCACCGCCGGGCGATACTCGGTAGCCGAAGCCGAACGCGCCGCGGGCGGGCCGCTCCCCGCGGTGATCGTGCCCCCGGGGGTCGACGTCAACCGGTTCAAGCCTCTGGATGCGGCCCAGCGGCGGGCCGCCCGTTTTCGATTCGGGCTACCGACCGACGCCCCGGTGGTGGTGTCCATCAGCCGGCTGGTGCCCCGCAAGGGCATGGACGTGCTCATTGCCGCCTCGGCCCGGCTGGCCGAGCGCCATCCGGGGCTCACCTTGGCGGTGGCCGGGGCGGGCCGCGACCGGGCCCGGCTGGATCGGATGATCGGCACCACGGGCGCGCCGGCCCGCCTGCTGGATCGGGTGGCCGATGCGGACCTGCCCGACCTGTACGGCTGTGCCGACGTGTTCGCCATGGTGTGCCGCCAGCGCTGGGGAGGCCTGGAGCAGGAGGGGTTCGGCATCGTGTTCTTGGAGGCGGCCGCCGCCGGGGTGCCTCAACTGGCCGGCGACAGCGGGGGAGCGGCCGAGGCGGTTGAGCATGGCCGAACCGGCTTGGTGGTGCAGAAGCCCGGTCAGCTAGACGCAGTGATCGCATGCCTGGACGCCCTTTTGTCGGATCGGGTTCGCCTTCAGCGGATGGGATTGGAGAGCCGGCTAAGGGCAGTGGCCGAGTTCTCCTACGACCACATGGCCGAACGGCTCCGAACCGTGATCGCCGAGGTCATAGCCCGCAGGATGAATCGCTGATGGCTTTGGGCAGCGGCCTGGTGCCCCCAGAAGTGGAGGGATCGGGCCTCATCCGGGCGTGCTGGACGGGGACATGGGTGTTCGTCGCGGTTGCTGTTTTGACCACCGCATTTCCCGATCCCATGGCGGTGCCCATTGCGGTGGTGTCGCTCGGTCTGCTGGGCCTGGGCTGCTGGGCCATGCTCTGGGCTTTCCAGCGGGCCTTGCAGCGCAGCCGATACGAGCTGATCGGGGTTGGGGGCCTTTATTTCCTGGCGGGCTGCGCACCCCGCGCCGTGCGGGTCTCGATGATGGCCGCGTTGGCTCTGGAGTTGGCGGTGGCGCTGGCCGCGGCCTCGGTGCGTCCGTTTACCGCGTCTGCGTTCGGTATCCTGGTACCTGTCTATGCTCTGGGCTTGTCCGGCGCATGGGGTGCCAGACATGGGACCTTCCCACCCCGGCCCCCCGACGGCACAACTTCAGAACGCGGCGATCCCAGCAGGAACGGTAACGATGTTTGAGCAGGCCACCAAGAGCATCACCATAGAAGCCTCGCCCGCGCGCTGCTTCGAGGTGGTGTGCGATTTCGAGTCCTATCCCGAATGGGCCACCGAGGTGAAACAGGTCGAGGTGGTTCGACGAGACGACGACGGGCGAGGCGGTTTGGTGTCGTTTCGGGCCGCGGCCATGGGCCGCAGCACCAACTATCTGCTGGAGTACTACTACGGCTCCAACCCTCTGCGGGTCACCTGGCGTCTGGTGCAAGGGGATCTGACCCGGCGCCTCGACGGCGAGTACTGCTTCAATCCGGTGCCCGGCGAGCCGGATCGCACCGAGGTTACCTATCACCTCGCCGTCCAAATGGTTATGCCGCTGCCCGGATTCGTGAAGCGCCGGGCCGAGGCGCGAGTCATGCAGACCGCGCTGGAGGACCTGCGCCGCCGAGCCGAATCGGGTGCCGGGAAACTCCTCTGAATTCGCCCTTCTAGAAAGTAGATTGGACCTGTGGAGTTCCGCCGGATCAACAACCTGCCCCCGTACGTCTTCACCATCATCAACGACCTGAAGGTGGAGGGCCGACGGGCCGGCCACGACATAATCGACCTGGGATTCGGCAATCCCGACCTCCCGTCGCCCGACATTGCGGTGGAGAAGCTGGCCGAGGCCACTCGCAACCCCCGCAACCACCGGTACTCGGCCAGCCGGGGCATACCCAAGCTGCGTGAGGCCATCGCCGGCTACTACGCCCGGCGGTTCGGCGTATACCTCGACCCCGACACCGAGGTAATCAACACCATCGGGGCCAAGGAGGGGTTCTCCCATCTCATGTGGACCCTGCTCCAGCCCGGCGATGCCGCCCTGGTGCCTTCGCCCTCCTATCCGATCCACCTCTATGCCCCGCTGTTTGCCGGAGCCGAGGTGCGCGAGATCCCGTTGAGCACCGGCACCGATTTCTTCGGCACCATGCAGGAGCGTTGGCGCTACTCCTGGCCCAAGCCCCGCATCATCGTGCTCTCGTTTCCCCACAACCCCACCACCGCCTGCGTCGACTTGGAGTTCATGGCCGGTGTGGTGGCCTTCGCCAAAGAGCACGATGTGCTGCTGGTCCACGACTTCGCCTACGCCGATCTGGGCTACGACGGCTATCTGCCGCCGTCCATCATGCAGGTGGAGGGGGCCAAGGACGTGGCGGTGGAGCTCTATTCCATGACCAAGTCGTTTTCCATGGCCGGTTGGCGGGTGGCGTTCATGGTGGGCAATCCCGAAGTGGTGGCGGCGTTGGCCAAGCTCAAGTCCTATCTGGACTACGGCACCTTCCAGCCCATCCAGATAGCGGCCACCGTGACCCTGAACGAGGCCCCCGGCCATCCCAAAGAGGTGTGCGACATCTATCAGAGCCGCCGCGACGCCCTGTGCTTGGGACTGAACCGCATGGGGTGGGATGTGGAGCCGCCTCAGGGGACCATGTTCGTGTGGGCCAAGATCCCCGAGCCCTATCGGGAGATGGGGTCGGTGGAGTTCGCCTCCTGGCTGGTTCGAGACGCCCGGGTGGCGGTCTCACCTGGGGTGGGATTCGGTCCCGGTGGGGAGGGCCACGTGAGGTTCGCGCTAATCGAGAACGAGCAGCGCACGGCGCAGGCTGTCCGCCAGCTTCGCCAATCGCTGGCCAAGCTGGGCTAGCAGCAAGTCCCCATGAGATCCCAATGAGAGTCGGCCTGTTGACCGGGGGCGGCGACTGCCCGGGGTTGAACGCCGTCATCCGGGCCATCGTGCGCAAGGCCGAGCGCCACTACGGCGATTCGGTGATCGGCTTCCTGGACGGGTGGCGCGGCGTTCTCGAAGGCGAATTCATCGAGGTTGACGTCCAGTTCATGCGGGGAACCCTGCCCCGGGGCGGAACGGTGTTGGGCACCTCTCGAATGTCTCCCCGGATGTACGACGACGGGATCGAGCGGGTGCGACAAACCATGGAGGCCACCGGTACTGACGCGCTGATCGTCATCGGAGGCGAGGGGACCCTGTCGGCGGGCGTAGGGGTGAACGAGGCGGGCGCTGCCAATGTGGTGGGCGTGCCCAAGACCATCGACAACGACATCGGGCTCACCGAGCTCACCTTCGGGTTCGATACCGCGGTGGAGATCGCCACCGGCACCATCGACCGGCTGCACACCACCGCGGAATCGCACGATCGGGTGATGGTGGTGGAGGTAATGGGCCGCCACGTAGGGCACATCGCCACCTGGGCCGGCATCGCCGGGGGAGCCACCCTCACCTTGATTCCCGAGGATCCCTTCGATATCGATGCGGTGGCAGAAGCCATCATTCGACGCCACCAGCGGGGTCGATGGGCGTCGATCGTGGTGGTAGCCGAAGGGGCCCAGCCCAAGGAGGGCACGTTGGAGCTGCCCGAACCGGAAGTCGATCAATTCGGCCATGTCCGGTTGGGGGGAATCGGCCAGGTGGTGGCCACCGAGATCGAGGCCCGAACCGGCTTCGACACCAGGGTCACTGTGTTGGGCCATGTCCAGAGGGGGGGCACGCCCTCGGCATTCGACCGAGTTCTGTGCTCGTGGTATGGCATCGCGGCGATCGACGCCGTCCACGACAGCGCCTGGGGGTCGATGGTGGCCTTCCAAAACGGCGAGATGGCCCGAGTTCGGCTGGCCGACGCGGTGGCCGAGCTGAAACCGGTCAGCCCCGCGCTCTACGACGTGGCCCGCACCTTCTTCGCCTAGCGACTGCCGGTATCCCTCGCGGCCTAAAGGGCCGCCAAGCGTTGTCGCTATTGCTTTGCTAGAAGTCCAGGCTGAAATCCGGGGGCAATCCGGGCGGCAGCGTGGGGGTGGGCTCGGGCGTCGGGGTTGCGGCGACGGTGGGCGTGACCAGCGGCTCAGGCGTCGGCGTCTCCGGCGGCGCTGTTGGCGTCTCGGCCGGTGGAGTGGGTTCGGGGGTCGTGGTCGGAGTGGGCTCGGGGGTGGGCTCGGGCTGGTATTCGGGGTCAACCGAGTAGAAGTCGTCCCTGGTCACGGGCAGATCGCTCTCCCCGCTGTCGGTAGGAAGCGGCACGGGATTGTCATTGAGCAGCAGCGCGAAGCGGTTGGAGTTGGTGTTCTCGATGGCGGTGAATGCCAGCTGGGCCACCGCGAGCTGGCGGTTCTCGCCCTCCAAGCGCTCTTCGAACACCTCCGATTCCAACGCCACGGTCACCAGATCGCTGGCCGGGTCGACGTTGACCCCCACCACCTCGACGTCGGCTGGCAGGGCGGTGGACAGGGCTTGTTCTGACTCATCCTCGTTGGGGGCCGAGAACAGGGCCTCCAGCACGGCATTGGGCCGGGCTGGGCTGGCCACGCTGCGCATGACCGGGGAGAGCAGGTTGTTCTCGTCGATCAAGTAGATGACCACCTCTTGGGTTATCAGCGGCGTCGGCTCGGGTGACTCGGTTGGTGCGACCAACTCATCGGGGAGCCGCGAGTAGTCCACGGTGCGGGGGCGACCGTCCTCGGGTACTGAGCAGGCGGTGGCCAGCAGCAGAGCCGCGGCCAAGGCCGTCCCCAACGCCGCCCCGGGGCGCCTCATTGCGAATTTCCTGGTCATGACACGGCGATGGGGAGATGGACGACGAATCTGGTCCCCGGCTGGCCGTCGGGCCGGTCCTCGCACCAAACGCGGCCCTCGTGGAGTCGAACGTGCTCGGCCACCAGCGCCAGGCCCAATCCCACCCCGGTAGTGGTTCCCCGCTCGACAGTCTGTCGGCCTCGGGAGAATCGGTCGAAGATGTGCTCCTTCTCATCGTCGGCAACACCGGGCCCGGCGTCGTCTACCGCGATGACGACCTCTCTAAGGTGGTGGCCGAGGGTAATCCTGGAGGCCCCACCCGCATATTTCTGGGCGTTGCTCAGGAGGTTGTCGATCACTTGCACCAGCCGGCGCTTGTCGGCCCGCACCCTGGTTCGGGCGGTTACCAGGTCGCAGACAATGGGAATATCCACTGGGCTGGTGGCCGACACCGCGTTCTCCACGAACTCCAGCAGGTTGAACACGTCTAAATCGAGTTCGGCGGTGCCCACATCGAAGCGGGAGATTTCCAGCAAATCCTCTACCAGGTGCTCGAAGCGGTTGACGTCCTCGGTCAGCAAGTCAAGCGCCGTCCGGGCCCTCTCCGGCAAATCGGCCCGGCGGGTGTTCATGACCTCCAAGGAGGCCGACAGGGTCATCAGCGGCGATCGCAGCTCATGGCTGACCTCGGACGCGAACCGTTCGTCGCGGGCGATCCGGTCTTGGAGCGCGCCCACCATGTCGTTGAACGAGTCGGTGAGCGCGACCAGCTCTCGGGCCGCGCCGGCTTCCAGCCGGGTGCTCAGGTCGCCGTGGGCGATGGACTGGGCCGCAGAGCCTATTTCCACCAGCGGGCGCAGCAGGCGGCGGCTGGCCCAGAACCCGACCCCGGCCGAGGCCAGAGTCACGCCTCCGCCGGCACTGGCGAGGATTATTCCCAGCGAGCCCAGAGTGTCCTCGATCTCATCCAAGGGCGTGGCCTCGTAATAGGAGGCGTTGTGGCCGGGGATGGGAATGCCGATCACCAAGAAGGGCTTGTCCCTCACCCGATAGCGCATGCGAGCCGGTGTGCCGCCCTCCACCGTTCGGCGGAGCCGTTCGTCGATGTCGCCCTGCTCGAACTCGAAGGACGGCTGGAACCAGTCGCTGCCCACCCTGAGCACCGGACGGGAGCCCTCGGGGGTGGCCAGCGTGCTGACCAGGTTCTGGAGAGCTTCCGACTCGATGTCGGGGCTGAGTCGGCGGTTGACCACCGAGGCGTTGAACCCCACCGTGGCCAGGGCGTCGTTCTCCCGCCCGTTGAGCAGGTTCTGGCGGGTCAGCGCGAACACGGTCACGCTGAGCAGCGCCGACAGCAGCAGCGTGGTCAGCACGAGGGCCAGGATGATGCGGGTGCGGAGCCTCAGCCGGCGAGCCCGGGACCCCGCCCGGTGCCAGATTTGGGAGGCAAGTCCTTGCCTGCTGGCCGGCGCACCTGCTTCAGACCAGGTCATTGGCGTGTTGCCCCTAGGTCTGGAGCTTGTATCCCAGGCCGCGAACGGTGACCACGTAACGCGGGTTGGCCGGGTCGGTCTCGATTTTGGTGCGCAGCCGTCGGATGTGGACGTCCACCAATCGGCCGTCGCCGAAGTATCCGAGATCCCACACTCGCTCAAGGAGCACTTCACGGCTGAGCACCTTGCCGGAATTGCTGGCCAACTCGACCAAGAGGCGGAACTCCGTCTTGGTGAGGTGGGCTTCTTCCCCGTCGACGGTTACCACGCCCTGCTCGGGCATGATCTCCAACTGCCCGAAGCGCAGTTCAGTCATGGTGGAATCGGTGGTTCGGACCCGGCGCAAAAGGGCGCGGATTCGGGCGGATAGCTCTTTGGGCGCGAAGGGTTTGGTGAGGTAGTCGTCGGCGCCCGCCTCCAGCCCGGCCACCACATCGTGGGTGTCGGCTCGGGCTGTGACCATGATGATGGGAACGTCGCTGGTGCGGCGGATCGTGCGGCATACCTCGAAGCCGTCGATGTCGGGGAGCATTATGTCGATGAGGACGACGTCGGCCGGAGCCTCCGAGAAGGCGTCGAAGGCATCTTGTCCGTTGGCCGCCTCGGCAACGTCCCAGCCCTCGTCTTCGAGGGCAAGACGGACCGCGGTGCGTATCCTCTCGTCGTCCTCAATGGCCAGGATGCGAGTTCCCACCCTGAAATGGTGCCTGATTTTCAGCCCAGATGCGTGGCAGGGGGGCTCATAGTCGGTCGGCCTCGGCGTTTTGCAGCAGGTTCAGCAGGGTCTCGGCCACCGCGGGGGCGGCGGCGAACACAAAAGCGCTGCTAGGAGGTCCGCCGTTCAGGCCTTGGACGATTGCGCCGGCCTCCTCGCAGATGAGCGCTCCCGCGGCGTAGTCCCACGGGTTGAGCCCCACTTCGAAGAAGGCGTCCACCCGGCCGCAGGCCACCGAGCACAGGTCGACCGCGGCCCCGCCCACTCGCCGGATGTCCCCGATGAGGGGAAGCAGCTCCTTGAGCACCTCGGCCTGGCGGGGTCGCCGGTCATGGGCGTACGAGAATCCGGTGGCCACCAGAGCCATAGCGGGGTCTCCGTCGGGGCGGACATGGATTGGGCGGCCATTGACCCGAGCACCGCCGCCCCGGTACGCGGTGAAGGTCTCGTTGAGCACAGGATCGACCACTGCGCCGGCGACGATCTGGCCGTCGGCCTCCGCAGCCACCGAGACCCCGAAACCGACGTGGCCGTAGACGAAGTTCACCGTGCCGTCGATGGGATCGATTATCCAGCGCACGCCGCTGGTGCCGTCGCGGCCGGCGCCCTCCTCTCCCATAACGGCGTCATCGGGCCGCTGGGAGGAGAGGAAGTCCACGATGGCGGCCTCACAGGCAACGTCCATGTCGGTCACCAGGTCGGTTCGCGACGACTTGGCTGAGATCTGGAGCTGGGCGCCGGATTGGGTCCTCAGCAGCGAAGCCGCCACCTCGGCGGCCTCCGCGGCGAGCTTCTCCAGGTGGTCCCAAGTTTGCGCCGCCGGCGCTGAAGTGGGTTCGGTTTCTGGCACAGCTGAAACACTAGGTGGTTGATGTCGGGGGGATAAGGCCAATATGTCCGGGGCCGGGCCAGAGACTCTACGCTGGGAAACGTGGCATCTCGCGGAGTAGTCGATCTTCGGTCGGACACGTTGACGCAGCCCACCGACGCGATGCGACAGGCCATGGCCTCGGCTCTGGTGGGCGACGACCGCTACGGGGAAGACCCTACGGTCAACCGCTTGGAGGAGCGTTTCGCCCACCTGGTGGGAAAACCGTCCGCCATGTACGTGCCGTCGGGCACGATGGGCAACCAGATCGCCCTGCGGTTGCAGGGAACCGCAGGCAGCAACGTGGTGGTGGGTCGCCGCCAGCACTTGATGTCCTATGAGAGCGGCGCGGCTGGGCTGAACAACGCCTTTCAGATCTACGCGGTGGACGACGTGGGCGGAGTGGTCGACACTGAGGCCGCGGCCGAGGCGGTGGCCGCCGGCCAAGGCGGGTTTTGGCCCCCGGTGTCACTGGTCTGCCTGGAGAACACCCATCTTTCGTCTGGTGGCCTGGCCATCGGCGGCGATGAACTGGCCGCGGCTGCCGCATTGGGGCCGCCTGTACACCTGGACGGCGCTCGCCTGTTCAATGCCGCCATTGCCTTGGAGACCCCCGCCGAGGAGTTGGCCGGCGCCGCCACCACGGTCATGTCGTGTGTGTCCAAGGGCCTGGGGGCACCGGTGGGATCGCTTCTGGCCGGGCCGTCCGACCTGATCGCCGAGGCCCGACTGCACCGGAGGCGACTGGGTGGGGCAATGCGCCAGGCCGGGGTGATCGCTGCGGGCGGTCTCCACGCTCTAGACCATCACATTGATCGGCTGGCTGACGACCACGCCCGGGCCCAGCGCTTAGGCGACGTGGTGGCCGAGCGGTGGCCCGGCACTCGCCTCGGCGAGGCCGAGGCTGCCTGCGGGCGTCCCCTTACCAATGTGGTGGCGTTTCGCCATTCGGATTCTCTGGGACTGCTGGATCATCTCAGCCAAGCCGGCATCCGGGCTGGGCTTCTGGCCCCGGGCATCGTCCGGTTCGTCACCCATCTGGACGTGGACGACGCCGACATTGATCGGGCCGTCGCCGCGCTTGCTTCGGCGCCTGGATAGTACCGATCGCGGTCTCGGCGGCGGCTCCGGGCTAGCTAGTACTGATCGCGGTCTCGGCGGCGGCCGCCGAACAGGCGCCACTCCTCCATGGCCCGCAACGTCAATATGGCCACCACGGCCAGGCCCACCGCCCCGGCCACCGCGCCGATCAGCGCCCCAAGTCCGGTCCACAAAGCGCAGTCGCCCTCGCACTGGAGGTCGATGTAGGCGAACCCGATCAGCCCCCCGCACAGCCCCCCCACCAGAATCGACGCGAAAGCCAGCCACCGCGCCCCTCTGGGAGGAAGCGCGGAACGCTCCTCAGGCGATCCCGGATCCACCATCCGCCCATGTTACGGGGACGGCCAACCGGGCAATCGTGTTGGGGCCGGGTTGCGGTGTCGTTGGGTCGGGCCATACTGGGGGGATGTCGGAGGGGGCGAAGAGGCGAGTTCGGGATTGGGAGGTGGCCGGGGGAGTAGTGCTGCGGGGGGAGCAGCTGCTGCTGGTGCGCAACCGGCGCCGCAATGACTCGGTGGAGTGGAGCACGCCCGGCGGCGTGGTCGATCCCGGGGAGACCATGCTGGAGGCGCTGGGTCGGGAGGTACTGGAGGAGACTGGGATCCAAGTCAGCGTTTGGGAAGGCCCGCTGTATGAGATCACCGTGGATTTCACCGACCTGGGGTGGCGGCTTCGGGTGGAGGCCCACCGGGCGGTGGACTGGAACGGAGAGATCGTGCTGGAGGATCCCGACGGCATCGTGGAGCACGCTGATTTCTATGATTCCGTTGAATGCGAGGTCCATCTGGTCCAGAGCCCTCGCTGGGTGCGGGAGCCACTGCTGGAGTGGTGCCGCGAGCGACCAGATCACGTGTTGAGCTATCGGTATCAGGTGACCGGCACCGAGATCGACGGCCTCGCGGTCACCAGGCTGTAGCGACGGCGATGGGGGACTCGCTCGGCCACAGCAAAAGTCCCAAGTCGGGTTCCATCCTGCATGTGGACATGGACGCCTTCTTCGTGTCGGTGGAGCAGCTTCGACGACCTGAGCTGAAGGGCTTGCCGTTGGCCGTCGGAGGTCCGGGCAGCCGGGGGGTGGTGGCGTCGGCCTCCTACGAGGCCCGAGCCTTTGGGGTCCACTCCGCCATGCCGGCGGTTCAGGCCCGCCGGCTGTGTCCTGAGATCGTCTTTTTGCCCGGCGACCACCAGCTCTATCAGGAGGTGAGCGAGCGCATCATGGTCATCTTGCGGTCGTTCACACCGCTGGTGGAGCCCTTGTCGCTGGATGAGGCGTTCTTGGACGTGTCCGGCGCCCTAGGCTCCCCGGTGGAGATCGGCCATTCGATCAGGCGGCAGGTCCACGATGACGAGGGCATCAACTGCGCGGTGGGGGTGGCCGCGGTCAAGTTCTTGGCCAAGCTGGGCTCCAAACTGGCCAAACCCGAGCCCACCCCCCAAGGGCCGTCGGGCGGCGTTGGCGTGTTCGAGGTGCCGGTGGGCGAGGAGCGGGCGTTCTTGTCCCCCCGCCCGGTGGGCGATATCTGGGGGGTGGGCCCGGCCACGCTCGCCCGCCTCGATCGCATCGGGATCTCCACCATCGGAGAATTGGCCGAATTTCCCCTCGAGCGGCTGGCCGCGGTCGTCGGCAACGCCCACGGCAAGCATCTTCACGATCTGGCCAACGCAGTCGATCCCCGCCCGGTGATTCCCAACACGGCGCCCAAGTCGATGAGCCGAGAGCAGACTTTTTCCCGCGACCTGCACACCCATGAGGAGCTCGGCGCGGTGTTGGTGGCTCTAAGCGATTCGGTGGCATCTCGCCTGCGGTCCTCCGAATTGGCGGGACGCACGGTCACCCTCAAAGTCCGCTTTGGAGACTTCACCACCATCACCCGGTCCCATACGCTGGCTGGCCCGGTTGACTCTGGGGTGGTACTGGCTCGAGAGGCCAAGCGGCTTCTGGAGGAAATAGACGTTGCCGCCGGAGTGCGGCTCATCGGGGTGGGGGTGTCGGAACTGGAGGAGCCCGGCCAGCACCAGCTCTCTCTGGAAGACGCCCGCTCCTCCTCGTGGCACGACGTCGACCGAGCCATCGACCGCATCAGGGGCCGATTCGGGTCCGAGGCCATCCAAACCGGAGGCGCAGCCGACACCGGTCCCCGTAGCGGCGGTTGGACACGGCCGAATTAGACGCCTCGGGCGGTACATCTGGACTCGGCCGAATTGAGCGCCTCGGGTGGTGCATCACCGGTTGCTGGCATTGTCTGGCAGGTCGGCCTGTGAGACACTTAGACAGTGCCACTCTCCGAGGACGAGCAACGCATCCTTAGCGAAATAGAGGAACAGCTCTATGAGACCGACCCCGCGCTGGCTCGCGAGGTCGGCCGAACCACGGTGTTCACCCACCCCGCCCGCAACCTCCGGTTCGCAATTCTGGGCTGCGTCGCCGGGCTGATATTCATGATCTTGACCCTGTCCACGTCGTACTGGCTGTCTTTCCTGGGCTTTTTGGTAATGCTGGCCGCTTCGTTGTGGGGATGGAGCAACTTGCGCCAGCTCGGCCGATTCGGGCTCCAGCAGATCAGCGACAGCATCAACAGGGGCGACGTGAGCGCCTATCTGCGCTCACCAGGCCGCCGCATCATGAACCGCTTGCGCCGCGGCGACGCCGAGCGTCCCTGACCGCACTTTTGCTGTTGGGCCGCGGTCAGGGGCCGATGGTCCATCCAGGGCCGCGCTTTGGTCCCCGCTTTGAGCCGAACAGCGGCCGAGGGTTGAACGCCGCGGCCAACTTCTGCCACCACCTCACCCTGAAGTTGACCTCCGAGCGCACCGACAGCGACCAGGTCCGGGCCAGCCACTGGTTGTGGTCGGTGGGCTCAGATGGGGCGAAAGTCGCAGCTGCGGCCAGCTCGCCCAATTGCCGCAAATCGGGACTGTGGAGCGGGATCTGCTCAATGGCCCGGCGGGCGAATTCAGCGTTGGTCTCGTCGGGTCGGGGATTCATACTGATTAGCGCCAAAGCCTCCACTGTCTCCGCCCACAGCAGCCTGATCTTCCCCCGGTTGCCGGTAATCCTCAGGAATCGCCGCTGATTCTGGAGTTTGCGCAGCCAGGGAATGAGCAGAATCAGCAGCACAGCCAGCGAAGGGGCCAAAATTGCGATCCAGGTCTTCCAAGTGATTCCGCTTCTGCCGCTGGAAGGCTCCCCTAAGGAGTCGCCGGTTTCCGGCGAGTCGGGAGGAAACAGGCTTTCGAAGTCGGTCTGGGGTTCGAGGGGGCCGAAGGGCTCGAGGGCGGGTTCCTCTTCTGGGACCAGCACATCGGGTCCGGTGACGGCCTGTGCCTCGGTCAGGCCGGTGTAATTCTGGGCACCGGGGGCGCCTCGGCCCGGAGTGGGCTCGAAGGCCACCCACCCCACACCAGCCAGGTACACCTCAGGCCAGGCATGGGCGTGCTTTCCCCGGACCACATAGAGGTTGGGGTCGTCCGGGTCGGCCTCGCCCACGGTGAATCCCACTGCCACCCGCGCCGGCAAGCCCACCGAGCGGGCCATGGCCGCAAAGGTCCCGGCGAATTGCTCGCAATAGCCCCTTCGGGTGCCCAGGAACTCCTCGATCCGATTCCCGGAATGGCCGGGGGCCACGTTGGCGTCGTAGGCGAAGCCCCCGCTGCGGAAGAAACCCTGGAGGGCCAGAGCCTTCTCGTAGCCCGATTCGGCTCCTTCGGTGAGCTGGTCGGCCAGTTCCCGCACCCGGTCGCTGAAGTCCGACGGCAGCGACCGATAGGAGTCGGCCGGTGATTCCACAGCGGCATCGAAGGGGATGGTCTTGAGCGCCTCGGGGTCGAATCGGGGCAGAGCAGAGGTGACGGTGTAGGAGAGATCGTTGGAGCTGGCCAGGGAGCGGCCGACGATTAGCGTTGAGGACGAGGGCTCATAGCTGATGTCTATGGTCTCTGAGACCACCGACCGGGGTTCGAATGCCGCGGGCAGCCAGACCGCGCCGAGCTGTTCGATGCTGAACTCCTGCACCGACTCCTCCACGCTGGACCCCGACTGGAACAGCGACGGCAGCCGCGTCGGACGGGCGGCGTAGTCGGCCCGCGACGTCCACACTTGCCCGTCGAACTCGTCAAGGGCGGTGAGGCGCCAATACGACCTCTCCTCTGCTCTCACCCGGAACATCACGGTGTCGGCCTGACCCACCAGTCTGCCCCTGATGTCCACCAGCGGGCTGATCACCACTCTCCCCGAGGGTCTCCGGCCCCGCTCGACGGCCTCGCTCAAGTCGATCACTGGGTCGTCGTTGCTGCCCAGGACTGGTCCTGCGGCCAGCGCCCCGGCCAAGGCCACCGCGGCGATGGCCGCGCCTCCGCCCAACAGCGTCCGTCGGCCGCTCACCGCCCGGCCCTCGCCCCCCAGCCAAACGGCCCCGGCGGTGCGGGCTACCACCCGGTGGGTTGTGGCAAACAGCAGCAGAGCTGCGGTGAACAAGCCGATGGTGAGAACACGGCGCTCGTCGGTGCCCACCAGGCCGGTGAAACCAATGGCGACGATCGGCAGCACCATGGGCTCGAACAAGGTCCGCATCCTCATCGCCGTCCAGTCGTAGAAGAGCGCCAGCAGCCACACTGCCGCCATGGCGCTCACGACGAATCCGTCGACCGGGTCTACAGGGGGGCTGAGCTCGCCGAAGTTGGTCCAGGCTTGCTCCAGATCGTCGGCTAAAGCCGTCTGGGTGTCCGGGGCGGGCAGTCCCCAGAAGGCGGTGTCCCAATAGACGGTCCAGGTAACCGTCAACGCCAGGCCGACAACCGCCACCACAGAGGAAACCAGCATTCCCCAGCCGATGCGGCGGATGAACAACGCCAGAAGATGACCGGCGGCTGCCGCGATGAACACGGGCAAGACCCACTCGTTGCCCTCGAAGACCCGGATGAGGCTGAAGGCGGTGGCCGCGGTAAGGATCGGCCCCGCGGCCTCCAAGGCGGTTTCCCAGCCGCTTGAAACCCGGGGAGCGGTCATGGGCGGTGCCCGGTGGTGCTTGTTGCGGTTGGGCCGGGCAAGGCTGAGGGCTCATCGCCGGTGGCCGTGTGGGCCGACCACGCCTCGGTGAAGCTCGTGGCCTCGTCCACCATCAGCACAGTCGTTCCGGGGATGAACTGGCGCGGCCGCGGCTCCGGCCGGGTCGGCTCGGATTCGGCGAACAACACCACAGTCTTGGAGCTGAATTGGGAGCCCAAGGGCACCAGGGACCCGGGTTCGGTGCCGTCGACAGCGGCGGCCAGCGTCACTATGAGGCCCCCGCCGTGCTCTCGCCCAAGCTGCTCGACCGCGCTGATCAGGCTTCCGATGTCGGGGCTGACCAGGGCCAAGTGCTCGTAGATCTTGTACAGGTGGGCGGAGTCGGCGCCAAAGCCGCTGTCGAAGTCCGCGGTGGTGGTCAAGCGGATCTGATCTCCGCGACTTTGGCTGGCCCGGCAGATGCTGGCGGCGGCCGAGACCATGGCCTCGAACCGCTGGCTGGCAGCATCGGTCCCCAACTGCGCGCTCCGCGTGTCGAGCAAGACAGTGGTGTGGGTGTGGGAGAACTCCTCAAACTGGCGCACGATCAACTCGTCGTGGTGGGCCGACGAGCGCCAGTGGATGCGACGGGGGTCGTCGCCCCTCTGGAACGGGCGCAGGCCGTAGAGTTCCTCGCCGCTTTGGGCCATGGGGCTGCGCCGGACGGCGTCGAACGAGCTTCCCGGCAGGCGGGTCGGCGGCCCGATGGGGTACATCGCGGGGTAGACCAGGGCCTCGGCCTGGCCGCCGAGCTGGTATCGGCGAGCTGACATGCCCAGCGGGTCGGACACCGTAACCGCAAGCGGCCCCACGCTGACTTGGCCCCGCTCCTCGGTAGGGAGCCGGTAGGCAACCGTCAACCCCTCATCAGTTCGCACTGGTGCCACCAGCAGCTCGGGGGAGCGGAAGGATCTGGTTGAGCGCTTGGTGGTGAACGAGATGTGGTCAGCCAGGCGCAACACCGGGGTGCGAAATCGGCCGGAGTTGGCCATCTCCAGCCTCACCTGGCAGTCGTCGCCAACGTGTGCCTCCTGGGGTTGCAGTGAGCGGGAAACCACCCGCAGCGGCTGGCGGACTCTGACGAATGCCATCGACAGGATCGCCACCGCCATCCCGGCGATGCCCACTGCTAGCAGTTCATCGGAGCCGAAGATCCGTCCCGCCGCCACCAGCAACGCCGATCCGATCAGGAGCAGCCAACCTGAGGGGGTGAGCACGGTGGGGAGAAGCTAGTCGACCGGGGCTGGAACCGAGCCCATGACCTCGTCCACGATCTGGGCCGGTGGCGTGCCCCGGGCCCGGGCTTGGGGGTTCAGCAGCAGTCGGTGGGCCAAGACCGGAACGGCCAGCTGCTTTATGTCATCGGGAAGCACATAGTCGCGCCCTTGGGATGCAGCTCGGACCCGGCTGGCCCGTTGCAGAGCGAGGGTGGCCCGGGTGGACATGCCCAAGATGAGGCTGGGGTGATCTCGGGTGGCGTTGGCGATCTGCACCAGATAGCGCTTGATGCCCGGAGCGGTGAATACCGCGCCGGCGTGGTCGGCCAGCGCATTGACGGCCTGCGGGTCGAGCGCGGGGCGAAGGGAGTCCAGCGGATTGGCGGTGCCGTGGGCGTCGAGGATGTCTAGCTCGGCCTGCCTCGAGGGGTATCCCACCTCAACCCGCATCAAGAAGCGGTCGAGCTGGCTCTCGGGCAGAGGGTAGGTGCCCTCGTGCTCCAGTGGATTCTGGGTAGCGATCACCATGAACGGCCGGGGGAGAGGATGAGTGGTTCCATCGACGGTTACCTGTCGCTCGGCCATGGCCTCCAGCAGAGCCGACTGGGTTTTCGGTGAGGCCCGATTGATCTCGTCAGCCACCACAATGCCGGAGAACACCGGCCCGGGCTGGAAGTCCAGCGTGTTGGCCGCACGGTTCCAGATGGTGGCCCCTACGACATCGGAGGGCAGCAGATCGGGGGTGAACTGGATGCGCCCGAACTCGGCCTGCACGGTGATCGCCAAGGCCTTGGCCAGGCTGGTCTTGCCGACGCCGGGGGCGTCCTCGATCAGCAAGTGCCCCTCGGCCAGCAGGCAAGTCACTGCCAAATCCAGAACGTCGGACTTGCCCATGATGGCCCGCCCGATGTTCCCGGTTATGGACTGGAACTGCTCAGCGAACAATCCCTCCTCCGGTTCTTGCAGAGCCATAACTTCGAGTCTCTCAGGTGTTGTGGAGCTGCGGCCAGCGGGTTGGCATGTCCACAAGCATCCCGTCGGCGCTGGGGCCGTGGTCGCGCAGCGTTCCCCGGCGGCGGAAAGCCGAGTTGTAGCGCTCGGGCTGGGAGGTCCAGCAAACGCTTGGAACCAGCCCGGAGACGATGGCGTCTTCGCAGTCCTCCAGCTCTACCCGGCGGGCACCCGACAGCCACACGGTGCGCTGGAGCACCCAGGCGGCCTCGGCGGCCTCAAGGGTGAGTGCCTGCTCGCACCAGCGCACAAACCCACCCTTGATCTGGCGGCCGGAGAAGGGTTCGGGGGACTCGATTTCCAGAGTCTTGGCCATCGTCCAACGGAGCACCTCTACCCCGTCTCGCTCGATCCAGGCGTCGAACGGTGGCTGGTCCCAGTCGGGGACGGTGGCGTCGTACTGGCGGGTGCCGGTTTCCCCCCGGGCGGCGTGAAGCACTCCGAGGACGGCCGCGTCGTAGAGATGGGTGCACTGCTGGCGAACATCGGTCCAGGCGAATACTTCGGCCGCGGAGCTGGTCAGCGGGCATCCAACCAGGAGCTGCAACTGGTCAAGCGCCCCCGAGCACGGCTCCCAGGGCATCCGGGGCCCGGCGGCGGACGCCTCGGTGATGCGGCGCCCGTCGTGGTTGAGCGCAGCCTCATAGTGGTGCATGTCGTCTTCGAGTCCCACAACCACGGTCTGGTCGTCGGGGGCGATGATGCGCAGCCGTCGGCGAAACGCCCCGCTACCGTGGCGATTGCGGACCAACACGGGCTGTCGCTCATCCTGGGGCACTGGCCGATGTTCCCACACTGGAATCGAACGACCAGATTCATCGTGCGGGCAAGTACTGTCGGCTGATCGTGTCGGATCAACCCTCCGCGCTCCGCGCCCTGTCCCATCGCTCGTTTCTGCTCTTCTTCATCGGCGTGTCCATCGCCACTACCGGGCAGTTCATGCAGTCGTTGGCTGTGCCCTTCTACATGAACGAGCTGACCGACTCGAATGCCTGGGTGGGCAGCTCGGCGTTTGCGGTGCTGATCCCGTCGCTGTTCATGACCCCAGTGGCCGGCATCTGGAGCGATCGGATCAGCCGCAAGGCCCTCTTGTTCGGGTCGTTCTTCACCCAGCTGGCCTGCTCGGCGGCATTCTTGGCGCTGTTCGCCGCCGACCTCCTCACCCCTTGGCTGATGATCGGCATCCAGGTGGTGGTGGGGGTGGCCTCGGGATTCCAGTGGGCGCCCACCCAGGCGATGACCGCGCTGTTGGTGCCGCCCGAAGACCTTCTGTCGGCGGTGCGCTTCGTGTCGCTGTCGTTCACCGCCGGGCGGGCGCTGGGGCCGGCATTGGCCGGGCTCACCTTGCTCTATTGGGGTCCGGGACCGGCGTTCGCGGTGACCATCGTGGGCTTCGCCCTGGGTCTGGCCATGATGGCTCCGATGAGGCTGCGGGCCGCGGAACCGGTTGAGCAAGAGCCGTTCTGGTTGCAGTTCCGCCATGGCTTGGACTACGTCAGGCGTCGTCCCGCCATGCGCTTGGTGATGCTCACCTCGTTCATCGTGGCCAGCGTCGGAGCGGTCTTCGCCTTCGCATTGGTGGCCAGCGTGGCCGACGACGTGTTCGCCCTCGGCGATGGCGGCTTGGGCTGGCTCACCGCCACCTTCGGCTTCGGATCGCTGATGGTGGGCTTGTACGTCACCAATTTCGGCGACCGCCACCTTCGCTCCCGGATCGAGATGGCCGCCGTCGGGGTGTACGCCTTGGGAGTGCTGGCCGTGGGGGCCACTCCGTGGTTGGCATTCGGATTGCTGGGCTACTTCGTGTTCGGTGCGGCCCACATGGCCCACGGGGTCACGGTGAACAGCGCCCTGCAAGTGCAGGTAGATGAGCAGTATCGAGGCCGGGTGATGTCGGTGTGGCTGATGTCGGTGCTGTCCGGGCTGCCGATCGGCTCGCTGATCGGCGGATTCCTGGGCGATCTCGTGTCGATGCGGTTCGTGCTTTTGCTCTATGGCGGATTGCTGGCCGTGTTCTGGGCCTTCACGGTGGTCCGATCCAACGGCTTCGCCGGTCTCGATCTCGGCTCCGACTGACCGGCGGGGCGGTAGGAGAACTCCACCGGCTGGCGACAAGTACCGTTGTGAGGGCTGCGGAGACGGCGGCTTTTGGGAGGCGAATCGATGAAGACTCGGGCTGCGGTGTATCGGGAGCCGAATGTCCCGCTGGACATCGTCGAATTGGACATCTGCAATCTGGCGCCCCAAGACGTGCTGGTGCGGATCACCCACAGCGGGATCTGCCACAGCGACCTGAACGTGTACCACGGCACCCGCGAGTGGGAGACCCCCATGATCTTGGGCCACGAAGGGGCCGGGGTAGTGGAGCATGTGGGGGATGGGGTCACCGGGGTCAAGCCCGGCGACCGGGTGGTGCTGTCGCTGGTGGCCAGTTGCGGGCGGTGCCGGTCGTGCGCCGCCGGTTTCGCCAACCGCTGCCAGGTGCTGCCCGCATTCCCCATCGGCACCTACTACGACGGTGGCCATCGCTTTGAAAAAGACGGCGAGATCCATCATTCGTTCTGCACGGTGGGTTCGTTTGCCGAGCACGCCGTGGTTCACTTCTCCAAGGCGGTGAGAGTGCCCGACGATGTTGGATTGGACGTGGCCTGCCTGGTGGGTTGCGGCGTGCCCACCGGGGTGGGGTCGGCGGTCAACACCGCCCAGGTCCGCCGGGGGAGTACCTGCGTGGTCTACGGCTGCGGCGGTGTCGGCCTCAACGTCATCCAGGGCTGTCGCCTCATGGGCGCAGCGGAGATCGTGGCGGTAGACCTGCTGGCCGACAAGCTGGCCCTGGCCGAGAAGTTCGGCGCCACCCATACTTTGAACGCGTCCGACGACGATCCGGTGGCCGCGGTAATGGAGATGACCGGAGGTCGAGGGGCCGACTACGCCTTCGAGGTGATCGGTTCCGGGGCCACTTACATGAACGCCTGGAACTCCATCGGCATGGGCGGTTTGGCCGTGATGGTGGGCGGGCCGCCCGCGGGGACCCCATTCCACATCGATGCCACCGAGATCTACTTCGGCAAGGCGCTCACCGGCAGCATGTACGGCAACTCCTCGCCCGCTCGGGACTTTCCGTGGATCTTCGACCTCTACCGATCCGGTGAGCTCCTGCTGGATGAGCTGATCACCCAGCACCGCCCCCTGCACGACGTCACTGCTGCTCTTGATGAGCTGGACACCGGCGGCGTAGTCCGCACCGTGTTGGAAATCGGTGACGAATAACTCTTTTACCCGAACTCGTCGATCCAGCGGGTGTAGTCGTCGAGCACCGGCAGCACCTCGTCGGCTGAACCGCCGTGGGGAAACCGCAGCACCACCTCGGTGATGCCGATGTCCTGGTAGTAGACCAGTTTTCCGGGGTCGGGGTGGGTGCCGTAGGTGACCAGCTCCAACTCGTCGATGCTCCGCCCCGCGGCGGCCATGGCCTCGCCCAAATCGGCGAGAGCGCCTCGCATTCCGGCGCCGCCGATGGGCATCCAGCCGTCGCCGAACTCGGCGATGTGGGCGAACGTGGTGGGGCCGGGTGCGGCGCCGATGATGGTGCGGATGCGGGGCTGCTGGACGGGCTTGGGCCAGCTCCACGAGGGCTCCATGTTTACGAACTCCCCGTGGAACTCGGCGACCTCGTTGCCCCATAGCGCTTGGGCACAGAGCATGTGCTCTCGCACTCGGGCACGGCGGCGGCCCACGTCGACGCCGTGGTTCTCCATCTCCTCGTGGTTCCAGCCGTAGCCCACGCCCAGCACCAGGCGGCCCCCGCTCATCCAATCGAGGGTGGCGCACTGCTTGGCAAACGTGATGGGGTCGTGTTGGGCGGGCAGGGCTACCCCTACACCCAGGCCCACGGAATTGGTGGCCTGGGCGCAGGCCGCCAAAGCGATATAGGGGTCCAGCGTGCGCACGTAGGTCTCGGGCAGCACTTCCTCACCGGTGGGTGGAGGTGTGCGCCGGCTGGTGGGGATATGGGTGTGCTCGGGCAGGTAGATGCAGGCGTAGCCCCGGGCCTCTGCTTCCTGGGCCAGGCGCACCGGCGACATCGACCGGTCGGTGGTCTGCATCATCACCCCGAATCGCATAGGAGAAGCGTATGTTGCTTGGGCTGCCAGTTTCGCTGCTGGCAGGGGTACTGTCTGGGCCAGCTAATGAGACACCAACCAAAGATAAGACTGGTAGCCACCACCGAGGTGCCTATGAGATGGGGTCGATTCGCCTGCCACGCCTTCGAGTCGATGGACGACGGCGTGGAGCATGTGGCGTTCACCCTCGGCGATATAACGGGCGTCGACGAGGTCTTGGTACGGGTGCACAGCGAATGCCTCACCGGGGATGTGTTCGGCTCGTGGCGCTGCGACTGCGGGGCTCAGCTTCAGGCGGCTATGGACGCCATCGCGGCCCGCGGCACTGGCGTGCTGGTGTACATGCGGGGCCATGAGGGAAGGGGCATCGGCATCGGGCACAAACTTCAGGCCTATGCCCTTCAAGACGAGGGCCGGGACACGGTAGACGCCAATCTGGAACTCGGCCTACCGGTGGACGACCGTACCTACGGCGTCGGAGCGGCCATCCTGGCCGACCTGGGGGTAACGCGAGCGGCGCTGATGACCAACAACCCCACCAAACTCGACAGCTTGGCCTCCTTCGGACTGGAGATTGCCCGCCGGGTACCCCTGGTGATTCCCCCCAGAAGTGAGAACGTGGACTACCTCCGCACCAAACAGCAGCGCCTAGGCCATCTACTGGATTTGGTGTAGCTGGCTCGGTCTGGTGCGGCGGGCTCGATTTGGTGTAGCAGTCTGTCAGCGGTTGGGTCTCCGAGTCGATAAGAGCGTGGCAGCCTCGCGGTCGAGAACGACGGAGACGTCCTGATGCAATTGGATTGCTGAGGCCGGAGTCTCCTTTGACAACGGGCCTTCCAGGGCATCGCGGACCGGGCGGGATTTGCGGGTGCCGAGGGCGATGAGGAGGACCTTTCTTGCTCGCAAGATGGTTCCGATTCCTTGAGTTATCGCTTGGCGGGGGACATCGTCAATCGAGGCGAAGAACCGGGCATTGTCCCGCCGGGTCTTCTCGCTCAACGTGACGACGCTTGACGGCCCTTCGAATGAAGCGCCTGGTTCGTTGAAGGCGATGTGTCCGTTGCCGCCGATACCGAGAAGTTGGATGTCGATGCAGGCCTCAGAGACCAGCTGCTCGTAGCGCTGAGCCTCGGCCTCGAGGTCGGATGAGCTCCCGTCGGGCCCGAACAATGCGTCATCTCCCAGGTCGACGAGGTCGGCGAGATTTGCCCTGATCACGTTTCGGAATGCCTGCGGATGGTCGGAGTCGAGGCCAACGTACTCGTCGAGCAAGTAGATGGACGTTTCAGCAAAACTGAGCCCCCCGGTCTGGCACCGATCGACTAGCGATTGGTAGACGCCGACCATGGTGCTACCGGTCGCCATCCCGAGGTGCGGCCGAGGTCTCGACTGAACGATGTTTTCCACAATGTCGGCTGCTTTGTCGGCAGCTTCTGCGGCATCAGCCGCGATGAAGACCTTCACAACCAGACTCCGGCGCTTCAGCCGGCGCTACGGGCCCCGGTTATGTATGACACCAGGTCGTCTTTCGTGACGTCGGCCACGTCCACTTCAGCGCATATCCGGCCTTGGTAGAGCACGACTGCCTGGTCGCAAACTGCCAGTACCCGGTCCATGTTGTGGGTGATGAGCAGTACCGCTACCCCTTGGTCACGCAGGTTGATGATGAGATCCAGAACTCGCTGGGTCTGCTCGACGCCGAGGGCGGCAGCAGGCTCATCGAGCAAGACGATCTGCTGGCCCCAGGAAACTGCCCGGCCAATGGCGACGGCCTGGCGTTGCCCACCGGAAAGCGAGCCAACCGATCGCCGAAGCGAGGGAATTCGAATGTCGAGACGAGCGAGCGTGTCTGCGCATTCCTTGCGCATGCGCCGTTTGTCGAGCAGGCCGATGCGGGCACCCAACCATCCCCCCCGGGTGTGCTCTCGATTCAAGAAGAGGTTTTCCGCCACATCAAGCGGGTCGATCACCGACAGCGATTGATGAACTGTCTCGATGCCCAGTTCTCGCGCATGACGGGAGGAGCTGATGCGGTGCTCTGACCCCTGAACGAATATGCGACCCGCGTCGGGTTGGTAGAGACCGGAGATGCACTTCACCAGGGTCGATTTTCCGGCACCGTTATCGCCCAACAAGGCGGTGACGCGACCATGGTGGAGCTCAATGGACACGTCGTCGAGGGCTTGCACCGCCCGAAACGACTTCGAGATCCCATAAGCAACCAACGCGGGGCCTTTGCTCATCGCTCGCCCTTCCAGGCCACCGGGTTGCCCAGCACATCCCAGACACCGGCAACCGATGCCGCTCCCGACCTCACACCGGCCACGCAGACGACAAATGCCCTGGTCACGAAGGCTTGGATGCGGAAGCCGAAGACCACGGTGTCGCCCTCGCTAACCGTGCGACCCGATTCAGGCGTCAGCTTGGCGTAGTAGTCGATGGCCGCAGGGTCGGGCATGTCCACGGGCATGGGCTTGGTTCCTGCATCGCTGGGATCGCGGGCAACGACGGCGGTGGTCTGGTAGTCGCCGAATACGGGATCGATGTAGAGGCCACCGCCGAAGCAGAACGGGACGCCCTGATGGATGTGGGCGATCTCGCTGACATAGCAGACCGCGGGTTGTTCGGGCAGGTTGCGAACCGCATGCAGGGGAGTGGTTCCGGTGAGTCCATGGCCCGGTTCCACTTGCGTGGCGCCGGCCTCGGCAAGCTGGGCCAGCACTGCCGTCGATGTGGTGCCCGGTGCGTTGATTTGGGGCATCGCCTGGTTCTCGTGGCCAACGTGCCGCCGAGCGGTTTCCGCGGCCCTGGCCAGGGTGACCATGTTTGGAGTGGTGCGCGCGCCGCCGCTGTCCGGGTCGAACAGCAGCGCCGGGAACGTGGTGAGGCCGGCGAATCGGACCCCGGGCAGGTCGCTGATGTGGTTGAGCACTTTGGGCAACTCTTCGAGCGGGACGCCCCCCTCGTGGCCCGAGTAGAACTCGTCGCCGGGAGCGAACACCCGCACCAGCAAATCTTGGACCCGTCCGAGGTGGGCAGCCGCAGCCGAGACTTCTGCCGCTTTGTTGGGCGAGAACACCGTCCAGTAGTCGGGTTGCATGGTCGCGGCTTCGCTGGTTTCGGCCGCGGGCACCTGCACGAGATGTCCGAGGTGTCCGAGATTGTGCCCGTGGGCGGCAATCGGCCGGGCACAGGCCATGTCCACCGCCACATAGCCGTCCACCCCCGCGGCGGAGATCGCTTCGAGTGCTCCCGGCGCCCTTCCCACCTGCTTGGTCATGGCGTACACGCTCAGCCCAAGGGCCCTCGCCTCATCCATGAGATGCGAGGTGTTAGCGGCCATGGCGTCGAGGTCCAACGCGAAGCTGTTGGCAGGGATGGCACCGGCCTGATGCAGAGCTACAACCGCCTCCACAAAGGCGGGGTTCTTGTCCAGCAGCGATTTCAGGAACACCTTCAGGCCTCCTTGGCTTCTCGCATGCTCAGGGCCACGGCCAAGATGATGATCACACCCCGGGCAATGAGCTGGTCGGCCACCTCCAGCCCCATGAGGATGAGGCCGTTGTTGAGCATGGCCATGATTAGGGCACCGGTGACAGCTCCGAGAATGGATGCCCGACCGCCGAACAAGTTCGTTCCGCCGATCACCACCGCGGCGATAACGGTGAGCAGATAGTCCTCTCCAAGATCATGGCGGCCGATGCTGAGGCGACCGGCGAGAAGAATCCCGGCGAAGCCTGCCGCGGTCGCGCTGACCACCAGCGCGGAGATCTTGACCCGAGCTGTGTTGATTCCGACTGCGTTGGCCGCGTCTCGGTCGGCACCGGTGGACAGCACATGGCGTCCCCAGCGCAGGTGGTTCAGTGCAAAGTGCCCGAGTGCTCCGACAATGACGATCCAGATGAGAAGCGAGGAGACGGGACCCAGACCCCCCGCGCCGAATATCCCGCTGAACCGGTCGTTGCGAATGGGGAGCGACTGCAAGTCGTTCCAATTGCGGGCTATCCCGCTGATGATGCCCAGCATTCCCAGGGTGACCAGAAAGGACGGGATTCGCACCTTCACCGAAATGAGCCCGTTCACCATCCCCACTAGTGCCGATGCCCCGAGCGCGGCCAGCGCGCCGGCCAGGAATCCATAGTTGCCTACTAGTTCCGCCGCCACTAGGGACGACAGCGCCACCACCGAGCCAACCGAGAGGTCGATCTCGCCTGCGGCAAGAGCGAAGGCCATCCCCACCGCCATCACCGCAATTGGTGCGGCCTGCCTACCGATATTGAGCAGGTTGGAGGAGCTGAGGAACCCGTCGTCGTGCAAGATGATGCTGAACGTGGCCAGGATCAGCGCGAAGGCCAGGTAGACGACGTACTGGCGCAGCCCGCCGTCATGTCGAGAGCGGTCGATCCAAGCCCCGACCGGGGAGGGGAGACCGGTCGGGGCCTGTTTGCTGATCGACTTCCGAATCACCTGTTCAGGTTTAGCCGCCGAGGGCGTCAAGCACCTCTTGCGGCGGATCGGCGGCCAGCGACACCTGGTATGCCTCGACGATGTTGTCTGCGGTTACCTCGATAGCAGGGACAACAACGAACGGGGGCGTTTGCTTCCCGAGCAGGCCGTAGGCCCCCTCGGTGGCCATTGTCCGGCCAATCTCGTAGGCCTCATCAGCCGCGATGCCCACGATGTTGCCGCCCTCCACAAGGTCGAGCGAGACGTTCGTGTCTAGGTCCATGGTCACAACCGCCACGTCGCTGGCCCCCGCGGCCCGCAAGGCAGCCAGCACGCCATCGGCCGGTCCGGCCGACCACGGGGCGTAGATGCCATCGAGGCCCGGGTTGCGGGTCAGCATGGCGGAGGCGATGTCCTCTGCGGCAGCCGGGTCGGCCAGACCCTGTTCAGCCACAATCTCAATCCCCGGGAAGTTGATCTCGATCCAAGCCTTGAACGCCTGGTCGCGCTGGTTGGTCACGTAGAACGGGGCATCGTGGAAGATGTAGCCGATCTCGCCTTCACCGCCTAGGGCGTTGCCCAGCAGGTTGGCGGCGGCGATGCCCATGGCGGCGAGGTCGTCGGTCACCACGCCCACGAATTCCTGGCCCTGGGTATACCCCTCCGGGGTCGTGGACAAGAACACGAGCTGCACACCGGCATCGACGGCGGGCCGGAAGCCCTCCGCAGCCGAGACCGGGTCGATGGTGAGGCTGAGGATGATGTCGGGGCTCAACGCCATGGCGGTTTCGACGTCGTTGGCCTGCTGGGCCGCGTCGAAGCCGGCCTCGGTTTCGACCACCACCTCGATGCCCATCTCGGCAAAGGCGTCCCGAGCCCCCTGGCTCACCGCGTCGGTGAACGCGCCGGAGATGTGCCAGAGAAGGGCAGCGGTATAGCCACCCTCTTGAATCCGGGCCAGCTCATCGGCCGTTAGGACAATGTCGCCTGACGGGCTGGCCGTCTCGCCATTCGGCCCCTGGGTCACCGGGGCTTCCATGGCTGGGGCCTCTTCCTCGGTGGGCTCGGGCTCAGGCTCGGGGTCGGGCTCGGGTTCGTCAGGCGGTTCGGGTGCCGCAGTGGGCGCGGCGGTTGCGGGTGCGGCAGTGGGGTCGCTACCGCTGTCATCGTCGTCGTTGCCGCAAGCTGCGGCCAGGAGAACGAAGACGGCGAGCAGTGCGCCCAATACGAGCCATCGCGATTTCTTTCGGGGTTGCATGGGTTTCTCCTCTTTCAATTGGTGGTTGGGCATTTAGGTGGTTGGGGCTGGTTTGAGTCCGCACCACGACGCCACGAAATGGGCCAAGGTGCGGGTGGCGGCTACGAGTTCGTCAATCTCCACGCGCTCGAACGGTGTGTGGGCGTTCGAAATGTCTCCGGGCGCGAAGTACACACCGGGCACGCCGATGGCGGAGAGGAACGACTTCTCTGACCAAAATGGCGCAGCCTCAATACGAGGCTCATCACCGGTGGTCGCAGCGATGGACGCACCCAGGGTTTGCACCGCGGGATGGTCAGTCGGGGTTTCGTCGGGTGTGCCCCCAACTGGGTGGTCCCGGGGGGCGGTGAACTTCACCGAAGCTTCGACACCGTGATCTGCGGCCACCTGGGCGGTGATGTCTCGGATGGATTGCGCCGCTGCGTCAAGGCTCTCGCGGGGAAGGACCTTGCGGATCAAAGACAGATCGAACCGCCCGGGCACCGCGATGCTCTCACCGGATCGGACTTCAGTAACGAGCAGGAATGCTTCCCCAATCAACGGATGTGCTGGTTGAGCGCGGAGGTCGTCGGAGTGCTCCCAAAGAGCGGTGAGAAGGTGATGGCCAGCCTTCAAGGCGTCCACTCCCAGTTCCGGTCGTCCGAAGTACGCCGACTGTCCGGTCAGTGCGATGTCGGCGATGAGGAAGCCCATTTGCGCGGTGTAGATGGCCGAAGTTGTGGGCTCGGTGTAGATAAGGAAGTCCGGCAGTTGGTCTTGTTGGACTGCTCCATCTGCCAATGCCGCTTTCATCCCGGCGGAAACGCCGCTGCCAGGTTGGCCTGATTCTTCGTCGCTAACGAAAAGCGCAGTCACCGATCCTTTTGGCTGGCAACCAGACCGATGGATCGCCCGGAGTGCTTCCAAGATGGCGCAGATGCCGGCTTTCTGATCGGCAGACCCTCGGCCCCAGATCTCCTGGCCGATGATCGAAGCGGCAAAGGGGTTGGCCCGCTCGGTTCCAGCCCAGTGCTTTGTCCAGTCGTCAGCGTGGACAGTGTCGAGATGTCCCGCCAAGACCAGTGATGGGCGCCCATGGCCGACACCGGCGTAAACGTTGGCTCGGGTGTCGTCAAAGGGAGCGAGCTGTCTGTGGTCCCAGGCGTTGTCATCTAGTTGGTCGTGTACCCACCGGGCGAAGTCCTCTTCGTGAGGGGTCACGCTGGGAATGCCGATGGCCTCCTGAAGGAGATCGACCACCGCGTCGGCATCCACGTACTCGGCGACGGCCTCGGGGGTCATCGCGGGCGCCCCAGCGTGTCGGTTACCAGCGTCTCGTGCAGCTCGTCGAGCGCCCGTGCCACCGCTCCGAGAAACGTGGCTCGCCGCCCGAGCGTTGAGGCAAAGACCTCCACCGGCTGGGATAGCCGTCTACGCAGCTCGGCGTTGACAGCTTCCACGAATAGGGGGTTGGCGCCCACACCGCCGCCTAGGACAATCCGCTCTGGATCGATGAGAAGACACACGTGCATGACGGCGGTCGCCATGGCTTCGGCCGAGTCCTCCAAGACATGTACGGCTGCCGGGTCGCCCTGAGCGGCCGCGTCGAAAATCTCCGGAACATCGGCACTGCCGTGCAGTTCAGTCGCGTACCCCGATTCGGCGGCCTGCCCGAATTGCTTGCGGATGGCGGGTGCCGACGAGACATCCTCCAGGATGAGGGGGGCGCTTGAATCGGCGGGGGAGCCATGAAGGACCAGCGATCCCACCTCCCCGGCTGCTCCGGTTCCCCCCCGGTACAGCTCTCCGCCCACGATGATGCCCATTCCGATTCCGGTACCGATCGAGATGGCCACAAAGTTGGTTTGGTCGATGTCCAGGTCGGCTTCGGCCAGTGCCGCCAGATTCACATCGTTGTCCACGTGGACATCCATGTTGAGGAGCTCTTCCAGTTTCGCCCGTACTCGCAGGCCCTCGAAACCCGGAAGATTCAGCGCCTGTTCGACGCTGTCAGAAGCCGGGCGGTAGATGCCGGGGACGCCGATGCAGGCCGATCCGGCTCGACCACCGATCCCTGACAGCATCTGGTGTGCTGTTTCCGCGACCCGATTGAGCGCGGTGTCAGCGTTTGGGCCGGTCTCCAGTTCCTGTTCGGCGACGACTGTTCCCAAGAGGTCGGCGATGCCGACGATGATCTTGGTGGCGCCGATATCGGCGGCCACTACGAACCCTGCCTCGGGCACAAACTCGTAGAGCATGGCCGGCCGGCCGACGTTTCCCGATGTAGTCGGCGTTTCGGCCAGGCGTATCAACCCCGATGATTCCAAATCGGCCACCAGGTTGGAGACGGTGGGCTTGGACAGCCCCGTCACACGAGCGATGTCTGCTCGAGAGATTCCCTGGGGGGCGGCATCGAACATGGCATCGACGATGCGCTGCCCATTCAACAGCCGCAGCAGCCGGGAGTCTGAGGCCCCTCTCACTAGTTTGTAAGCATAACTAACAAACAGTGCCCTGGCAAGAGCCTCCTAATGGAATCTCTTAGGCTCCTGAAGCGGTCTTAAATGGCAGGCCTCAATTCAGCAGAACACGGGGGCGATGTGCTGGGCGAAGGTGCGCATCCAGCCTTCTTTGTCCTCCATGAACTGAGCCAGAACCATTTTGTTCACCCCTCGTTCGGCCAGTTCAGTGAGCCGGTCGATGCAGTATTCGGGGGGGCCGGCGATGGTGCCCCGGCTGGCCAGGAACTCGGTGAGACCGTGCTTGTCGGCCAGCCCGGCGTTTACGTTGGCACCGTCGGCGAAGGCGTGGTGGCGGCTGTCGTACTCGGCCATCATGGCGGCCACCCGGGGCTTGATGTCCTCGGGAAGTCCCTTGCCGTCCATGTGGAAGCGGTACACGTGGTTGGCGGTGCCCGCGATGAGGAACTTGATCTGCTCGAGTCCGGCCTCCTCCGATTCGGCGAACAGCAGGTTGGCGAACCACCACACCTCCACCTCGGCGGGGTCTCGGCCCACCGAGCGGGCCCCTTCGGCGATGTTGCCCAGCACGATCTCGCACACGTCGGCGGGCAGGCTGTTGGACAAGATCACCCCGTCGGCTATCTGACCGGCCATGTACTGGGTGCGGGGCCCCTCCGCGGCGATCCACACCGGGACCGGAGCCGGACCCCAGCGCATGTGCAGGTCTTTGCCCTGCCAGCGGGCGGTCTCCCGGTTGCTGAGCGCCTTGACCGCCGCGGTGTAGTCACGGAGGTAGTCCACGGTCGCCGGCTTCTCCCCGATGTTGAGCAGGGCGCTGTCGCCCGAGGCGATCCCGTATCGGAAACGCCCCCCGGAAATCTGCTGGAGCGCCATGGCGGTGGAGGCGGCCGCCGCCGGGTGGCGGGTGACGGGGTTGGTGACCGTGGTGGCCAACAGCGCCTTGTCGGTGTGGTTGGCGGCCACGGAGAGGGTGAGGAAGGGGTCGGCCCACAGCGACTGGGAGTCGCCCGCCACCACCATGGAGAAGCCCGAGCTCTCCACTTGCCGGGCCCAAGCCCCGTAGGTGGTCAGGTCTTCGGGGACTTTGCCGGTGCCGAATGCGATGTATGCGCTCATGGCCCGAGGATAGAGGCCGCTCAACGAGCCCGCCGCCTACAGTGGGCCGGTGCTGGAAGTGCCCCCCATCGACTTCAGCAAGCCCCTGTCGCTGGGTCCGCTGCTGGAACGGGCAGTGGCCGCAGTGCCCGACAAAGCAGCCTTGGTGGGCGCCCGGGGACGGCAGACGTATGCCGAGATGGCCGACGAGGTGTCCCGTACCGCCGCTGCCTTGGGTGAGTTGGGGGTGCGAGCCGGCGACCGGGTGGCGGTTTCGCTGGCCAACGACGTCGACATTGTGACCGCGCTCATGGGCATCTGGGCCCACGGCGCGGTGTTCGTGGGGGTTCACACCGTGCTGGCCCCACCCGAGAAGCGCTATCTGATCGACGACTGCGAGCCTTCGCTGTACCTCACCGCCGATGCCGCCGAAGACGTGGGCGCGCCCCGGGTCGTAACCCTGGACGAGTGGCGGACGAGGGTGGCTGGGGCGGATCCCCTGGACCCGTGGCCCGAGGGCGACCCTTTGGGGTTGGCCGCCATCGCCTACACCTCGGGCACCACCGGCAACCCCAAAGGGGTGATGCACAGCCAGCACAATGCCCTTTTGCAAGGGGCGGTGGCCGTGGCTCGGGGCAGCTACGACGCCGACGACGTGTTCTTGTGCGTCCACCCCCTGACCATTCTGAACCTCCAGGTTCTCCACGGCCTGACCACCATCCAGGCCTTGGCCACCTGCGCCATTGCCGATCGCCACGATCCGGTGTCGCTGGCCCGATGGATCAAACAAGAAGGGGTCACCCATTTCGCGGTGGTGCCCACCGTGGCCTACGATCTGCTCACTCATCCCGAAGTGCATCCCGACGATCTGGCCACCCTCACCAAGCCCCGAGTGGGGGGCGCGGCGATGCCCGAGTCGGTGAAGCTCCTGTTCGAGGAGCGATTCGGCGTCAAACCGGCCACCAGCCTGGGAATCACCGAGGGGCCCACGCTGGTGGCCCGCCAAGACCCCGACCGCCCGATCATCGAGGGAAGCTGCGGGCGGGCGCTGCCCCACATCGACGTGCAGGTGCTGGATGACGATGATCGGCCCGTGCCGGTGGGAGAGGTGGGGGAGATCTGTTTTGGCCCCCGGCGCGACGGCCCGTGGGCCGGGGTGTACCGGACGATGCTGGGCTATTGGGGCAGTCCCGAGCTGTCGGCTGAGACGCTGCGAGGCGGCATGGTTCACTCCGGCGACTTGGGCCGGCTCGACGCCGACGGCGAGCTGTTTATCGTGGAGCGCCGCAGCCAGATGATCATCCGAGGCGGCAACAACATCTACCCCGCCGAGATCGAGCGGGTTCTGGGGGCCGACAGCCGGGTGGCCGAGTGCTGCGTGGTGGGCCGACCCGACAACCGCCTCGGCGAGGTGGTGGTGGCATTTGTGCAGCCGGCTGCGGGCGTCGAACTAGCGGTAGACGACTTGCTCGCGCTGTGCCGAGACAACCTCGCCTCCTACAAGATTCCCAGTGAGATCTGCCTGGTGGAGGCTTTTCCCCGCAGCCCTCTGGGCAAGATCTCCCGATCCCAAGTACAAACAATGGCCAAGGGCTGAGCGGGCGGAGGCACCGATGAGCGACGAACAACCATCCACCAAGCGGTCGGCAGACTACGAGGACGTGACGGAGTGGTGGCTGGACTCCGATGCCGAGGAGGCCATGCTGGCCGCCCAAACCGAGTGCACCTTCATCTGGGCCAACAAGGAGGGGTGGCCAGTGGGGGTCATCATGAGCTTCATCTGGCGCCGCGGACGGTTCTGGCTCACCGCCACCAGCCAGCGGGCCCGCATCGCCGCGGTGCGCCGAGACCCCCGGGTGTGCCTGGTGGTGACCAGCACCGGCGCCAAGGGGGTGCCCCAAAGGCAGACAGTGACCTACAAGGGCATCTGCCGATTGCACGACGACGATGAGACCAAGGCCTGGTTCTACCCGGAGCTGGCCGCCGCCCTACATCGTGATGAAGACATGCAGGGCCATTTTGCCCGGTTCTTGGACTCCCCGCGACGGGTCATCCTCGAGGTGGAGCCCACCCAGCGCATCTCCTTCGACGGCACCAAGCAGACTGCCGCCACCGCGGCGTGGATCGAGGACGCCGGCTGATCTAGATGATCAGCCCGGCAGCGGTGCTCAAACCGCAGCCGGTGGGCGGAGGCGGTCGGCGATGGCCCGGGTGAGGCGGTCGAGGATGCTGGCCAGCAGCACGATGGCGATGCCGGCCTCGAATCCCCGCCCCACAGCGTCGCTGCGCCGCAGCCCCCTAACGGCCTCCAGTCCCAGACCTCCGCCACCGACCAGACCGGCGATGACCACCATGGCCAAAATCAGCATGATCACCTGATTCACCGCCACCATCAGCTCGGGAGCGGCCAGGGGCATCTCCACCCGGCGCAGGCGCTGGCTGCGAGTAGCGCCGAAGCTCTCGGCCGCCTCATGGATTTCCGCGGGCACTCGGCGCAGCCCCAGGTCGGTGTAGTGGACCGCGGCCGGGAAGGCATAGATCACCGAGGCGATGATGCCCGGGATGCGCCCCACGTGGAAGAGGGTGATCACCGGAACCAGCAGCACGAAGCTGGGGATGGTCTGGAAGAAGTCCAGCACCGGTTTGAGGGCGGCGCGGAGCAGATCATTGTGCGAGGTCATGATGCCCACCGGCACGCCCAGCGCCAGGGTGATGACCACGCCCACGAGGGTCTGGGCCAGGGTGTCCATCGACAGCGCCCACATGCCCAAGAATCCAATGGCGAACAAAGCCGCACCGATGCCGATGGCCAGTCGGATTCCCCGGGCCCACAGGCCTAAGGCCATCCCGATCCCGATCATGGCCGGCCATGGGATGTCAGACGAGAGCAGCTCGCGCAGCGGGGTCACAAACTCCAGGGTTACGAAGTCGCTGAACGGTCCGGTCCCGATTCCCGAGTTGGCGATGTCGTAGAGGTTGTCTCGGGCCCAATCGGTGGCGTCGTTCACATACGGGGCGAATTGCCAGTTCAACGACTCGGGGAACTCGTTTTGGCCGAGAATTCCCCCGATCACCGCTACCACCGAAACCGCGGCGGCCAGCCATCGCATGGCCCGGGCGTCTCGGCCGGGATCAGCGGTGACGATCCCGGTGGAGAAGCGGTCTAGCACGATGGCCATGATCACGATGGCGATGCCGGCCTCAGAGGCCCTCCCCACGTCGATGTTCTGCATGGACCGAAGCACCACCTGGCCCAGCCCGCCGGCGCCGATGAAGGCGGCGATGACCACCATGCTCATGGCCAGCATGGTGGTTTGGTTCATGCCGGCGAAGATGGCCGGACGGGCCTGGGGGAGCCGGACCAATCGGAGTGTCTGGCGTTCAGTGGCGCCGAACATCTCCGACGCCTCGACGGTGACTTGGGGGACGGTGCGCAGGCCCACCTCGGTAAGGCGCACCACCGGCGCCAAGGCGAAGATAACTGTGGAGATCAAGGCCGGCACCCGTCCGAACCCGAACAGCAGCACGAAGGGGATGAGGTAGACGAACCCCGGCATGGTCTGCATGGCGTCCAGAGTGGGACGCACAACCCGGGCCACCGACTCGTTGCGCCAGGCCGCAATGCCCAGCGGAATGCCGATTATCACTGAGATGAGTACCGACACGCTCATCAGCGCCAGGGTGGCGAAGGACTCCGCCCAGAGATCTACAACCCCGATGAGCGCGACACTCGCCAACCCCAGCGCCCCGGCGATCCGCCCCCGGGTCCACCACAGGCCCAGCCCGGTGAACAGCGGGTAGGAGAACCACGGGAACCACTTGAGGATCGACTCCAACCGGCGGATGCCCCAGTCGATGGCGTCGGTGATCGGATTCAGAAAAACGGTGTACAGCCAGTGAGAAGTCTGGTTGTTGATCAGCCATCGCCGGGCCCGGTCAATGGGATCGGCCAGCTCGATGTCCCAGGAAACGGGAAAGATCCCGAAATTGGTGAACAGCCGGAACACCAAGACCAGCACCACGATTGTGCCTACGGCCAAGATGAAGCGGGCTAGACGGTGCTCAGGGGCAGTGCGAAGCCCAGCGGCTCTGGTGCGGACCTCGTCTACCGCCGTCATCCGCGGTTCTCAACAAGAACACCGGCTACGTCTTCCCCGCGCAACACTCCAACCGGCGCTTGTTGCTCATCGCAGACCACCACAGGAGAGGTGGACCCGAGCAAGTGGGGGAGCACGGCCTCCAGCGGCGTGGTCATCGAGACCAGCGGCCACCCCGGGTCGATAGCGGCACCATCGAGGGGACGCATCAGCGTGCAGGCCTGCAAGACCTTGGCCACCGGGGCGTCTTGAGTGAACGCCCGCACATAGTCGTCTGCCGGGTTGGTGAGAATCTCCACCGGAGTGCCGACCTGCACGAAGGTTCCGTCGTTCATGATGGCGATCCGGTCGGCCAGCTTCAGCGCTTCGGCAAAATCGTGGGTGATGAACACCAACGTCCGCTGGAGTTTGAGCTGGAGATCTATGAGCTCGTCTTGCATGTCGCGGCGGATGAGCGGGTCGAGGGCCGAGAACGGCTCGTCGAAGAACAGCACTTCGGGATCCACGGCCAGAGCCCGGGCCAGCCCCACTCGCTGCTGCATACCGCCGCTGAGCTGCTGGGGATAGTGGTCGCCCCAGCCCTCCAATCCGACCGTGTCTAGCAGCTCCCGGGCCCGCTCATGGCGCTGTTGGCGCTCTACTCCCTGCACCTCGAGCCCGTAGGCCACGTTGTCGACCACTTTGCGGTGGGGGAACAGGCCGAAGTGCTGGAACACCATTGCCATCTTCTGGCGGCGCAGGTCGCGCAGCGTGGCGCCGTCGGCTTGGGTGAGCTCGGTGCCGCACACTTCGACCCGCCCCTCTGTGGGCTCAACCAAGTGGGAGACGCAGCGGATGAGGGTGGATTTGCCCGAGCCCGAAAGGCCCATCACCACGAAGGTCTCACCCGGCGCCACCTCGAAGGTGATGTCTCGTACCGCAACCACGCTGCCGGTCGCGGTTTGGATCTGCTCTCGGGATGCGCCGTCGTTGGCCATTGCCCGCGCCTCGCGAGCCTTGCGCCCGAAGACTTTCCACACGCCTTCGACGCATACCTGGGCTGTTTGGCTGGCTGTGTCCATCGCCGCTCCCGGTTCCCGACCTTACCGTTGGAACAGCCGGGTACCGGTTTGGGCTCCTCCCACGTTGCAATGGGGGATGCCGCACGGGAGGCAGGACCGGTCGGGCCAAGATGTTTGGACTACCCTAACCAGACGATGGGAGAGGCGGGCGAGCGCCCCAAAAATCTGCCGGTGCAAGAGCGGGCTGTGCTCACCCGCGACCGGATTCTGCAAGCAGCCACTGAGGTGATCATCCAGGAGGGCGTATCCTCTCTGACCTTCGACAAGGTGGCGGCCCGGGCCGGGGTGAGCAAGGGCGGCTTCCTCTACCACTTCGGCTCCAAAGACGCTCTGATCATCGGGTTGCTCAACCAGGTGATGGGAGTTCTCGACCATGAGCTGAATGTGCTGGCCGAGGGCATCGACGCGAGCCAGGGGGCGTTCGCGCTGGCTTACCTCGACTATGTGCGGGAACCCACCAAGGCGGCCACCGACACTGCGGTGTCGATTCTGGCTGCGGCCGCATTGGACGACGATCATCTGGACAGCACCCGGGCGACGTTCCAGCGCTGGCAGGATCGGCTGTGCCAAGACGACGGGCTCGACGAAACGGTGGCACTGCTGGCCCGGGTCGTCGGCGACGGGCTCTGGCTCATCGACCTGTTCGGGTTGGCACCGCCCACCGCGGAGGAGCGCAGCAAGGTGATCGACCTGGTTTCCAACCTGATTTCCGATCATGGAGCGGCCCGCGACCTGATGGACTCGGCGGAGTAGACCGGGGCATCCTGGGGCGCCAGGGGTTGGCTGCCCAAGATGAGGTCGGCTGCCTTCTCTGCGATCATCATCACCGGCGCGTAGATGTTTCCGTTGGTGACGGTGGGCATCACCGAGGCGTCCACCACCATCAGGCCCTCGGTTCCGTGAACTTGCATCGTGGCAGGATCGACTACCGACTGGTCATCGGTGCCCATGCGGGCCGTTCCTGAGGGGTGCAGAGCGGTCTCCGCGTCGCGGGCCACCCAGTCCATGATCTCGTCTTCGGTGGCGATCTCGGGTCCGGGGGACAGCTCGCCGGCGTTGTAGGGGGCGAACGCCGGCTGGTTCATGATGTGGCGGGTCACCCGGATGGTCTCCACCCACTCGCGCCGATCCTGGGGAGTGGACAGGTAGTTGAACTGGATGGCCGGCTTGGTACGGGGGCTTCGCGACTTGATGCGGATATGTCCCCGGGAGTCCGAGTACATGGGCCCGACGTGGACTTGGTAGCCGTGCCCGCTGCTTGGTGCTGAGCCGTCGTAGCGGATGGCCAGCGGCAAGAAGTGGATCATGAGGTTCGGGTAGGTCTCCTCGGGGTTGGAGCGCACGAAGCCGCCGCCCTCGAAGTGGTTGGTGGCTCCTGGTCCCTTTCGGGCCAGCCATTGCAAGCCGATCCACGGACGGCGCCACAGCTTGAGATGGGGCTGCATTGACACCGGTTGGCTAGAGGCATATTGGACGTACACCTCCAAGTGGTCTTGGAGGTTCTCGCCCACCCCAGGCAGGTCGGCCACCACTGGGACGTCCAAAGACTCCAGCAGGCCAGCCGGCCCGACCCCGGAAAGCTGAAGCAGCTGGGCTGAACCGAAAGCCCCCGCGCACAACAGGATGTTCGCCCCTTGGGCGGTTCGCTTGCGCCCCCTCTGGCGGTACTCCACACCTGTGGCCCGCTTGCCCTCGAACAGCACCCGGCTGATGAGGGTTCCGGTTTCCACTTTGAGGTTCTTGCGGCTCGTCACCGGGTGCAGGTAGGCCTGAGACGCCGAGAGCCGCCGGCCGCGGTGCACGTTGCGGTCGAATGCCGCGAACCCTTCCTGGCGGTAGCCGTTGACGTCGTCGGTCAGCTCGTATCCGGCCTCCTGCACTGCCCTGAAGAAGGCGGAGAACAGGGGACTGTCTGCTGGCCCCCGCTCCAACACCAGCGGTCCGTCGTCGCCGCGCCACTGGTCCGCCCCGGCCAGGCAGGTTTCCATGCGCTTGAAGTAGGGCAGACAGTGCCGGTAGTCCCAGTTCTCCATGCCGGGTTCGGCGGCCCATTTGTTGTAGTCAGCGGGGTTTCCCCGTTGGAAGATCATGCCGTTGATCGAACTGGAACCGCCCAGCACTTTCCCCCGGGCGTGGTATACCCGACGGCCTCCCATGTGGGGTTCGGGCTCGCTCTCGTACTTCCAGTCGTAGAAGCGGTTTCCGATGGGAAACGCCAAAGCAGCCGGCATGTGAATGAACACATCCCACTTGTAGTCCCGCCGCCCTGCTTCCAGCACCAGAACGCTGTTATCGGCATCCGCACTCAGTCGGTTGGCCAACGCGCAGCCAGCAGAGCCGCCTCCGACAATGATGAAGTCGTACAACGACTGCTCCTAAAGAGAGGGAAAGAGAGCCGGTGTCGGCAGCTCCCGCAAGCCGCCGACACCGGCTCTCAGCTGGAGCCTAGGAGGGGAGCCAAGCGCTCCAGACGTTTTCGTTGGCCGCGATCCAGTTGGCGGCGGCCTCTTCGACCGAGGCCCCGTTGTTTGCGATGTCGGCCAACATGGCGGTCTGGTCGGCGTTGGTGTAATTCATGGCCCGTAGGAATGCGTCGGCATCGGGTGCGCTCTCGGCCAGATCACTGCTGATGATCTTGAGCAGGACATCAGATGGGTAGTCGCAATCGACTTGGTCGGGTGCGCTCGACGCTACCTCAGCGCATGCGGCGTTGTAGTCGGGAAGCAGCACATTGGTGAGGTCGTAGTCCTTGAATATGGCGTGCGGCGTCCAGAGATATACCAACACTGGATCCTGTCGGCTGTATGCCGCATCGATTGCGGCAAGAATGGCTGTTTCTGAGCCGGCAAAGACCACCTGGAGAGGAAGTCCCAGGTTGTTGATAATCGCCTCATCAAACTGGACGAAGCTCGGATCGCCGCCGAGGAATTGTCCCTTGTCGCCAGTCTCGGCGGTGGCGAATAGTCCGGCCAATTCAGGATCGGCAAATCCCTCCCAGGTTGCTAACGCTGGGTATTGGTCCACCATGTAGGTGGGAATGAACCAGCCGATCTTGCCAACAACTCCCAGTTCTCCGGCGTTGTCCACGTTCGCGTCGGAATTGTCGATGAAGTCGGCGATGTTCTGGGCGTGGCCCGATGGCCAAACCTCCAACGAGGCGTCGATGTCGCCGGTGTTTATGGAGGCCCACTGGGCGTTCTCGTCGATGTCCACTGTCTCGACGGTGTAGCCCAACTCGCTCTCCAGCAGTTGGGCGGCGACCGCCACGTTTAGCTCCGAGCTCTCCCAAGGATTGACTGCCAGAGTGATCGTCGACTGCGAGCCGCGGGAGTCGTCGTCGTTGCCGCAGCTGACGGCAACGAGCGCCAGTACAGCCAAGAGCAAGGCGATGACCCTCCACCCTCGTAGTGATTTGGTTTTGTTCGTCCGCATGGGATCCCCCTTGAGTCGATTGCCGAAAACAGGCCAACTGGACTGTTTTGTAACATAGCACATAGCTCGGCCGCGCGCTAGGGCCTCTTCGTATTTGGCAGACCGGGCGCGGGGCGGGCCATGCTGGGCACCCCCGACGACAGGAGAATGCCATGGCCGATCTGCCGACCGACCCCAACGATCTGGTGAGCCAATTCTGTGCCGCCTGGGCCAATGGCGATGCCGACGAGCTGATGGCCTACTTCGCTGACGACGCCGTCTATCACAACGTGCCAATGGAACCCACGGAGGGAGCTGCGGCCATTCGGGCGTTCTTGGAGGGGTTCTTCGCCACCTCAGGGGGAATCGTGTTCGAGACCCACCATCAGGCCGCCAATGGCAACGTGGTCTTGAACGAGAGGACCGACTACATCAACACCGGCGACGGCCAACTGGCTTTGCCGGTGTGCGGGGTGTTTGAGATCCGCGACGGTCGCATTGCCCGCTGGTCTGACTACTTCGATATGGGACAGTTCGCCGGCGGCTGAGCGGGGCGTTTCCAAGAGGCGGCTCAGCCGCCGAACAGCTCCGAGAGGGTGTCCACCACGTAGCCGATGTCGTCGGAGCCCAGGCCGTGGTGGGTGGGAATGCACAACGCGTGGTCCATCACCAGGTCGGCGTTGGGGAAACCATCGGCTGGGGCCCGGTGCTCGATATCCGAGAAGCCGGGCTGGCGCAGGATGTTGCCGGTCCACACCATGCGGGACTGAACGTTGCGGTCCTCGAGGAAGTTCTGCACCTCGGTGCGGTCGTGCCCCGACTCGGGACGGAGAATGAAGCCATAGCGCATCCAGGTGGTCTCCAGCTCAGGGGTGGTGCGAGGCAGGATCACCTTGTCGGTGTGGTTGGCCAGCAAGTCGTTGTAGCGGTCGAAGGCATGGCGCCGGCGGGCGTTGAACTCCTCGAGCTTGGAGAGCTGCACCAGCCCGTAGGCCGCGCCCAGCTCCGAGGGCTCGAAGTTGTAGCCCATGTCGTCGAAGATGAAGATCTGGTCGTACATGGTGCCGTCGTCAAGGGGGCCCCAGCGGGTGTCCTCGCCCTGGCGGGATCCGTACAGGTACGACTCCGAGCGCCTTCCCCAGCGCCGACGGGTGAGGCACTTGTCGTGCATCTCGGGATCGTCCATGGCCACCATGCCCCCGTTGCCCGCACAGGTGAGCGAATGGGAGATGGCGAAACTGGTCACGCTGATGTCGCTGCGGGCGCCGATCCGGGTGCCCCGCAGGCGGGTGTCCAGCACGTCGCAGGAGTCCTCGATCACCTTCAGCCCGTGCTCGTCGGCGATGGCCCGGATCACATCCCAGTCGGGGCAGTTGCCCATCAGGTTGGGGGTCAAGATGGCCTTGGTTCGGGGGCCGATCATCTCGGTGATGCGGTTGACGTCGATCTGGTATGTGTCGGGCTCTACGTCCACGAATACCGGTACCAGCCCCTGATGGACGATGGACGACACATCGGTGGAGAAGGTGAGAACCGAGGTGATGATCTCATCGCCTGGTTCCAAGTCCAGGATGCTCACCGCCAGCAGCAGCGCCGAGGAGCCGGAGTTGACCATCACCCCTCGTTCCTTGCCCAGCAAGGTGGATATCTCGTCTTCGAATCGGGCCACGTTCTCTCCGATGAACAGGTCTCCGGAGCGCAGCACGTTCATCACGGCTTCGATCTCGCGCTCGTCTTGGATGGCCCCCGCGGGCGGCAGGGTGCGGACTGGTTGATTCGCCATGGCGGTTGCTCCTAAGCCGGGCGCTGCTCGACCAGCCGCACCAGGGGGATCTGGCGGTGGGGGGCTTTGGCCTGGTAGTCGGCGTACCAGGCCCGGTCGGCCACCAGGCCTTCCCAGGTGGCCGCGTAGTCGTCGCCCTCGCAGATGTCGGCCACCGCCCAGAACTGCCGGCCCTCCTCGGTGATCAGCAGCTCGGGGTTGGCCTCCTTGTCGGCGATGTTGAAGTACCAAGAGGGATGGGCCTTGGCCCCGGCGAAAGACGCCACCACGATGCGATGGCCATCGGGGTCCCGCCAATAGGGCAATGCCACCTTGTGCTCATTGCCCGATCGGCGGCCTACGGTGCGGATCAGCACATGGTGCATACCCGCCTGGCTCCACACCACGGGGTCGTCGCTTGACTCCATGGCCTCCACGTGCATCTTGGTGATGACCGGGATCTCCTCCAAAGAGGGCGTCTCCCAGGTCTGCTCGACTCGCTGATCGCTCACGGGCTGTCTCCTATTTCTTTGTTCAGGTGGGGTGGTCAGTCCAGCTTCAGCACTCGACGGGCGTTTTCCCGAAGGAAGCCGGGCCAAACCTTGTCCCGGAAGGGGACGTCTTTCATATCGGTCATGATCCGCTCCAGCGACAGGCCCATGGGGAAGTAGCCGGCGTAGATCACCTTCTCGGCGCCCCGGGTGTTGGTGTAGCGGATGATGGCCTCGGGGTAGTGCTTGGGGGCGAACGCCGAGGTGGAATAGTGCAGCCCGGGCCACTTCAACATGAGCTTCACGGCGAGGTCCTCCCACGGCTCGCAGCCGTGGCGGGTGACGAAGGTGAGCTCGGGGAAGTCGTACATCACCCGGTCGATGCGCTCCACATGCTGGGGGGAGAACGGGAACCGGGGGCCGGGCACGCCGGCGCACACGAAGATGGGCAGGTCAAGCTCCACGCACTTGGCGTAGATCGGGTAGAACTTGGCGTCGTCGATGGGGACTTGGGGGATGCAGCCCGCCGGGAAGGCCCCCACTGCCTTCACGCCCCACTCCTGGTGAAGCTGGTTCATGCGGCGCACTTCGCCCATCACGTCGTTGGGGTCGACGCTCATGGAGGGGATGAACCGCTCGGGGTAGTCCTTCAGCGCCCGCTGGCCGCTGTCGTCCTCACAGGAGATCAGGGCCAACTCGATGTTGAACCGGTCCATCTCCTTGAGCGTCACCTGAACCGGGTCGTCGTCGGTGCCGTACAGCTCTTTGGGCACCCCCTTGAACATGTACTCCACCGGGAAGTCGAACTCCTCGGACGTCTGGGCGTCTTTGGTCTGGGACCGGATGAAGTCGTAGGTGGAGAAGTCGGGCTTGGGGAATCCGATCATTGTGTCGACGATTCCGATGTCAGTGGGCATGGCCATGTTGCGGTCCCTCCTCAGGGAGTTCGATCGGTTTCGACGGCGCTCAGGCGGCCAGCGCGGAGCGGGGGGTGATCACGTCCCAGGCGTTGTCCCGCATCATGGCCTTGGCCTCGGCGTCGGTGAAGTTGGGGATGTCGTAGATGAAGTCGGTGGGCACTTCCAGCCCCTCGGCGTGGGGGTAGTCGGAGCCGAACAGCATGTGGTCGGCGCCAATCGTCTCTTTGATCAGGTCGATGTCGTCCTCGTAATAGGGCGACACCCAGACATGGTCGATGAACTGGTCCACCGGGTCGGTGCGGAACTCCTGGGGCATCTTGCCGTAGGCGATCTGCAACTCCTCCACCAGGCGAGGGGCGAACATGCCCCCGTTCTCGATGCAGGCGATCCGCAGGTTGGGATGGCGGTCGTACAGGCCGTGGCACACCAGGGCGGCCATGGTGTCGAAGATCTGGCGGTCGTGGCCGGTGATCTGCTT
>JAJDYU010000090.1 GCA_022825005.1 Acidimicrobiia bacterium
GCCATCGTGGCCCAGGGCCCGTCGTTGAACGCCCGCCGAGCCGCCCGAACGGCGACGTCCACCGCGGCGGGGTCGTCGGCCACCTCGGCCCAGGGCTCCCCGGAGAACGGGTTGGCCGTGGCCATGCGCTGTCCGTTGGGCGGGGGAGCGAACCCCCCGTCGATCCAGTTGTCGTAGGTCTCCATTACAACTCCTCTTCCACTATGGCGATAGCTCGGCTGGGGCAGCGGTCTACCACCACGTCGGCCCGGGCTCGGGGCAGCAGCTCGTCGCCGGTTACCGATGAGATGACTATGTCGTTGTCCAACTCAAACACTTCGGGTTCGAGCAGTTCGCAGACACCTGCGCCGATGCACAGCTCCTGATCCACCGCAACCCGCACCATTTCTTCGCCGGCCATCAGTTGGTCCCTCCGGCCGGTTGCATGCCCACCGAGAGCACGCCGTGGACGAAGTTGGATCGGGCCCTAACCGGCTCGGAAGTCTGCTCCAAGCAGATCGACCGCTTGGCCATCTCCTCCAGCAGCACGGTCACCTCCAGGCGGGCCAGAAACGCTCCCAGACACAAGTGGGGACCGCCGCCCCCGAAAGCGAAGTGGTCGCCGTTGGCCCGGCTTACGTCGAACCGGAACGGGTCTTCGAAAACCGCCTCGTCGCGGTTGGCCGAGGCGTACCACATCACCACCTTGTCGCCCTCGGCGATCGGGGTGCCGGCCAGCTCGGTGTCGGTGGTGGCCGTGCGCCTCATGTGCATAACCGGGGTGGCCCACCGCAGGATCTCCTCGGCGGACGAGTCGATCAGCCCCGGGTCGGCCAGCACTCGCCCCCACTCATCAGGGAAGGCGGCCAGCGCCATCCCCCCGTGGCTGATGGCGGTGCGAGTGGTCTCGTTCCCGGCGAATACCAGAAGGTGGAACATGTTGCGGTACTCGTTTCGCGACATCCGCTCGACGTCGGATTCGGCCTGCACCAAGTGCGAGACCAGATCATCTCGGAGATCGTTCTGGCGCTGCTGACGCATGCCCTCGCCGTACTCGAACAGCGCATGGCTGGCCGGGCTGTTGAACGGCAGCAAGCGCAACTCGGTGGTGTTTCCGAATGCATCGGGGGGGATCGATTGGGCGTCGCCGGTGCCCTCCACCAGGTAGTTGGACAGCTCCACCAGGTAGTCGGCGTCGTCGGTGGGAACGCCGAGCATGGTCAAGATCACCTGGATGGGCAGCGGTGCGGCCACCATGTCCACCCAGTCGCCGCCACCCTGGGCCACGAACTCGTCGAGCAGCTCGCCGGTGATGGCTCGCACCGTCTCCTCCCACCGGCGGATGTTCTTGGGAGTGAAGGCGCCGGCCACCAGGCGCCGGAGCCGGGTGTGGTCGGGGGCGTCGGTGTCGATGAGCGATCGTCGGGCCTCCAGCGCGTCGGCTTCCAGGTCCCACAGGTTGGTGTGGCCGATGGCCGAGGAGAACAGCTCCGGGTTCCGGGACACATGGCGCACTTCAGCGTGGCGGGTGACGGCCCAAAATCCCCCGTCCTCATAGGGATGCCAAGCCAGACCGGGTGTGGCGCGGATCTGGGCGAAGCGATCATGGGGGATCCCCTCCAGATAGAGGCTGGGATCGGTGACGTTCGGCGTGTCGACCGCGGCAGCCGATGGTGGAGCCATGTCAGCAGTGCTCCGCATACCGGGCCCGCTCCCAGTTGTTCACCTCGTCGGGATGGGGCGAGTTCTCCGGAGCCATCGCCAGCTCGTGGTCGGCCAGGGTCAAAAAGCCCTCCGAGAAGACCTTTCCCAGCAACTCGGCCAGCGGGCTGTCTCGATAAGCGGCGATCGCCCCGGCCAGATCGGCGGGCAGCGGCCGGGAGTCGCCGGGGTCGGCGTACATGTCGCCCTCGCTCATCGGCGGCAAGGGCAGCGCCCGCTCGATCCCGTCGAGGCCGGCGGCCAAAATGGCGGCGATCATCAGATAGGGGTTGGCGTCGGCCCCCGCCGAGCGGAACTCCACCCGGTTGGCCTGCGAGTCGGCCTCGCAGATGCATCGGCACAGCACCGAGCGATTGTCCAGGCCCCAGTGCACGTGGGTGGGCACGAACGTGTAGGGGCGGATGCGCTTGGGGCCGTTGATGGTGGGGGCGCCCAGCAGCGTCATGGCTTCGGCGTGCTCGAAGAGCCCGGCGATCCAGTGCCCCATGAGCTGGTTGGGCAGGCCGTTTGAGTCGGCGAAGGCATTGGCTCCGCCCTCAGACAGGCTGGTGTGGATGTGCATGCCCGATCCCGACGGCTCGGTCCACAGCTTGGGCATGAAGGTGGCCCGCATGCCGTGCTGGACGGCCACCTGCTTGACGATGCTCTTTAGCAGCACGGTGTTGTCGGCGCAGGTCATGGCGTCGGCGTGGCCGATGTTGATCTCCATCTGGCCCGGGCCGTATTCGGGGTTGGACGACTCCAACTCCAGGCCAGCCCCTAGCAATCCGTGGCGCATATCCCGCACACAGTCCTCCATTTCCAGGGCGTCGGTGAGCGAGGAGTACTGGATGTGGTTCTGCACCGGCGTCCAATCAGGGGCGCAGATGTAGAACTCCAGTTCGGTGGCCACCACCGGATCCAACCCAGCCTGGCGGCACCGTTCGATCTGGTCGGCCAGCACGTTGCGGGGGGCGGCGGGGTGGGGCTCACCGTGGGGATCGAAGGTGTCGGCAAACACCAGGGCATAACCCGGACGGTGGGAGAAGATGCGCCCGGTGGAGACGTCGGGGACGAGGTGGCAGTCGAGAAAGCCCGACTCCATGTTGATGTAGGGGTGGTCGGGCAGGTCGTTCGGCATGTCGAACGCGAAAATGGCATCGGCAATGTTGAGGCCGCCTTCGATGGTCGTCGAGAAGAACCGCTCCACCGGTACCCGCTTGCCCCGGATATGGCCCAGAGTGTCGGGTGCGGCCACCTCGACGGTGTGGACTTCCGCCTGCTCACAGGCAGTGCGGAAGTCGTCGATGCTGGTGGGCTCAGCCATGGTTCGAGTACCTCTCTGACGGGCTAGTTGGCATGGGACTGATCGATCAGGAGCACCAGGCGACCTTCGACATCGCCGGCGCGCAATCGGTCGTGGGCCAGCTGGGCGTCGGTGAAGGCCATGGTCTCCACCGGGGCGACGATGGACGGTTCCCGGCGGGCCAGATCGAGGAGCTCGCCCAGCTGCGGCCGGGTGCCCCAGATGCTGGACATGAAGTGGGCCTCGTGGGGGACGGCCCCGACGCCGAACGGGACGCGGCCGCCGTACAGACCGACAGCAACCACCAGGCCTTGCCTGGCCACCGCGCCGGCCGCCGTGGCCAGGGTGGTGTCGCTGCCCACGAAGTCGATCACCGCATCGCAGAGCGGCAATTCGTCGTCGGCGTCAAGCGCCCCGTCGGCGCCCATGGCCAGCGCCGTGGCTCGCTTGTCGGCGGCCCGGTCGAGGACGAGCACCTCAGCGTCGGACAGCAGTTTCAGGTAGCGCAGAGCGAACTGACCGATCCCTCCGGCGCCGATGACCAGCACTCGGCGCTTTCGGCCCGGACGGCGCAGCGTGTCCAGGGTTTGCTGCACCGCCCGATATCCGGTGAGGCCCCCACAGGCCAGCGGCGCGCTGGCCACCGGGTCGAGATCGCCCAGCGGGTAGAGGTACGCCCGGTCGGCGATGGCCATGCGCTCGGCGTAGCCGCCGTCGACCACCAGGCCGGCCTCGGTGGCATCAGCGCAGATCATCTCGTTGCCGTCGGCGCACTCCCGGCACTGTCCGCACCCCCAGGGGGCGTACACCATCACCGGCCCCAGCTCGGAATGGAACCCGGTGACCTCGTGGCCCAACACGATGGGTAGCGGGCTCGGGAACTCTCCGTCCACCACGTGCAGGTCGGAGTGGCACAGCCCGCAGGCGATGACGTCGATGGTCTCGGTGCCGTCGGCACCGGGCTCGGGGTAGTCGTCTACCACCATCAGGGGTGATTTCCGGGCTTCGAGTACGACGGCGCGCATGTCAGTAGCTCTTGGGCAGGCCGAGGCACTTCTGGGCCACAAAGGCCAGCACCAGGTTGTTGTTGATGGGGGCCACTTGGTAGAGCCGGGTCTCGCGGAACTTGCGCTCGATGTCGTACTCCTGAGCGAAGCCAAACCCGCCGTGGGTGTTGAGCGCGGCATTGCCGGCCTCCCAAGAGGCCTCCGATGCCAGCAGCTTGGCCATGTTGGCTTCGGCCCCGCACGGCTCTCCGGCGTCGAACATGTTGGCCGCCTTCCACCGCATGAGATCGGCGGCCTCCAGGTTGGTGTAGGCCCGGGCCAGCGGGAAGGCCACCCCCTGGTTCATGCCGATGGGCCGCCCGAACACCTCTCGCCCTTTGGCGTACTCGCTGGCCCTTTCCAAGAAAAAGCGGCCGTCGCCGATGCACTCGGCGGCGATGAGGATCCGCTCGGCGTTCATGCCGTCGAGGATGTGGCGGAAGCCCCGGCCCTCGACGCCTACGAGGGTGTCACCCGACACCACCACATCGTCGAAGAACACCTCCGTGGTGTTGTGGTTCATCATCGTACCGATGGGGTTGATGGTCAGCCCCGGCACCAGATCGCCGTCGTCGCCTCGCAGCTCGATGAGGAACACCGACAGGCCGTCCATACGGTTCTCCGCCTCGTCGGCGGGAGTAGTGCGGGCCAGCAAGATCATCAGGTCGGAGTAAAGGGCCCGCGACGTCCAGATCTTCTGGCCGTTGATGCGCCAGGTGTCGCCGTCGCGCTCGGCCCGGGTGCGGATGGCGGTGGTCTCCGATCCCGCGGCGGGCTCGGTCACCCCGAAGGCCTGCAACCGCTTGCGCCCGTCGGCCACTAGGGGGAGGTACCGCTGCTTCTGCTCCTCTGAGCCGTGGCGCAGCAGAGTGCCCATCACGTACATCTGGGCGTGGCAGGCGCTGGGGTTGCCGCCGCTGGCCGAGATCTCCTCCACGATCACCGATGCCCCCGCCAGGCTCAGCCCGCCGCCGCCGTACTGCTCGGGGATCAGCGATCCGAGCCATCCATGAGCGGTCAGCTCGGCCACGAACTCCTCTGGGTAGCCGCTGGGTTCCAGCTCGCGCCAGTACTCGTTGCCGAACTTGTCGCAAAGCCGCCGGACCTCAGTCCGGATCAACTCGAAGTCTTCGGCGACAGCAGCCACTCAGTCCTCCCAGAATCCTTGCCGCGCCAAGTGGTCCACCGCCGCCATGCCCGACTGGTGGAGGTGGTGCTCCATCCGGCGGCGGGCTTCCTCGGCGTCGCGGTCGACGATGGCTTCCAGGATGTCGGCATGGTGTTGGACGGCCTGGGCGTCCCAGCCGTCGGTGAACTCGTAGTAGTCGGCCGGCACGGAGCGCTCCAACAAGCGAAGGAGCCAACGCGTCCGGCGGGGGGCGGTGCGGTTGATGATGCGGTGAAAGGCCCAGTTGAGCGCCGATAGGTCGTCGTTGGTGCCATCGACGAATCGATCGTGAATGGCCCGCAACTGCTCGATCTCCTCCTCGTCCAGTGTGTTCGCCGCGATTGCCGCCGCCCGGCCGGCTACTACGCCGAACAGCTCGTAGTGGTCGACGATGTCTTCTGGGGTCAGGTCGGCCACCACTGCGCCCCGCCTGGGGATCAGGTCCAAAAGCCCCTCTTGGCCCAAGATGACCAGGGCCTCCCGGATCGGGCTGCGGCTGACGTCGAGCGCGGCGGCCAGAGCTTCTTGGTCGATCTTGGTCCCCGGCTTCAGGGCTCCGGTCAGGATTTGCTCCCTAACGTAGAGCACTACCTCATCAGCCAGTCCGCCCCGCCGCCGAGTCGGTGGACGGGTGCCCTGGTAGGGATCGGGGAAGACGGCCAGCTCGGTCATGACGCCGATGATCCGAGGTAGGCGGCCTGCACCGCAGGGTCGGCTTGGATTTCCACGGGGGTGCCGGAGGCGATGACCGAGCCGCGGTCGAGGCAGTAGATGCGGTCGCAGATCCCGATGATGAAGTCCAAGTCGTGGTCGATCACCACCACGCCGGCGCCCACCAGCGCGGCCATTGTCTGCACCTGCTCGACCATGGCCAGCGACTCGGTGTCGCTCATACCCGAGGTGGGCTCGTCGAGCAGCAAGAACAGCGGCCGGGCAGCGGCGGCTCGGGCCAGCTCCAGTCGGCGGGAGTTGCCGTAGTCCAGTTCGCTGGCCCGCCGGTCCCGGTGGTCCCACAGTCCGGCGGCGGCTACGAGCACATCGGTTTCGGGGGTGGAGCGGTCATCATGCTCCGCTATGGCCACCAGGCGGGTCACCTCCACGTTCTCCCGCACGGTGAGCGACCCGAACAGCCGCAGGTTCTGGAAGGTGCGGACCAGGCCGGCTCGGGCTACCTCATGTGATGGGGTGCCGATGAGCTCTTTGCCGTTCAGCCGCACCTGCCCGGAGGTTGCGGGAACAAGCCCGGTAATCACGTTCAGCATGGTGGTCTTGCCCGCCCCATTCGGGCCGATTATGCCCACCACCTCACCGCTGCTCACTTCAAAGCCTGACTGGGAGAGCGCTTGGAATCCGCCGAAGACCACACTGACGTCGCTCACCTCGAGCCGGGCTTCGCTTTCGTCGCTCATGGTGGCCTGCGGGACTGGGGGGGCGCTCTGGGTCCGAGTGAACCGTCGATAGAGCCAGTCGTCGAACTCCCAGTCGCTGAGCAGGCCCTTGGGCCTCCAGATCATGAAGCCGAGCATGGCGACCCCGAGGAACACGGTTTGAAGGTTCTCTCGGAAGATCCAGTCCAGTGGCTCGCTGTCGAGTCCGAGCCCGAACACCTCGAATCCGTCTTGACCCATTCGGCGGGCCAACTCCCGTCCCACCGTGATCACCGCCACGCCGAACAGCGCGCCGGTGACGCTGTTGCGGCCTCCAACGATGAGCATCGTCAGCGTCAACAGCGTGAAGAAGAAGAAAAAGTCTTCGGGGAGGAGCGAGCCGGTCTCGTATACCTTCAAACTGGCCCCTACCGACACCACGGCCACCGAAGTCAACAGGGCAATCATCTGCTGGACCATGGGGTTCACGCCCATGGCCCGGGCCGCCAAGTCGTCTTCCCTTCCCGCCTTGGCCAATCGGCCCCGCCGGCTCTGGGCGAAGAGGCGGGCCAGCACCAGGGCACCGGCCAGCGCCAAATAGATGGGTACTCGGGTGTCGAGTTTGCCCCCGATGCGGAACGACAGGCCGGCGCGCTCTCCACCGGTCAACTCCGGCCAATGACGGGCCACCTCGTGGGTCACGAACAGCAGCGCCAGCGTGATGACGGTGGCGGCTACCGCCCCCGACTCAGCCCCGGAGCGAGCGAGGCCGATGCCCACAAAGACGGCCACCACCACCGTGACGGCGATGGCGACGCCCACTGCCCCCCAAGAACCCATGTCCACATCGGTCAGCCCCAGCGGCGCATCGGGAATGCGCTTGATTTTCTCGGCTGGCGCGATGGCGAAGATGGCGAACGTATAGCCGGCGATGGCCCCGAACCCGATGTGGCCAAACGACAGCACCCCCGTGTTCCCGACATAGATCTGGATACCCAGCACAATGATTGCGTTGATCATGGCGGTGGTGACCAGGCGCTCGCCCGCCCCGCCGAAAGAGTTCTGATACAACAGCCCGACGGCAACGAAGACGCCGAACAGCAGCCCCACCCCGACGATGGGGAAGGCCACGTCGCGGCGCAAGTTGGGGAACATCCCTGCGTGGGCGGCGTTGGGGCCGCGCGGTTCGGCCATCACACCCGCTCCGCGTGGGCTACTCGGATAAGGCCCTGGGGCCGGAAGATGAACAAGAGGGCAATCATCAAGAACACGAATCCCTCTGTGAGGCTGGCCACCGAGTCGGGCAGCCGAGACCGCAAGAGAACCTCGGCCAGGCCGAGCACGATGCCACCCAGCACTGCTCCCCGCAGGCTTCCCAAGCCACCGATCAGCGCGGCCAACACCCCTTTGAGCATGGGGGTGATCCCGACAGTTGGAGTGGTGTGCCCCGATCGCATGAGCCAGAACACGCCGGCAATCCCGGCCAGCAGGCCGGACAGGGCAAATGCCCCCCGGATCACCGTGTCGGACCGCACGCCCATGAGCCGGGCGGTATCGAAGTCGGCCGCCGCCGCCCGCAGGGCCAGGCCGAACATGGTGCGCTGGATGAGCCAGGATGTGGCCAACAGGGTTACCAGCGTCACCCCGATCACCACCGCGTCGTACACCTCAATGTTCAGCGAGCCGACTGGGAAGGTGTTGGCCACCCATCCCGGTTCCGAGAACGTCTTGACCGACGCGGACACGTAGAGCAAGAAGATGGCCGACACCACGAAATGGACGCCGAAAGACGTCAACAACAGCGTGAAATCGGAACTGCCTCGGACCCGGCTGAATGCAACCCTCTCGATGACGAGCGAGGTGACGATGGCGGTGCCGATGATGACCGGGGTGACCAAATACCACGACCAGCCCTCGCTGATAGTCCAAAACGCCACGTAGCCCGAAACGGTGATCAATTCGCCATGGGCAAAGTTGAGCAGATGCATGACGCCGAAGATCACCGCCACGCCCAACGCCAAAAGCGCATAGATGCTGCCCCGACCCAGGCCGTCGATCAGGTTTTGGAGAAGCTCGGTCATGGGCCGCGTCTCCCCGGGTTCTGGAGCAGCTCGGTCATTGCCCGTTGCCTCCGACAAAGGTGTCGAACAGGTCGGGGCGCTCCCGTAGCTCGGCGCCCGTCCCTTCGGCCACGATCTCTCCCGATCGCAAGACGTAGGCCCGGTCGGCCACCTCCAGCATGCGGGTGGCGTTCTGCTCCACCACCAGCAGGGTTCGTCCTTGGTTTCGGAGGGTCTCGATCAACTCGAACACCACATTCGCCAGCACGGGGGCCAGCCCGAGCGAGGGTTCGTCCATCATCAGCAGTCGGGGCTTGGACATGAGCGCCCGGGCGATGGCCAGCTGCTGCGACTCCCCTCCCGAGAGATAGCCCGCGGCCACCGTTCGCTTTTCCCGAAGCACCGGGAACTGCTCGCCCATCTCGTCGAGCAATTCGGCCCGTTCCTCGCGGGACTGGGTGATTCCGCCGATCTTCAGGTTCTCCTCCACGGTGAGATCGCCGAAGATTCGCCGGTGCTCGGGCACCAGCGCCACACCCAGGCGCAGCAACTTCTCCGGCGAGCTGCCGGTGATGTCGGTTCCCTCAAAAGTGACCGATCCGGCCGCGGGGGAGAGGAGACCGGCGATCGACCCCAGAAGCGTGGTCTTTCCGGCGCCGTTGGGTCCGATGAGGCCGATCACCTCACCAGACCCAACCCGCAGACCGGCGTCTCGAAGCGCTGAGATCGCACCGTATCTGGTTGTCAACCTCGAAACTTCGAGCATGGTGCTAATCGTATGGGAGCAACAGGCCTGAATATTCCGGCCTGCGGTTACCCGATGGTGGCAACCAGGGTGTCCACGCCGTCGACGATCCGGTTGATCGGCACAGCCTTGGGCGGGATGCCGTTGGTGCCGGCGAAGGTGATCTCACCCGTCAAGCCTTGGAAGCCCTGGATCTGGGCAACCGCAGCGCCGATGTCGGCTGGGTCGGTGCAGCCGCAGTCCAAGATGCCCTGGATGCCCAGGAACATCGAGTCCACGTACAGCGCCATGAAGCCCCGGCTTTCCAGCGCCTCGCCCTTGGCGGCCTCATAGTCGGCCAGCATGGTGTCGATGCGGTCACCGGGGGAGATGCTGGTATGCGGAGTGTGGGCGATGCCCTCGTTGTTGTCCTCGAACTGGATGCCGGTGGCGTCCAGCGCGTCGGTGCCGATATAGGTCAAGCCGTCGAGACCCTGGCCCTCGAGTTGGCCCCGCAGAGCGGTCACCTGGAAGCCGAGGGCGGCCGAGAAGACCACCTCGTTGTTCTGGGAGATGCCGGCGATTTCGTTGACCTGGGCGGAGAAGTCGGTGTCGGCGGCCCACACGTAGGTCTGGACGCTGACTACATCGCCGCCGAGTTCCTCGAACTTGGCGATGAAGGCGTCGGGGTTGACGCCGGTGTAGGGGATGCCCTCGCCCTCAGTGAAGACGATGGCCCGGGTGATGCCTTGGTCCCAGGCCCACTGGGCGGCGGCGCCCGACATGCCGTGGTCGTCGAAGGTCACCAGGTATGAGTTGTTGGAGGCGTCGGCCAGTGTGGGCTCGGTGGAGGCGGCTACGAACAGCGGAACCTGGCCCTCGGTGGTCTGGAGGATCGGCAGCGCGAAGTCGGCGAACGGGGGGCCGATCAGGAAGTGGGCGCCCCAATCCAGGAGCTCCTGGGTTGCCAGCACCGCGTCGTCGCCGACCTCGGCCACTCGGACTTCCACCGGCGAGCCGAAGATGCCACCGATGCAGTTGGCCTTCTCGGCGATGAACGGCACCAGCTTGGAACCGGGGATGTCCACGAACCCGACCACGTCGCTGAAGTCCATGGCCATGCCCACCCGGATGGGATCGCCTGTCGGCGCGTCTTCGCAGTTGTTCAGATCGGCAGCCAACACGGCGTTGATGTCAACCTCGGCGCCATCGGGTGCCGACGTGGCTCCGCCGTCATCGTCGTCATTGCCGCAGGCGGATACCGCTAGGGCAAAAGCCGCCAGCAAAGCGATCAAGAACTTGAACTTGAGTTTCATGAACTCCCCCTCCTCGGTCAGGTTCCGCGAACCTTACGGGAAAGATCGTTTGGGAGCAAACGACCTTTGTATACAAAATTCAAAATACATTTTCTGCTCAGAGCTGTCAATGGTCAGTCTGAGCAGATGGCGTCAATCGGGAAGCAGATCGGCAACCAACTCGCCCGCCTCCACCACGAGAACGCCGTCCAAGGTCACGGTGCAGGCCCGCATGGGCAAGTCGAAATGGCCTCGGCAAAATCTTCCGGCCACCTCGTTGGCCCCGGTCGAGTACAGGAAATTGCCGGCGAAAGCCCGGAGTTCGGTCCCGTTGTGGTCGGCCTTGTCCCACAGCGCCATGGCTTCCCAACGGGCCGAGGTGTTCATTCCCCAGCCGACGTGGCTCACGGCGTAGGCGTCGGGCTCCTCGAAAGCAGCCAGATACGAGCGGAACAGCTCGGCGTCCACCCCGCTGCCTTCGATGGCGGTGATGTAGTCGTCCACCACGGTCAGCGTCACCGGATCCCGGACGTACTCCTTGAAGGTGAGGTTCACGTCGCCGGGGGCCAGCACCACCGTGCCGTTCACCGTCCCCGCGGCGGGAAATGCCAGCACCAGGCCGCCGGGCCAGTGGGCGATGGTCCCCGGATCGGTGCACCAGCCGTGCGACCCGGCCCGCACTGCGCCGGTGAGGTCGACGGTCAGGTCGGTGCCCGCATCGGAGACCACATTCATCATCTCGGCCTGCTCCAGCCAGGCCACACCGGTGGCCACCCGATCGGCCAGGGCCGGATCATGGGGCCACCGCTCGGTGTTCTCGGGGTGCTCGTTGGAGATCATCAGCACCCGGGCCCCGCTGGCCAGGATGGGGCCGAGCTCGGGAGCGTGGAGCAGACCCTCCACTGTGCAGTCCACGATGAAATCGGCATTGGACAGCGCCCCCAGTGCTGCCGGGTTGGCGGCAAGTGCCACCGACGCCCCGGTGGAGCGGATCGGCAGCGGCCCCGGATTGGGCGGCGTGGTGACCACCACATCCACGGGGGCAACCCCGCATTGCGACAGGGCCAGGCGGGCGGTCTGAACGATCTCGGGTCGGCTCCGGGTTTCCGACAGCACAACCGCAGTCTCGGTCGGCACCAGGTTGCACGCCTCGAACTGCTCTGCGTACCGCCTCACCCAGGTGCTTTCGATCATCGGTGGCCGTCCCTTTGTCACACCGGTGTGTCGGTGGCGTCGTCAAAGAGGCCGGCTCGGCCAAGGCGTTCGAGGCACACATCCATGCTCCAGGGGTGCATGGCCGCGCCGCACCGGGCGTCGCGGTAGAACTGCTCCAGGCGAGACGGCCGCAGCAGGGCTCGTCCGCCGCACACCCGCAGCGCCAGAGACGCCAGTTGGGGAGCGCCGTCCATGGTGGAGACCATCGAGCTCCACGCCCGCCGCACCGCAACAGGCTCGGGATCGACGCCCGACTCGCCCAGCACCCGGTAGCACAGCGCCTGGGCCCGGTCGTAGATGAGGTTCATCTCGGCCCAGCCCTGCTGCTTGATGGGGTGGGAGCGCCGGGCGGTCGGCCCGCCGTCGCCGATGAGGTACTCGGCGGTGGCGTCCATGATGGCCCCCATCAGGCCCATGTA
>JAJDYU010000077.1 GCA_022825005.1 Acidimicrobiia bacterium
TACGAGGTCGAGGTCGTAGGTGTGGTTGGGCTGGCCCAGCTCGAACATCACGTAGTTGGACAGGTCGACCACCGCGTTGATGGGCCGCTGCCCCACGGCCAACAACCGGTTGGCCATCCATCGGGGCGACGCTCCCGAGGGGACATTGTCGAGCACTCGCACCCCAAAGCGCTGGCAGAAATCGGGGGCGGCGATGCTCACCGACGCCCGCTCGGCCGCAGGCGTTCCGGCCTCATCCACTTCAGGGGCCGCGACCGAGAAGGGCACTCCCAGGCGGGCGGCCAGGTCGCGGGCCACGCCCATCACCGACATGGCGTCGGGGCGGTTGGGGTTCACCTCCAGGTCGAACAACACATCGGGATGGATGCCGAGCGCTTCGGCGAGGGGGACTCCCAACGACAGGCCCTGTTCCAAGATCAAGATGCCCTCGTGGTCGTCGCCCATGCCGATCTCGGCCCCCGAGCACAGCATTCCGTTGCTCCACTCGCCCCGCATCTTGCGGCGGGCGATCTCAATGCCGTTGGGCATGGTGGTGCCCACGGTGGCCAGCGGAACCAAATCGCCCACCGCCATGTTGAAGGCCCCACAGCACACTTGGAGGGCCTCGCCGTCGCCGGCGTCCACGTCCACCAGGTGAATGCGGTCGGCATCGGGGTGGGGCCGGGTGGCCAACACCTCGGCGATCACGATGCCGTCCAGCCCCCGGCCCACATGGGACAGTTCCTCAACGGCCAGCCCCAGATCAGACAGGATCTCAGCCAGGTCTTCGGGCTCGCCGTCGATGTCGGGGGCGAACTCCCGCAGCCAGCTCAACAGCACCTTCATCGCGCTGCCGCCTCAAACATTTGGGAACGGCGAACCATCAGAACTGCTCTAAGAAGCGGATGTCGTTGGTCCACAGCTCGCGCAGGTCGTCTATGCCGAACCGGATGAGGGCCAGGCGGTCGATGCCGAAGCCGAAGGCGAATCCCTGCCACTGCTCGGGGTCGATGCCGCAGGCCTCGAACACGTTGGGGTGCACCATGCCGCAGCCCCCCAGCTCCAGCCAGGTGCCGTCGGGGCGCTGAATGTCGAACTCCGCCGATGGCTCGGTAAACGGGAAATAGGAGGGCCGCAGCCGAGAGGTGAAGCCCGGGCCGAAGTAGGCGGCGGTGAACGCCTCGATGGTCCCGGCCAGATCACCCAGGGCGGTGTCGCGGTCCACCACCAGCCCCTCGATCTGGTGGAACACCGGCATGTGGGTGGCATCGGCGGTGTCCTGGCGGAAGCACCGGCCGGGGGCCACCACATAGATGGGGGGCTCCTGGTTCTCCATCACCCGGGCCTGCACCGGGGAGGTGTGGGTGCGCAGCAGGGTGGTGCCCGGCTCGCCGTAGTCCACGTACAGAGTGTCGTACATGTCCCGGGCCGGGTGCCCGAGGGGGAAGTTCAGGGCGCCGAAGTTGTACCACTCGCTTTCGATCTCGGGACCTTCGGCCACCCGATACCCCATGCCCACGAACACGTCCTCCAACTCCTGCCAGGTCTGAGTGATCACGTGGAGATGGCCGCTAGCGGATTGCTCGGTTACCTCGGTGAGATCGAGCCGCTCGGCGGCCAGCTGCTGGGCCCGGGCCGCGGCCGCCAACTCGGCCTCGCGGGCGCTCAGAATCTCGTCAATGGACGCTTTGGCCGCGTTCAAGGCCTGGCCAGCCTGCTTCCGGGCGTCGGGATCCATGTCGCCCAAAGCCTTGCGAGCCGCCACCAGAGGAGAGCGCTTGCCGGTCATCGCGGTCCGCACCGCGCTCAGTTCATCGAGGGTGGTCGCGGCCGCCGCCTGCCGTTCGGCTTCGACCACCAATTGTTCTGGCTCAGCCATCGGACTCCACTATGGCAACCCTTGTCCTTCAACACCGCATCAAATGGGCTCGATGCGGTCTGCCAATTCTCCCTCAGAGCCGAGTCGGATTCGGGTCAATTTTCCTCCTAAGGTTCTGGCATGGATTCAGGAGATTTGCTGGTTCGCGGGGGGACGGTGGTGGACGGCACCGGCGCTCCCTCCTATGAGGCCGACGTGCGGGTGCGCTCGGGAAAGATCGCCGAAGTGGGTCCGGGGCTGCGGCCCGACGGCGAGCCCGAGATCGACGCCGGCGGCGCATTGGTGACGCCGGGGTTCATCGAGCCCCACACCCACTACGACGGATCGTTGTGGTGGGACCCCCACATCGACCCCATGCCATCGCACGGCACCACCAGCGTGGTGCTGGCCAACTGCGGACTGGGCCTGGCGCCGCTGCGGGAGGCCGACCGCAACCAGCTCATCGAGCTGATGTGCTTCATCGAGGATCTGCCCACCGACGCCTTCGAGACGGCCATCCCGTGGACGTGGGAAACCTGGCCGGAGTACCAGGCCGCCAACGACGAGCACCCGACGGCGCTCAACGTGGCCGCCTTCTTCCCCCACCAGACCCTGCGGATGTGGGTCATGGGCGCCGAGGCGTGGGAGCGGGCCGCAACCGAGGCCGAGCGGGCCGAGATGGCCCAGATGCTCGACGAGGGGCTGGCCGCCGGGGCCTTTGGCCTGTCGACTTCGCTGATGGACTTGGACCGCCACAACCGGCTGGTGCCCAGCCGCATGGCCGACGACCAGGAGTGGGGCGACCTGCTCGACGTGGTGGCCGCTCATCCCGGCACCACCTTCCAGTTCGTGCCCCGGGCCTTCGAGTTCGAGCACTTCCCCGGCGACATGGAGCGCATGGCCGCGCTGTGCCGGGATCGGGGTATCCGGGCCAACTGGGGCGGCTTCTTCGCCCAAGAAAACCGGGCCAAGGAGCGCAAGATCTCCCTAGACCTGGTGGAGCGGCTCAACTCCGAAGGCGGCGAGATCGCCACGCTGTTCTCGGTGCGGCCCGGTTATGTGAACCTGCACTTCGAGCGGTCGATCATGTGGAGCGGGGTGGAAGCGTGGCATGAGCTGTGCAACGTGGACGGCGACGAGGCCAAGATGGCCATGCTCCGCGACGAGGCTTGGCGAGAGCGGGCCCGCCACGACTGGGACGCCTGCACCTACACCCTGGCCCCCATCAACCGCCCCCACATGATCCTGCTGGCCTCCGACGAGCCCCGCAACGCCGAGTGGACCGGACGCTCTATCGCCGATCTGGCCGACGCCCGGGGCGTACACCTGTCGGACGCGGTGGCCGACTGGCTGCTGGACAACAACATGGGCACCCACCTCAAGACCCAGCCCCAGCCGGTGGACAACGAGACGCTGGCCGCCATGGCCCGCTCGCCGCTGACGGTGAACGGGGCGTCGGATGCCGGTGCCCACATCCAGATGTTCGTCGGGGCGGGCGACGCCACCTTTTTCTTGACCGAGATGGTGCGCGAGCTGGGGCTGCTCACCGTCGAGGAGGCGGTTCACTCGGTGACCGGCAAGCAGGCCGCGTTCTTCGGCATTTCCGGCCGGGGTGCGATAACCGAGGGAATGGCTGCCGACCTGGCCGTGTTCGCCCTAGACGAGATCGACCTGGGTGACGAGGTCCGAGTCGATGACCTGCCCACCGGCAGCTGGCGCTACAGCCGCAAGCCGGCCGGCTATCGGGCCACCGTGGTCAACGGCGTTCCCACCTGGGCCGGCGACCGATCCACCGGCGCGCTGCCCGGCGAATTTCTGCGCAATGGAGCGGTTGGCTAACCGCGTTCCTGCTCAGCCTCCCGGCTGAGTTCCACCAGGTACAGAGCCCGAGTGGCCAGCACTTCGCGGGCTTCGTGGGCCATGTCGTCGTAGAAGTGCTCCCGGTAGGCCTTGTCGATGATGGTTGACACGGCGAACTGAAGGGCGGACAACGTGGCGATGAAGCCCGACACCGCCAGCAACTCCCAGGTGAGCACCAGATCAGTGCCGAACAGACCGAAGCGGGCCAGGGGATCCAGCGCGTCCGACGCTACCCACGACACGATGGTGGCCTCCCTCACCGCCAACAGGCCGAAGGCCACATAAAACACTCCGATCACCACGCCGACGAGCAGCACCCGCACGGCTTGAGCGACAAACATCAGCAGTCCCAGATTCACCCGGTCCATGCGTTCGAGCGTCGGAACGGCGGATATTGAGAAGTCGGCGGGCGGGGTCGCCGGCGCCAGCGGCGAATCACATCCGTCGATCAACTCACAGGCCTGCTCCCAGCTCTCGAAGCGGGCCAAGCCCACCAGTTCAGACGGCACCCGAACCGCCACCGAGCCAAGAGCTATGAGTCCGAATACCCCCAGCACGATGGCGTAGAAGGGCCAGGGGAAATCATGGGCCACTTGCCACACTTCAGCGTTCAGGAACAAGAAAGCGCTGAACACCAGCAGCAGCGGCAGAATTCGCCCCACCAACCTGCCGATCAAAGCAATCTGGTTGACGGAGTAGGCCCCGGCCCAGAACAGCATGGGGAGCAGCCCGAAACTCACCACCACGTACGCCCCAATGAGCAGGGCGACGTTGATCAGCGCCAAACCTGCGGTGTCAGACAATCGGTCTTCAGAGAACAAGGCGGGCAACGCGGGAGGAACCAGCACAAACACGGCCAGTTCAATGGCGCCCACCCGATCGGGAAGCTGGAACAGCCGCCGACCTCTAAGCCGATTGACCGCCGCCACTGCCCCCAAGGCGATACCTGCGCCCGCCCAGAACACGCCGAACTGCGCCCAGCCGTCGAAGCGGTCGCCGAAGGAGGCGAAAATCTCGACCAGAAACACCAAGGCCAAGAACGGCACGGCCCGAGTGAAGACATCGGTGCTGGCCCGGTATTCGTGGATTACGTGGGGAACGCCCCGCCGGATGAACCAGCGCTCGGTGGCCTCACGGCGAGAGGTCATCGCCTCTGCCGCCCGTCAGTCCCCTTCGGGAATGGTGGGCACCTCGACGCCGGGGCCGTAGTAGATGAACAGGTTGGCAATCAGATCATCGATGCCGTCCCGGGTGCCGCCCTTGGCCAGATCTACGGTGATGATGTTGCTGTTCACGTGGATGGCATCGATCCCGCCCCGGTCGAAGAGGCGGCGAGCCAACTCGTCCACCGGCCGCTCCCCGGCTACTTCCCGCCCGACGGAATAGTGCTCGTGGCCAGTGCCGGTGATGCTCCGGTTGATCTCATAGCGGATCACTCCCGGACGGCTCGTAGCCCTCTCCACAACAGTCACCGGCTGCCCCATACGCCCCGAGATCGTACCCGGTAGCCGCCACCATACGGTCAATCAGAACGGCAGGGCGGTGTCGAGGCCGGAGGGGATGCGGAGGTGGGACCAGCCGTGGGTGTCCATGAAGGCCCAGGAGCGGCGGTGCAGGGGGGTGGGGCCTAGGGCGGTTAGGGCGGCTCGGTGGCGGGGGCAGGGGTAGCCCTTGTTGGAGTCGAAGTTGTAGTCGGGGTGGTCTTCGGCTGCGGCTCGCATGAGGCGGTCGCGGGTTACCTTGGCCAGGATGGACGCGGCCGCGATGGTCAGGCAGGTGGTGTCGCCCTTGACCAAGGCCTGGGTCTTGCCGTTGCCCACGAAATCCCACCGGCCGTCTACCAGCACTGCGTCGGCTTCTAGGCCCAGGCCGTCCAGTGCCCGCCGAGCGGCCAGGCGCTGGGCCGCCGACATGCCCAATTGGTCGCACTCGTCGTTGCTGGCGTGGCCTGCGGACCAGGCCACGCACCAGTCGGCGATCCGGTCGAAAAGCCCTTCCCGTTCGGCTTCGGTCAAGGCCTTGGAGTCGCGCACCCGGTAGACCCTCCGGTCGGTGGGCAGCACCGCGGCCACCAGGGTGAGGGGGCCAGCCCACGCCCCCTTTCCCACCTCGTCCATGCCAACGACTACTTGGTGGCCCTCAGCCCACAGACGGCGCTCGACCGCCAATGTGGGGGCAGCCGACTTGAGTGCGGCCCGCATCTCTTCAAGGTAGCTATTGGGGTGCGGCCAACAGTGTTTCTCCGGTCGGTTCCTGGCTCGACCAGCTCCCGTCCATTGCAGGGGCCCGGACAGTGACCGGATCGTGGCCGGGCCGGCAGTCCAGCTCCCACAACAGCGCGGGACGGGCGCCGTGCCAGCGCACTGCATAGGACAGCGTTCCGAACCGAGTGGGCAGACCGTAGACGGCCAGCGACCCTCCCCTCCATGCTGGTCGGAAGCCAGGGGCCACCAGCAGATCTTCGCCGTGGTCGGCCACCAGCTCGGCCCGCAGCCCATCACGAGGAGGCTCAGCAGGGCCCAATTCGAGACGGCGGAGATCTTGAGCGGCCCGATCTTGGCCTGTGGCGATCAGAAAGCGCTCGACCGGATCAACCGGCACGGCTGATCCGGCGCGGGCGGCAGCCTCCACTGCCTCGGCCACAGCCTCAACGAATCGAACCGCGTTCTTTTGGTCGTCCGTCAGGTCGTGGTGGACGGTGAACGCCGTCAGCCGCTCGGTGGGCACCTCGGTGGTCCAACGGGCGGCGATCTCATCCAGCACCACCTCGGCGTCGTCGTGGTAGCCGTGATGGTCGAGTCGCACCGACAACTCGCAGAGTTGGGCAACGTCGAGTGTCTCCATGCGGCCGGTTTGCCCCAGCCATCGGCGGCGGTTGCGATCGATGCGCCGGGCCAAGCCCTCATCGGGTACCTCGATCCGAGCCCCCCGTTCCAGGTGGGCCTGCCAGCCCCGAACCACCGCCTCGGCATCGGGCAGGTCGGACGGTGCCGGCACTTTGCCCCGGCCAAGCGATGCGCTGACCGCCATCCGGGCGGTATGGGGCAGCGGCCACACTGCGGCGGCCACGTCGCGGCCCCTGAGGTGTAACCCTGGGGTGGTCCCGCCTTCAACCTCGAGCAAAGCCTCCACCGCGTCAGGCCCGACCGCAGCACCCGCTGGGGAATGATCCCACGCCAACACCGTCTGTCCCCCGACGGCAATCCCGGTCTGGTTCGCCGCGAGCACCGCCCCTGGGGCCTGCACCACCATGGCGACCGCGAAAGCGGTGGCGGCCTCGTTTCCCACCTCCACAACCGCCGCCGCCGGTCCCCCGCCAGCAGCGACCGCCCAAACCCGCTGCACCGCATCTCCGTCGGGCACCTTCATGCGGGTTTCCACCACCGCACCGGCCCCCACATCACTCTGGCGCACGGCGGCCTCCTGCGACGCGCGGTGCCAGCGGTCAGAGGCGCCCACCCACCAGTCCAGCGTCCATTCCCCGAAACCGGGACGGACCGACCCGCGGGCATCCACCTCCCCCCACCCGGGGGCACCGAGGACATCGAGAGGTTTGCTCATCAAGAAGATCGGGTAACGAACCGCCAGAGCCGGCGCAGCGGCGACCCCTTGGAGTCCGCCTTCTCCGGCCACAATCGGCGGAAACGCGACGCCCTGGTCGCCTCCGGCTCGGGGCGGGCTTGGCGCCCCATCAGCACCATCGATGCCTCAGCCGCGGTCCGCGTGCCCTTGATAACCGCATGCACCTCGGTGCTGATGGGCATCTCCACGTTGTGCTCAGCTGCCAGCTCTACCACCACTCCGGCGGTGAACACCCCTTCGGCCACCTGGTCCATCTCGGCCACCACTGCTTTGGCTTTGCGGCCCCGTCCGAGCTGCTCGCCCACATGGCGGTTGCGACTCTGGGGACTTATGCATGTGGCCAGCAGGTCGCCCATCCCGGCCAGACCGGCGAAGGTGTCGGCTCGACCGCCCATGGCAGTACCCAGGCGGCCCATCTCTGCCAGCCCCCTGGTAATCACCGCCGCTCGGGTGTTGTCCCCCGCGCCAAGGCCGTCCACCATGCCCGAAGCCAGAGCGATCACGTTCTTGAGGGTGCCGCCCAACTCGCAGCCGATCACGTCGTCATTGGTATAGACCCGGAAGCGCTCGGTGGTGAACACCCCCTGGAGGGCAGTGGCCACGGTGTCATCGGCCATGGCCATCACCGATGTGGCCGCATGTCCGGCCAGGATCTCCTTGGCCAGGTTGGGACCGGTGAGGGTGCCTGCGGGATGGGCCGGCGCCACCTGGTTGATGATCTCGGTCATGCGCTGGCGGGTGCCCCGCTCCAGCCCTTTGGTGAGGCTCACCACCGGCACCCACGGCCGCAGATGAGGGGTCACCTTCTCCAAGACCTGTCGGAACGCGGACGACGGAATCCCCATGACCACCACCTCGGCCTCCGCCACGGCCTGCTCCAAATCGGTGGTGGCCCGCAGACGGGGATGCAGCTCGAAGCCGTCCAGATAACGGGGATTGACGTGGCGCTCATTCACGGCGGCGACCGTCTTCGGATCACGGCACCACAACACGGTGGGCTCGTTGTGCGCGGCCAGATGGGCAACCGTGGTGCCCCACGACCCTCCGCCGATGACCGCGACCCTGTTCGACATAGGCACTGAGCGTAGACGGGTAAGTACCAAAACCGGCCAGTGGTACTGCGTATGGGCCGCAAGAGCCGATGGCCGTAGACTCCTGCGGGTGAGCCCAGGGCCGAAGGTGGCGGTGTTGATTCCGGTAAAGGCCTTCGCAGAGGCCAAGCTCCGGTTGGCACCAGCTCTTGGGGCCGAGGAACGGGCTGCCCTTGCTCGCGACATGGCCACCCACGTGGTTCATTCGGCCGCGCCGCTCCCGGTGGCGGTGGTGTGCGATGACAGCGGGGTGCGCGAGTGGGCCGACTCTGTGGGGGCCGAGGTGGTCTGGCGCCCCGGCACCGGGCTGAACGGCGCGGTGCGCAGCGGGGTGGACCACCTTAGTGATAGCGGATTCGACCGGGTGATAGTGGCCCACGGAGACCTACCGCTGGCCGGATCCCTGGCGCCACTGGGCGACTGGCCTGGCATCACCCTGGTACCCGACCGCCGCAACGACGGCACCAACGTGATCGCCCTGCCCGGCGACTGCCCGTTCGAGTTCTCCTATGGTCGTGCCTCGTTTGCCCGCCACACGGCCGAAGCCCAACGGCTGGGGTGCAGCCTGCGAATACTGCGCGACCCCGCCTTCGGACTCGACATCGACCTCCCCGCTGACCTCAACGAACTGGCCGTGAGGGCGTGAAGTCGCAGAACCTGGCCATCCCCGAGCGGGCCCTGGCCATCGGGGCCCATCCCGACGACATCGAATTGAAAGCCGGGGCAACCTTGGCCAAATGGGCTGCCCACGGCTGCGAGGTGAGCCTGCTGGTGTGTACCGACGGCTCCAAGGGAACCTGGGATCCCGATGCCGATCTGGACAAGCTGGTGGCGGTGCGCCAAGACGAGCAGCGCGAGTCGGCCCGGCGGCTGGGTGCTTCCGGCGAAGTGGCGTTCTTGGGCTGGATTGACGGAGAACTGGAATCGGGGCCGGAACCCCGCCGGCAGGTGGCCTCGTGGATCAGAACCCTGCGCCCCACCGTGGTGCTGGGCCACGACCCGTGGCGGCGATGGCGACTCCATCCCGACCACCGCCACGCCGGCTGGCTAACCGTCGACGGCATCGTGGCCGCTCGCGACCCCCATTTCTTCCCCGAACTGGGCCTAGCCCCCCACCGCCCCGACGCCCTCCTCCTGTTCGAGGCCGACGAGCCCGACCACGCCGAGGACGCTTCCGGGTTCGAGTCGGCCAAGGCAAGGGCCATCGAGGCTTTCGTCAGCCAGTATGAGACCACCCTGGACCTGCCCCCCGACCCCAGCCACGCCGACCTGGGTCGACTCCACGCGTGGGTGGCCGACAGGCTGGCCCAGGCGGGAGCAGAGGCCGGACTGGCTTCGGCCGAGCTGTTCAAGCTGATCGACGACCTCTAGGACCTGCGAAGGAGTTCCCATGCTGCAAGACCAGAAAATCCTCATCACCGGAATGACCGGCCAGATCGCCTTGCCCATGGCGGCTTACCTGGCCGAGCACAACGAGGTGTGGGGCATCGCCCGGTTCAGCGCCGAGGGCAGCCGGGACATGGTGGAGGCCGCCGGGGTTCACACTGAGGTTGCCGACGTGGCCGACGGGGACTTCTCGATGCTGCCCGACGATTTCGACTACCTGGTGCACATGGCGGCCTTCCAGGGGCAGGGCCTGGACTACGACTGGGCCATCCGGGTGAACGCCGAGGGCACCGGTCTGCTCATGGCCCACTGCCACAAGGCAAAGGCCGCCCTAATCGCCTCCACCTGCTCCGTGTACCACCCCCACCCCGACCCGTGGCACCTCTATACCGAGACCGACCGCATCGGCGACTGCCACGCGGTCCACGCCCCCACGTATTCGATGTCGAAGATCGGCGGGGAGGCGGTGGCCCGAACCATGGCCCGGGCTCTCAACCTGCCCACAACCATCGCCCGCATCAACGCCAGCTACGGGCCCAATGGCGGGCTGCCCACGTACCACATGGACTGGCTGATGAACGACCTGACGATCCGACTGCGGGCACCGGCCCCGTCGCCCTACTCCCCCATCCACCAAGACGACATGAACGCCCACGTCGAGCCGCTGTTGGCCGCGGCCTCTGTGCCAGCCACCGTGGTCAACTGGGGCGGCGACGAGCACGTCAAGGCCGAAGACTGGGTGATGTTCCTAGGCGAGCTCTCCGGGAAGATGCCCGAGGTCGCCTACGACATCTTTCCCGGATCCCAGCCCGGCAGCGGGGCCGATCCAGCCAAGCGGATATCCCTCACCGGTCCTTGCCAGGTGAGCTGGCGAGACGGCCTGACCGGGGTCTACGAAGCCCGCTACCCCGGCGGCCAGCCCGCCCCCGGCATCGGCGGCGCCGAGCGCCTCACCGCCGCCTACGGCAACGATTAGCCCAGGCGGGAGGCCAGCAAACGGGCTAGTTCCCGCGGCTGGTCGCCCTGGATGCTGTGGCCGGCATCGGCCACTACCACCACCTCGGCATCAGGCTGGCGGCGCAATAACTCTTCCACGTCTTCGTCGCCCACCACCCCTGAGTCCGCCCCCCGATACAACACCACCGGGCACGCCAGCGCATCCACTGCGGTCCACAGGTCGGAGAACTCGGGGCTACCGCTGCTTGGTTTGGCCGGGTCGGTGAGCTTCCAATCCCGCACCGGATCCCATCGCCAGGTCCAGCTACCGTCTTCCTGTTCGAAAGCGTTGTGGATGATGCCCCGCCGCAGCGACGACTCGGTGCGGGTGGGATTGAACTCCATGGTGCGGCCCAGGATGTCGTCAAAGCTCTCAAAGGTCTGGGGTCCCGAGATGAACTCCACAATCGGCTCGGCCTTGGCATGATCGGTGCCGGGGGTCACGTCCACCACCGCCAAGGAGGGAACCAACTGAGGGTGGCGGGCGCCCAGGCAGATGGCGGTCAGGCCGCCCAGCGACATGCCCACCACTAGCTCCGCCTCCGGTGCCAGTTCGCGGACGGCAACCGCCACGTCGTCGGCCATCGATGGCGGCCAATAGTCGTGCTCGGGCCTCCAGTCGGAGTGCCCATGGCCGGGCAGGTCTATGGCCACCGCCGGCTCCCCCAGAGCCAACACCACCGTGTCCCAGGTATGAGCATTCTGGGCGCCTCCGTGGATGAACACCACCCGGGCCGGCGCATCCCCCCACACGATGGCGCTCAAGCCGAGCCCGCCGGGCAACTCCACCCGGCAACGCTCCACAGGCGGTGGCCCCTCCCACTGAAGCCCCACCTCAAAGGCATTGTCGCTCAACATGGAGAACTCGTCATAGCCCGTCATTGACTTCACCCTGCCGGTGTTGAAAAGCCGCTGCCAACTACTAGCCTGACACCAAGATGAGCGTGTCTTCCTGGGAACCCGATCCCACCGGCCGCCACCAGTACCGCTGGTGGGACGGCGAACTGTGGACCGACCAGGTGGCCGATGACGGTGCGCAGTCGGTTGATCTCGTCAGCGCTGCCGAGGCGGGGCTTCTTCGTGAATCGCCACCATCGCCGCCTCCGCCTCTGGGGTCGGTCCCGGGAGTGTCAATGCCCCATTCTGGGTCAGGACCTCCGACCCACTTTCGATGCTGGCATCGAAGGGCCGGAGGTTCGGGGCGTATCTGCTTGAGATTCCATTGGCAATCGTGACTCTGGGCATTGGCTACCTCATTTGGATGCTTATCGTCTGGGCACGCGGCCAGACTCCGGCCAAACAACTGCTCAAAATGAGGGTGGTGCGACTGGAAGAGCGCAGAGCCGCACACTGGGGATGGATGGCTCTGCGTAACTTTGTACTGGCCACGCTGATTGGCATTCCCTTGGAGTTGGTCTTTCCCGGACTCAGCATTCTCTGGCTGTTGGCCAACGCAATCGCCCTGCTAGTCAGCAGCCGGAATCAAGCACTGTGGGACATGATTGTGAAGACTGTGGTGGTTCACGACCCCGACTACCACTTCGACCGTTCCCGCCGTTAGTCGCAGGCCCGGAAAAATGACTAGGTGAACTATTGGTCACCCCTGTAGAGCTGCAACTGATCAAACCACGATGTGCTGGCTAGCCTGACCTCCGCATGAGCAATCCCGCCTGGGAGTCGGATCCCACAACCCGTCACGAATATCGCTGGTGGGACGGTGAAAAGTGGACCGAGCATGTGGCCGACGACGGGGTGCAATCCCTCGACCCCCTCACTGGCGCAGAAAACCTGGAGCCCCCGAAGGCGCGCCACACCCGCGGCGCTGGGGCAACCGCCGGCCAAGAAGCGCTTTCTTCTGACCAGCCGGTCCAACTGGCCTCTCGCACCGCCCGTTTTGGTGGACGGCTCATCGATTTGGCCGTCTATTTTGTGTTCACTTTTGCCATGTTGCTGGTCCTTCACTTCACCGACATCAAGCCGATACCGGTCGACGAGCCGTACGATGCCGACCTTGTTCGGGACTATGCCGAAAGCGTGGAGAGGCTCTTTTGGATTCCGATCTTGTTCATCGCGCTCTATGAAATCGGGCTGACCGCGATGAGAGGCCAAACCTTCGGCAAGATGGCCACCAGAACGCAGGTGGTCCGAGCCGAAGACCTCTTCCAGCCGGAATGGGGCCGCGCTCCCAGCTTGGGGCAATCGACCATTCGCTGGGCTCTCCCCGCCGTGCTGCTCGTTCCCGCCTTCTACCTTCCATACATTGGAGAGATTCTGTTTCTGCTCTGCTATCTGGCCCTGATGTGGGATCGCGATCGACAGGGATGGCACGACAAGGCGGCAAGAACCCTGGTGGTAATGAAGCCGTAGGGTCACTCCTACCTGTAGCTCGTGGTGCCCTACTCGGAAATCAACGGTTTGAGATGCTCAACCAGCTCTCCATGCATGTTGAGTTGGTCGCGGATGTAGGCGGGTGACAGGCCTACTACGTGGATGCGGATGTTGATGGTGTTGGAGCCGGTGGCTTCCATGGCGGCCCATAGTTGCTGGGCGGCCTCGGTTCCATTGGCGGCCAGGACGGTGTTGGCACCTTGGTCCCAGCGGGCCATGGTGCTCTCGGTGGTGTAGGTGCGGTAGAGGTCGAGCTGGTTGTCGACGGCCTCGCCGGGAGGGCCGCCGATCCATACTCGGCGGATCAGGATCTTGGGGCCGGTTCCTCCGGCCTCGTCGTAGGCATCCGACAGCGCTCGCACGTGTTCTGTGGCTTGAAGGCTGTCGTAGAGGATGCCCAAGCCGAGCCCGGCCGCCCGGCGGACTGCGGCCAGCGACTGGGCGGCGGCCACCATCGGCACCGGGTTCTCGGCACAGGCGGCGATGGCTCGGTCGTCGGCCAGCGGGCCCTCGGCTGCACCCCGCAGCGCGGCCACCACCAGGGGTAGGGCCTGCTTGAACCGCGGGCTGATCTCGTCGAACGGCACCTCGGCAAGCTCGAAGTCCACCGGCAGCGCTCCTGACGCGAAACCCGCGCCCACACGACCGGGGAAGGCTGCGGCAAGCCAAGCCACTTCTTCCGCGATGAGCGCGTAGGGCTTCATCGGCAACAGCAGAGGGCACGGCGCCGCCCATCCAGACGGCATGGCCGCCAGCAGGAATCCGGCCATTTGCTGAGGGCTGGGGAAATAGCCCGGGAAGCCGGCGTGGTGCTCCGACACCATTACCCCGTCGTAACCCACCTCCACAGCTCGCCGGGCTAGGTCGCGCACCTCGTTTAGCTGCTCAGCGGCGGGGCCGTCGTGGGGATACAGCCGTAGCGACACTGAGCCCTTGGCCAGCGGCGGTGCGGTGTCAACCATGGAGCTCAGCGCCGTATGAAGGCGTCGGCGAAACGACCCAGGGCATCCCTCTTGGCCTCTATGGAGGCGCAGGTCGGGTCGCCGGGGTACCAGGGCATGGCGATGGTGGAGGTGACCCCGTGCTCGTTCATCTTGTCGTGCAGACGGGGCGAGGGATCGGCGTTGGGGATCACCATTGTCTCGAACGGTCCGTCTTCTTTGCCAGCCTCTTTGCGCAGCTCGCTGAGGCGGTCGAGCAACTGGTGGATCTCGGGCAGGTCGTAGTTCATGCCTACCCAGCCGTCGTTGCGGACCGCCCGGGCCAGCGCGGCCTCCGACTTGCCCCCCACCCAGATGGAGATAGGCGCTTCGGGTTGGGGGTACATCCCGGTGGGGCCGAAGTCGAAGAACTCGCCGTGATACTCCGCGGTGCCGTCGCTCCAAAAGCGGCGGCAGATCTCGATCATCTCGTCGGTGCGCCGCCCCCTGGTGCGGGGGTCGGCCCCCAGAAGCTCGATCTCCTCTCGGAGCCAGCCCACGCCCACGCCCAGCCGGAGCCGGTTGTTAGACAGCAGCGACAGCGTAGCCACCTGGCTGGCCACCGAGAACGGCTCGCGCATGGGCAGGATGTACACGTAGGTGAGCACTTCCAGCGACGTGGTAGCGCTCAGCATGGCCGAGGCGGTGATCAGCGGATCGGCGAACGGCGAGGTGTGGTCGAAGGGGTTCTCGCCCGACGGGTGTACTGAGGCAAACCCGGCAGGCACGGCCACGTGGTCGGCCAGGGCCACTCCGGTGAATCCCTCGGCCTCAGCGGCCCGGGCGATGTCCACTAGCTGGTCGGTGTCCTCGAACATCACCGCGGCGTAGTACTTCACTGGCATCTCCTTGCTTCGGCGCCTGCTGAGCCGCCCTGGCCGATCATGATCCCGGCATATCCCCAAGCATCACGTCACGGCCTAGCGCGGGCTCGATGAAGGATCCGAAATACGGGCCCCTGCGCAGGCTGTGGCCGCCGTCGATGTTGATGCACTGGCCGGTTATCCATCGGGACTCGGGGCCGATGAGGAACCGGGCCAGGTGGCCCACGTCCTCGGGGTACCCCACATCGGCCATGGGGGTGTTGTCGATGTAGCTGTCGTACACCTCTCCGTCTCGGGGGATGCCCTCCATGATCTCAGTGGCGATGAAACCGGGTCGGATGGCGTTGAACCGGATGTTGGCTGCGCCGTACTCGTCGGCCGCGTTGCGCATGATGGCCTCGATGCCCGCCTTACCGGGGGTGTAGGCCCCGAAATACATGTGGGTCACATGACCGGCGATCGAAGACATGCCCACGAACGATCCGCCCCCCACGGCCCTCATCAGGGGCACCGAATGCTTGACGGTGAGCATCGTGCCCAGCACATTGAGGTGCAGCACTCGCAAGAACTCGTCGGTGTCCTGGAGGTGGTAGGGGCCCATTCCCCCGCCTCCACCGGCGTTGGCCACTACTCCATTCAGCGTCCCGGTGGGCTCGGCGGCGGCGGCTACTGCGGCGGCTACCGAGGACTCGTCGGTCACGTCGGCCACCACATAGGCCACACTGCCCCCGTTGGCGGCTTCATCGCCGATGCGTTCGGCCGAATCCGCCAGCTTCGACTCGGTTCGCCCGCAAATGGTCACCGCGGCGCCGTCGGCGGCCAGCGCCGCCGCGCAGGCGTGACCGATTCCCGTGCCGCCACCGGTCACCAGCACTCCATATCCCTTCACGCCATCTGCCATGATTGCTCCCTGATGAATCGCACAAGGCTGTTGATCTTGTGCGGTTGATTGATCTCAGCAGCCGCAAAGGTAACAGGAGGATCTGATGAAGGCAGACGCGCTGGACGCATTCCGGTTGGACGGCAAAGTGGCGGTGATCACCGGGGGCGCCTCGGGCATTGGCGAGGCCACCGCCGAACTGTTCGCCGCCGCGGGGGCCAAGGTGGTGTGCGGCGACCTCGACGGCGAGGGGGCAGAGAACACTGTCAAGCGCATCCGCGAGGACGGGGGCGAGGCCATTGCCCAGGCCTGCAATGTGACCTCCCGCGACGAGGTGGACGCGCTGGTACAGCGTGCGGTGGACGCCTACGGCGGGCTCGACATCATCGCCAACATCGCCGGCGCCATGTTCCCCGGCCTCATCGAGGACCTCACCGACCAGGACCTCGATCGGGGCATCGACCTCAACCTAAAAGGGGTGGTCTACGGCTGCCAGGCCGCCATCAGGGCCATGAAGGACGACGGCGGTGGGGTGATCCTCAACGTTTCTTCCGGGGCCATCGACCTGGCCTACGAGGGCATCGGGGTTTACGCCTTCACCAAGGCGGCGGTGGCGATGCTGGGCCGCACCCTGGCGCTGGAGGTCGGCCGTTACGACATCCGGGTGTGTACTTTGGCCCCCGGCAGCACGCTCACCAACTTCACCACCTGGCGGCTCCACAATGAAGACGGCACCCTCAACCAGGAGGCCTACGACGAGTTCTTGGACTACGCCCGGGACCTGTCGCCAATTGGCGCGCTCGGCGAAGCCCTCGATCAGGCCTACCTGATGCTGTACTTGGCCTCAGACGCCGGCAAGTTCACCACCGGCAACGTCTTCCGCTCCAACGGCGGCCAGACCACAACCTTCTAGCGAGGCGACCGGGGCAACCCCATCCCCGCAGTGGCGATGATGTCGCGCTGAACCTCATTCACTCCCCCGCCGAAGGTCCCCACCGGCGCTCCCCGATAGGCCCGCTCCAACTCGCCGGCGAGCACCGCCTCCGGCGTTCCCTTGACCAGGTATGACCGCTGCCCCAGCACCTCCATGAGGGCCTGGAACGACTTCACCTTCAACTCCGTCCCGAATACCTTCATGGCCGAGGCATCGGCCGGCTTCAACTCGGTGTCCTCCAGCGCAGCGGCCACCTTCCAGTTGTACATCTTGAGTGCCTCGTTGCGGGCGTACACCTCGGCCAGCGCCAGGCGCACCCACTCCTGGTCGATCACCCGGCGACCGTCGTCCAGGGTGGTCTGGCGGGCCCAGTCCACTACCCGGCGCAGCGGGCCGTCGATGTTGCCCGCTGGGGCCAGGCCCACCCGCTCGTGGTTGAGCTGGGCAGTGATGAGCTTCCATCCTCCATTGACTTCGCCGATACGGGCCCAGTCGGGCACCCGGATGTCGTTGTAGTAGGTGGCGTTGGTGTGGCCCCCGCCCAACAGCCAGATGGGCGTGTGGCTGAAGCCGTCCAGGGTGGTGTCCACGGCGAAGATGGTGATGCCCTTGTGCTTGGGCACGTCGGGGTCGGTGCGGGTGGCCAGCCACACCCAGTCGGCCTCGTGGCCGCCGGTGGTCCAGATCTTCTGGCCGTTGACAACCCACTCGTCGCCGTCGCGCTCCGCCCGGGTCTTGAGCGAGGCCAAGTCGGTGCCCGCGGTGGGCTCGGAGTAGCCGATGGCGAAGTGCAGCTCGCCAGCCAAGATCTTGGGCAGGAAGAACGCCTTCTGCTCCTCGGTGCCGTACACGTTGAGGGCCGGGCCCACCGTATTCAGGGTCACGAACGGCAAGGGCGCACCGGCCCGGTTGGCCTCCTCGAAGAAGATGAGCTGCTCCAGCGGGGTATAGCCCTGCCCGCCCCACTCCTTGGGCCACCCCACTCCCAGCCAGCCGTCCTTGCCCATTTGGCGCACGGTCTCCTTGTAAACCGGCCCGCCGTGCTCACCCCCCAGCCCATCGCGCCGCTCGGGGGTCATGAGCCCTTCGAAGTACGTCCGCAAGGTGGCTTGCAGCTCAAGCTGGCTCTCGGTGAGGGCGAGGAACATCGATCGAAACCCTATTTCCCCAAGTGCCGCAATCCGCAGCCCGGAGAACCCCTCAGCCCCACAAGGCGGGGCGGGTGCCGATGATCTGGGCTTCGGCGAGGCGAGTGATCTCGGTGGGATCGAGGCCAAGCACGTCGCGCAGGATCTCCTCGTTGTGCTCGCCCAGGGTGGGGGCGGGGCGGCCCAGGCGGTGGTATTGGCCGTTGAACCGACCGGGGAAGCTGGGGTAGGGCACCGCGCCGACCACCACGTGGTCCATCCACTGCTGGTGGCCCCGGGCCGCCAGTTGGGGGTTGTCGATGGACTCCCGGCCCGTGATCACCGGTGCGGCGGGCACACCGGCGGCCAGTAGTTCATCAACCGCGATGTCGCGATCTCGTTGGGCCACCCAAGCGCCGATGGCGACGTCGATCTCGTCGTGGTGGGCGTGGCGCTCGTCTCGGCTGGCCCACCGCTCCCAGTCGCTATGACCGATCAGAGCGGCCAAGGCGGGCCACTGGGCATCGTCGTCCACCGAAACCACCACCCATTGGTCTTCTCCGGGCGCGGCATAGATGCCCTGGGGTGCGGCGTAGGGCGAGCGGTTGCCGTGGCGCTGGAGTAGCTGGCCGTAGGCCGTCCACTCGATCACTTGCTCTGCGGCCGCGTTCAATCCGGCCTCGATCAGCGGCACCTCCACCAGCTGCGCCTCACCGGTCTGGGCCCGGTGCTCCAAGGCCAGCAGCGTGGCGAACACCGCGTGCATCCCACCGAGCTGGTCGCACATCCCTCGGGGCACTAGCGGGCGGCCCTCGGGATCGCCGGTGAGGAAGGCCAGGCCGCTGGCCTGCTCGATGGTCATGGCGAAGCCGGTGCGGTCGCGCCACGGTCCATCGAGCCCGAAGGCGGGCATCCGCACCATGATGGCGTCGGGGTTCAGCCGGTGGACCTCGTCCCAGTCCAGGCCGAAGTTCTCCACCACCCGAGGCGAATAGTTCTCGATCACGATGTCGGACATCTCCACCAGCCGCTTCACCTGGGCCAAGCCTTCATCGCTGGACAAATCCAGCGTCACCGAGCGCTTGCCGGTGTTGGCCCCGTGGGTCACCGGGCTCCACTCCCACAGGTCGTCGCGCGAGAGCCCGCTGGCGAAGCGCATCCCGTCGGGCCGCTGGATGGACTCCACCTTGATCACGTCGGCACCCAGGGCGGAGAACAGGCACGACGCCACTGGTCCGGCCCAGAAGGTGGCCAGGTCGCACACCCGGAGCCCAGCCAGTGGAAGCGAAGGCTCCGCGCGGGGCGGCAGCGGGCTCGAGTCTTGACCCGTTTCGCCACTGGCGCTTGGCAACTCACCGTCGGCTTCGCCCACATCGGGGGCGGGGGGCACCGGGCGGGACGGGCGAGCACTGAGCTGATACGGCACCCTGGGCTGGGAGAACCCACCCGGATTTGCCACGTACACTTCCCGCTCGGCGAAGTGGTCGATCTGGGCCACCCGACTGCCGTCGCCTATGGGGGCCACCGGCACCCGCAGCATTGTGGCCTTCTCCACAATCTCGTCCACGGTGTGGGCCTCGGTGAAGCGGGCGATGCGGTTCCAAACTTCGTCGCGGTGGTCCATCCGCCCGTCGCCGCTCGACAGCCTTGGATCTTCGGCCATGTCGGGATCGTCGATGACCACGCAGAAGTCCTTGAACTGCTGGCCGGTAATGGTGCAAAACCCCACCCAGCCGTCTTTGGCCGGCTCCACCGAGGGAATCTCAATGGAGCGGGTGGCCCCGGTGCGGGCATCGGAGGCGTAGGCCGCGTAGAGGTGGGCGTACACCACAAAGCTCGTGGTCATGGCCTCATAGGACGACACGTCCACATGCTCGCCCTGGGCGTTGTCTCGCCGGGCGGCCATCAGCGCGGCCAGCCCCAGCGGGGCGGCGTTGGCCGCTACGAGAAACTCGCCGAGCTTGCCCCCCACCCCAAGGGGCATCTCGTCGGGAATGCCCCGGCTGTGGGTGGAGCCAACCCAGGCTTGGAGGGTGAACTCGTTGGCCGGGCGCTGATCCCACGGCCCCCCTCGGCCCCACGGCGAGATCGACAGCATCACCAAGGATGGGTTGGCCTCGGCCAACTGGGCGTGACCCAGCCCCAACGATTCCACTGCCCCGGCGCCCAGATCTTCCACCACCATGTCGGCAGTGGCAGCAAGCGCCAGGAACCGATCCCGGCCCCCGGGGTCGTCGAGGTCAATCACCACGCTGCGCTTGCCCGCGTTTAGGAATTGGAAGAAGGCGCCGTCGCCGGAATCGCCGCCGACGGGAGAACCCGATGCCGACCAAGACCGCAGCCGGTCGCCGCCGGGTGGCTCGACTTTGACCACCTCGGCCCCGGCGTCGGCGAACAGCTTGGCGGTGTAGGCCCCGCCGACCGTGCCGGTGAGCTCCACCACCCGCACCTGGTCGAGCACCGCCCCGTCGGGGGTGCCCAGCAGTTGGCCGGCCATCTCCGCCGCCTGGGCCTTTGACACCGACTGGCGGCTAGCCGATGACCACGGGGTTGATCGGGCTGCCGGTGGCCCCGGTCACGTTGAGCGGAGACACGGTCATGAAGCCCTCGTGGCACCCGTCGGCGGCCATCTGGGAAAAGTTCAAGAACTCCAGCATGTAGATGCCCGCGCCCACCAGCAGGATCTTGTGGACGGTGAGAAAGTCGTTCTCGTCGAACGGGATGACCTCGATGGCCGCGTTGTCGGATCCCACGGCCACCACGTCGTTGGCCATCAGCCACTCGGCGCCGTCGTTGTTGATGCCGGGCTGGGCGAACGGCTGCTCGGCGGCGGGGTCGGCCTCGATCGACCACCACATGTCGAGATAGCCGGTGCGGATCAGCACGATGTCGCCGGCGCGCACCGGGGTGCCCTGGGCCTCGGCGCAGGCGGCCATGTCGGCCCCGCTGATCGGCGTGCCCGCCTCCAGCCACTTGTCGGCGCCCATGTGGGCCACCATGTCGAGCAGCACGGCCCGCCCGGCGATGGCGCCCACCTTCTCGATGCCGAGGCGGGATGCCCCGGTGTGGGTCTTCATAGCCTCCTTGGAGAAGCCGTTGTAGTGCTGGTCTTGGCCGTACACATGGCACAAGGCATCCATGTGGCTGGTGGTGTGGGAGGCGAATACCAGCACATCCTCGTGGGCCCCGGTGCCGGCGTGGCAGCCGTAGGCCTCGTAGATGCCCTCGTCGGAAGCATTTTGGAGGGTGAGCCGCATAGGCGTTCCCCGGTAGTCCATGATGGGCACGCCCTGCGACTGGATGGGAATGCCCAGCGGGTACACCTTGCCGGTGGTGATCGAGGCACTGGCCTCTTTCACCACCTCGGGGGTCAGCAGGTTCAGCGCCCCCCGTTCATCCTCGTCGCCCCATCTTCCCCAGTTGTTCTCTGCCATGGCCGAGACTCTAGTGATGCCAGCGCTAGCCGGTCACCCCGGGGTGCGGGTCATCCGCCGGCAGTCGGCGGCGGGTTCATGCCGAGATCCTTCAGGCGCCGCTCAATCAAGGGCATCATGCCGGGGAAGCCGGGGATGCGGCGCAGGCGGCGATCGAGAAAAAGGCCCACGCCCAAAATCGTGGCTATGGATGCCCCCCAGTTGACCCCCAAGCGGATGAGGACGAACTTGTTGACCGAGGCGTTCTGTAGCAGCCAGGTGTCGAATCCGGCACTGGCAAACACGATCAGCGCCACTGCGACCGAGACCCGCCGGGTGGCGGCCCGGTATTCGGGGTGGGACTTGGTGTCCCGGTCGATCGGCACGAGATAGGGCAGGGCGTAGCCGGTTGCATTGCGCCGCAGGGCTGCCGACACCAGCAGGGCCAGCGCGGCCAGCGCCTTAGCCGAGATCCCAATGCCGAAATACACATCCTCGCTGTCATAGATGATGCCGAAAGTGCCCCTGATCAGTAGATACACGACGATGATGGGCATCACCCGACCGAGGGGCAACCCCCGGCGATAGCGGCTGATTTGGGCCTTGACCGCCCACAGCGTCATGGCGACGATGGCGGGGATCAAGCCGAACGCGCTGTTGAGCACCAGGAACAGCACGATCGGCATGTACTGGTCGAACACATCGGCCCGGGTGGGGACCGACGGCATCGACGCCGGAGGGGATGATTCGTCGGCCATGGTCGGGTTGCTCGGCGGCTCTAGCGGGACAGGGCGAACCAGGCTCGGGCGGCGTCAGCGTCGCCGAAGGTCTCCACGCCGGGGCTGTCCAACCCGATCCGCTCCCACGACAGCAACAGCAGGTCGGTGCCGCTGGCCCGCACGGCGGCGTCGCCCTTGGCGTGCTCGAGGCTCATCTTGATGCTGCCCCCGTCGTTGGTCAGCAGCCACTCCCCTTCTCCGTCGGTGCGGTGCAGGTGAAGGCTGGCATCGGGCAGGGTCATGTCCCAATTGGCCACCGCGAAGGGCAGCACCACCTCGAACAGCTCGCTTACCCCGTCGGCCCCCAGGTCGGAATCGATCAGGCCAGGTGCCCCATAGGCCGCCTCGGCATCCCAGCGGTGTACCGCAGTCTCATGGGCCATGCGGCGGAAGTAGAAGGCCATCGTGTTCTGACCGGCCCAGCTCCACACCGCCTCGTCGGGGTCGGCCCCGTCCAGCGCCTCCTGCACGAAGCGGTGGCCCTCCTCGAACCACTCCACGATGGCATCGCCCTCGGGAGGGCGGGGGATCTCATCGGCGGGGATCATCTCGGTGGCCCGCTCGGCCACGTGGCGTCCAACCGAGCGGTACACCCGGCCCACGTGGGCCAGCAGCTTGTGCATTGTCCAGCCGGGGCACGACGGCACCGCGGCGCCGATATCGCGCCGTCCGGCCGCGGCGATGGCCTCGCCGTCGGATCGCAAGACTTGCTGAAAGACGGCCCGGTCAATGCTCATGGCGCGACGGTACCAATCCCAAGTGGTCGAATAACTAGATTGAGGCCATGATCGAAGCCAATTGGGACCTCGACACCTTCCGGGTCTTCCTCCACATCCTGGGCGCTGCGGTGTGGGTTGGAGGCCAGGTCATTGTCGCCGCACTGGTGCCGGCGCTGCGCCGGATCGGTCCCGAGGCCACTCAGGCCGCCGCCCAGCAGTTCGCCCGGGTGGCATGGCCGTTCTTCTGGCTGGCCGTGTTGTCCGGACTTTGGAACCTGCTCGAGGTGGAGTTCGAAGACGCGGCCAACAGCTACCACGTCACCCTCACCATCAAGATCGTGCTGGTAATTGCCACCGGGGTGACCGCCTGGCTGCACACCAAGGCCACCGACCGCCGACGCATTGCCATGATGGGCTCGCTGTCGGGGGTGACCTCAATAGGAGCCGTGCTGGTGGGCGTGGCGCTGTAGAGCCCTCGCCCGCTCCTGTCTCAGAACTCGAAGTCTCCGAAGATCTCGGGGACGGTGAGGTCGAATCCCACTTCGAACGCCGCCCGAGCCCCGAACAGGGAGTCCATGGCAGCACTGACGATTTCGTAGGCTGCCCGGACCTCCACCAGAGCGGTCGAACCGACCACTGCTCGGGCCTCGATCAAGGCGTCAGCAGCCACTGCTCGGTTCTCAACCAACAGGGCGTCTACCGCGTCGCAGGCGGCCTGGGCCCGGCGCCGGAACTCCTTGGCCTCGATGACCACGTCTCGGGCCGCGTCGTAGACGCCTGCCGGGGTCTCGGAGTCGCTGAACGAGTACGCCAGGGCCGATGCCGAATGGACGTCGTCGGCCCCGCCGCGGTCACCGGCGGCGGCCTGGATCTCGAAGACGGTCGCAGTGGCCGCGGCCAGATTCGTCCGAGCCTCGGCCAGCGCCCCCCACAGCTCGTCGGCGACTTCAGCGTTGTAGGCGGTTCGGGTAACCGCCAGCGTGGTCAGCGCCGAGCGGAACTGGCCGATTGACGTTGCCCGAATGTCGTCGGCCACTGCGGACTTCAAATCGGCGGCCAGCGCGGTTTGAGCGGCGGCCAGCGAATCCTTGAGGTAGGCGACTCGGGCGTTGGCCAAAAGGATCAGCGCCTCATCAACCGCTCGATAGGCGGACCGGGCCCCCGCCAGCACCGAGAGAGTGTTGGCCATCTTGCCGTAGCCGGCTTCGTCGGATTCCGAGTCGATTTCCCGTTCCCGTTCCTCCACCAGGGCAACGAGGGCGCGAGCCAGGTGGCCGGAGAACGCGCTTTCGTCGTCTTCGCTCCCATCAGCGGCCTCGCCATCCCCGGCGCCCGCGCCGACGATCGCGCTGGTGGGCGTGTCGGGCGCGGCAAAAGCGGCTGTCACCTCCGACAGCGTGTTGCGGGCGGCATCGGCGTAGGCGGCAACCGCCCCCTTGGCCCGCAAAGCCTCGGCCATGGCCATGACGGCAGCTTTGTCGGCATCATGAGCCGAGGCGTTGGCCTCATCATTCCAACCGGAGATATCAGAGAAGAACCGGGCCCGCTGGGCCGCATCGGCCGCCTCCCCTATATGAGCGCAAGAACTGCGCAGGGCCTCAACGGCTCCGGCGTAGTACCGGGAGTCGGCTACCACGCCCCCGGCCGAGAACTCCATGCCTTCTACCGGCTCAGCCATGGCCTACACGGTAGTTGGAATCGTCAAGAGATATGGGCAGGAAGAGGCCACCCCATGCTGTGTATCGCATACGCCACCCCAGGGGAACCGAAATAGTACGGTTTGATCCAATCGGAACCAGGGACGGGGAGCGGGAACATGTCTGAAGCCTTGACGCCGGAGGAGATTGCCCGAAAGATCAAGCGGGCCGGAATCGGCAAGGCCCAATTCGACTTCACCCAGACTTCTATTTTGGGAATCATGGCCGGGGCGTTCATTGCCCTGGGCGGCGTGTTCGCCCTCACCATCGCGGTCAGCCCGGAGCTGGGAACCGGACCGGCCCGACTGCTCATCGGGGTGGGCTTCTCGCTGGGGCTGTTCTTGGTGGTGGTCACCGGCTCGGAGCTGTTCACCGGCAACAACCTCATGGTGGCCAGCTTCTTCAGCCGCCGCATCAGCGGTCCGGAGCTCACCCGCAACTGGGCCCTGGCCTTCGTGGCCAACCTGGTCGGCTCTTTGGTGATCGTGTTCTTGCTGTATTTCAGCCGTTGGTGGGCCCAGGCCGACTACGCGTTCTCGGTGCGGACCATCCAGATCGCCAACGACAAGGTCAACCTGTCGTTCGGCACCGCATTTGTGCGGGGGCTGCTGGCCAACATGCTGGTGTGTCTGGCGGTGTGGATGGCGGTGGCCGGACGCTCGCTGGTGGACAAGATGATCGGGATCCTCCTGCCCATCACCGCCTTCGTGGCCGCCGGCTTCGAGCACAGCATCGCCAACATGTTCTTCTTGCCGCTGGGCTGGCTGGTGTCCACCGACGCCGAAGCCCTAGCCGCCGCCGGCCTCACCACCGACCAGATCGACCGCCTCAACTTCGGTTGGGTGGCCCACAACCTGATAGCCGTCACCCTCGGCAACATCATCGGCGGCGCCCTAGTAGGCCTAACCAACTGGACCGTCTACCTAAGACGGCAGTAGCAGTCGCCTTCAGCGAAAGTTGGGAGCGACCACGGTGATGAACTGGTCAAGTTCGTCGTCTCGTTGGGACAAAGACTCGTAGGTCCAGTCGGGGATGATGAGCTCTTGGGCGCCGGCATCCCGGAGCTGGCCGACTTGATCGGTCACCGCTTCTACTGAGCCCATCAAGATCGGGCGTCTGCCAGCACGAGCGATGAACTCCCGCTGCAAAGCAGAGTCTTCGCTCAAGCACAGAAACGCCTGGGTCGAGCAGCTCACTTCATCAGGGTCACGTCCCACCGCATCGCAGTGTTGGCGGAGAATCTGCCGCTTGTGCTGAAGAGTCTCCGCGTCTGCCCAAGCGTTCCACCAGTCGGCATACAACGCCGCGGTTCGCAGCGTCCGGCGCTCGCCCTTGCCTCCCACCAGCAGCGGAATCCTCTCTTTGACCGGCTTTGGATACCGGGGCGCATCGGCAAACTCAAAATGCGGGGACCGCATGGTCCAACTCTCGTTTTCAAGCAGTCCTCGAATCGCCCGACAGCCATCCTCCAACCGATCCGACCTCGTCTTCAGGTCGCCCAAATCGAACCCATACGCCCGATGCTCGTTCTCCTGCCACCCCGCGCCGACGCCAAGGACAAAGCGCCCACCACTGATGTGATCGCACGTCACCGCCGCCGATGCCAAAACCGCCGGATGCCGATACGTCACCGAACACACCAACGACCCCAAGGCGATCTGATTCGTCGCCGCCGCCAACCCCGCCAGCGTGCTCCAAACCTCCAACACCCCGTCTGGGCCGTCACCCATAAAATGATCTGCCACCCAAACCCCATCCCACCCGGTCGACTCAGCTCGAAGAGCAAGCTCAAGAGTCTCCGACCAAGACCGTTCAAGAGCCGGCCAAACGCTAAATCTCACTAGCCCGCCCTCTCCCGTTCGAAGGACTCATGACAATTCATATTATGTGCGCCTTATAACTTCATTTGTCCTTAGTGTCAAGTACCAAGGTTATAGGTAAGACTTCCGATGCAAACTAGGAATTCCGCGAGCTGAAAATCCAGGATAGTCCGGATAGATGGTTCTAGCTTCAATTCCAAAATAGCTTCTTAGTTCATTTCGTATCCTTGCCTTGCTCTTAGCAGCAACACGAAGAGTAAAGGTTGGATCATTGGGAGGTCGCCCTTGTGCTTTCTCCTGTTGAAGTTCCAATCTATGGAAGCGAACCGCAACAGAAACCGCTTTGCGTACGTCTTCTATTCCCCAAAATTTCTTATCCCCGGACGGTGGATCGGGCCAATATTTCCTCTTCTTATTGGCATCTATAGTTATAGGAACACCGCCAAAGATAAACCCACTTTGTTGCGCAGCAAACCTCTCTTGAATTGGCGCAGGTTTCCATGCCCAATAGGATACCCTCCAATCCTCTATTCGACCGTCGGCCCAAAAGCGATCATATGAATTCTCCCATGCTCTCTCTTGTGTTGATTTCTCGTTTATAATTCGTGACGAAACATCAAATACAAAAATTCTCCCATCCACTTCCTCAAAGCTTGACTCACCAAAGTCATCCTTCTGGTCCTCTACAGCAAAGTATAGAGCAATGAGAGGATTGAATGTTACATCTATTAGTCGTGTTGGCACACCAAAATGCTGCAACATTGCAAGTTCATATAAGATGGGTAAGTGCGACTCTCCAGAATAGTGGAGGCCCCATCTATGAGCATCAGCTAGTATTTCCTTCTCTATCCTTTGAAGCTGATCTTCTTTCGTTTGATTGCCATGAGTCCAGATCATTCGTCTATATAACGTACTGTGAAGGGCCCATTCGGCATTAACTACTCCCCTCCATGCATATTGGACATTCTTTTCGCTCCAACGGGAAAAAGTGACTTTAATGATGTCTATAAAGGAATCCAACGAGGAAATTGGTTCAGGCTCCCAATATTCGAAGAAACTGGCTGGAACATTTGAAATATCCTTAGGCATCTCGCCTCAATTTGCTGACTGTAAAATGAAACATCTGCGAGTTTTGTAGCATTGCTATGATTTCTCTAGACCACCTGCTACTTACGGATTGTTATTCAAACTCGGAAGCAGTGGCACTGAGGTTTGTGGCGTTTTCGGAGACGGTGCGTTGGGTGGAGTCTTCGAAGCCTTCCGCGTTGGTGGCTCGGACTTCTAGGACTAGTTCGACGTTGGGACCAAGGTGGGAGCTGATGTGCTCGGCGATCTCGCCTAGCTCCTTGATGCAGCGCACGGGGTCGAGGTCGAACTGGGCGTAAAACTGGGTTGGACTGGTGCTCGTCGCTGAGCCAGGAGTCCCGGGAGATTGAGTTTCGGCAGATTGTCCTGAGCTCTCCTGCTCGGGGGACTCCGGTTCTGATGGTTCGGGCAGCCGGTCAGGGTGTACGAGCAAGCCGCTGGGGGTTGGGTTTACATGCTGGAGGGTTTGGACACCGACCCATGTGGATTCGTCGTGAGCTTCGGCGTAGGCGAAGGTCTCTTGGGCCCAATCTGTGGTAGCGGTGCCTGTGCTGATGGCTGAGTTGAGCACGTGGGATGACGACAGCCTCGGCATGTGGGGGTAGCGGGCGTAGGTTTCCCACAGCTTTCCGACAGCAACATCGCCCCGCTCCGACCACAGATCACGGCGATCAATGTCCATCCGCACTCGAACCCCGCTGTACGTCGGGATCATTTTCTCCTCGGTGGCCAGTTTCTTGGAGACCCGAGCACCGATATCGCCGCTGGCGGCTGCTCTGGTGGTCTGCCACTCGACTTCGGAAGTACCCGCTTCCTGTTTGGGGGTGAGCACCTGGGTAAACGCCTCGGAAATGAGGCTGTCCACCTGCTGTGAGACTTCCTTCACCTTGCTTTCTGCCTGACTCTTCTGGTGTGGAGTCAGGTTGAGGGCCTCGTGCTCGTGGGTAATCGACTGCCAGGCCAAGTACGACCGAGCCGCATAACGCAACTCGCTCAATCGATTGGCAGTTGCCGCCACAAACACCAACAGATTGCGATTTAGCCGTGGACCACCGTGGCGCTGATCCAAGATGCCTTGAGCAAGCTCCACCGCCGGGGAGTTCTCGTCGTTGGATGAATGCGTGGCGTCGGGAGCGAGCACTACCAGCCGCACACCATCATCGTCATCAGGCACGTCTCCCGGCCCTTCGGCGAACACTTGAATCGCCGCGAAGTCCCCGCGCTCCCTCTGGTTCTTCAGCCGAGATGCCACCTCATCATCGGCGTGAAGGTCGGTGTAGTTCGAGGCTGCCCGATCAGCGGCCATCCGGGTGACGTTGGGCTGGAGCGAGTACCAGTACTGGGCCCCGTCTACGTAGAGGTGGGTGGCCTCTCCCGACAGCCGCCGGAGGGCGTCAGCAAACTGGCCGACCGGCTCGCCCGGCTGCACGCACCCCAGTACCACCGACTTCAGATCCACTCCCCGCTTTCCGTCCGGCCGGGGTGCCGAGCCCATGTAAACGGTTCGTGCCGCTCGCCTGGTTGCAGAGAAACGGCCGAAATGGGTGTTGTCGTTGTCGATGCGCAGCGGCAGGGCGTTGGCCCCGTCTACATCCGACTTGATGACCGGATCCCAGGCTTCCTCCAGGTACTTCTTCATCTCGCTCACCAGCGCGCCCGAGTCCATCGGCAGGTTGCCGGGCATGATCAGAAGCGACTGGTCGCCGCGCTGCCAGAGCTGGGAGATGGCCAGGGCCATGAGCCGCAGTGCGCCACGGGTGCGCTGGAACTTGTCGAGGGCCGACCAGTCGTCGAACAACCGGTCGAACAGCTCGGGATGGATCGGGTACGACAGTTCCATCCGCCTCCGATAGTCGGCTTCGCCAACACCCGATGGGAATTCCTCGCCCTGGTCCCGATACATCTCGCTGAAAGCCCGGATGACGCCGTCGCGCACCCTCGCCTTGTCGGTTGGAATCGGGTCGAACAGCCGCCGCCGGACGATCTCGAACGACTCGTCGGGCGACGCCGGCTGCCACTGAGCCGCTGTGCGGGTGACCACGTTCTTCAACTTCTCCAGCGCCGTGCGCCCCTTGTCGCCACCCACCTCGATGTCGGAGGCGGGAATCGACACCAGAACCACCACATTGGGCACCGCCGCGGCCGCCTCGGTGAGGGCTTGGGCGAAGGTGAACTGGGTGTCGAAGTCGCCACCAACGGAACGGCTCCCCTCGTCGCCGTCTCGCAGTTGGCGGGCGTAGGCCACCCATTCGTCGATCAACACCACCGCGGGCCCGCACTGCTGGAAAAGCGTCCGCAGAGCAGCGCCCGGATTGGTCCCGGCCTCGTCGTCGGCCCGAACCAGCTCGTAGGCGCTGAGGCCCCCGAGCTGATAGGCCATCCTCCCCCACAGGGTGTGCAGCAGCACGCCGTCTTCCATCGGCTCCGGCGCCGAGGGCGAGATCATCTGACCCACCAGAACGGCCCGAGACACGTTGCCCGGAAGAGACAGCTCTTCCTCAGCAAGAATTTCGCCGACTCCGGGCAAGTCCTTGGTGCCTACGTCTGACGCCAGGTGGTACAGCGCGATCAGGCTGTGGGTCTTGCCGCCGCCGAAGTTGGTCTGCAACTCGATCACAGGGTCGCCGCCGCCCCCGGACAGCCGCCGTGCCGCCCCTACCAGCAAGTCCCGCAAGCCCTCGGTTATGTAAGTGCGGGCGAAAAACTCCCCCGGGTCTTGGTACTCCGGCTCAGCGTTGCCGCTCAGCACTTCGAAAAGGTTGGCGGCGAACTCGACCTGCTCGAAGCTCCCCTGAGCCACATCGGCATGCGGGGCGATGATCTCGCGCCACGGCGTCAAGCCCGCGTGGGGCTGGCCCTCAGTGGGCTTCGCCGCAGTCTTGCGCCGCTCTGCACGCGATTCCTCTTCCATCATCTGGCGCATCAGGTCACGGCGCAGACTGCGAATCTGCTGGCGCTCATCGAGATTGCCGAACGCCTCCAGCAGCCGCTCCATCGAGTCGAGTGCCCGCACCGTGTCGTCGGTGGACAGCGCCTGCTGATGGGCCCAGCTATTGCGTACATCGGCCACCTCGAACACCAGCGACCGAACCGCCGGCGGGAACCCATGGCCGAACACTTCCTGCCAAGTGGCCTTCATCCCCTTGAACAAGAAGGCCGCATCGTCAACAGAAGGACTGCGCTCAGGCGTGTGGAGCAGCCCATTCACCGCATCGAGCCACCCATCGCCGTAAAACCCCTGCCAAGTGTCCTCACACTTCGGCCGAAGCCCATCGCGCAGCAAGTCGAGCGCCTTGGAGATGCGCTCAGCATTGGCCATCACCATGGTCGTTTCCTCCGCTTCGACTCGCTCTAGGAACGGTCAGGATGAACGATGCTGAAGCCGAATCGGTCGCTCATCGGCTCGAAGTGCCGCAGATTGTTGGTCATGATCGGAAGCTCGTGTGCGAGAGCAGTTGCGGAGATCCACATATCGTTCTCATCCACCTGATCTTGAAAGGCTCTCTTGACGCGACCGTATTGTCTGGCCACTTCATGAGTGCCTGGTATCACCGCATAGCGACTGAGTATCCCCTCCATCATGGAGATCCTCCGTTCACCCCATCCCGCCTTTTCGGCACCGAAATACATCTCGCCAACCGTTACGAATGAGACGAAAGGCATCTTGCCAAGCAGGAGCGGCTCGAATGGCTGACCCTGCGGTCGCCTCCACGCGATGTGGGAGAGCACATCGGTGTCTACGAGCAATCTCTCCACTGGCACCGCTTACAACTCAAGCGCGGAGAGGAAAGCTTCAGCTTCTTCATCGGAGACGGTGTCGTCCTGAATGGACTCGATCCGGTCGATAGCTTCGATTCCTTGCGACTCTGCCAATTCTTCCAATGACTGCGCCATCCAAAAGTTCTCTACATCCGGCATCAGCCCCAGCTGTACTGCCGACGCGATAGTGGCGAGTTCGACCGAGACTATCGCCGCTGTCGCCTCGTTGTAGGTGACGCTTCCCTTTAGCTCTGCCTGCTCTCGTAGAGCCTCCTTGATGCTCTGGGCGTGGCCATCGTCAAAACGGACAGTGACCGAGTCACCGAGTGGAGTCCTCAGTCGGGCCGTGTTCTTCTCGAAGTCGGCCTCATAAAGGAGCCCGACCAAGGTTCCCCCTTCATCACTGCTAGTGCGTCGCTCCAATGCTGTGGACAATCGCCTACGCGCACTGGTATCCAGCACCGCCACGCGAGGCACATCTCCAGGCTGAGTGAGCGACAACGTCTCATAGCGCTTGCCGATGTCAAGGGTCTCGGCTAGCTGACTTAGTACCGCTGCAGCTTCAGGAAATCCGGTCTCGGATCCCTCAAGTACGTCAATGACTGTACGGATCGCCGAATCTGCGAGCTGCTCGTCGTCGAGCTCCAGCGTCTCTTGGTCGGCCGGTGCGTCAGGGGGTGTGAACTCTAGTACCAGGCTGCCTTCCCTTATGGCAGTTAGCCGGAGCTTCGTGGCGCCAACGATCGTCTGAGGGAGCCGTCCCCCTTTGCCGGGAGCTCGTCCGGCGATCTGAGCAGCGGTCCGGCTCACGGCACGGTCGACCCCGTCGAGTAACTGAGCAAGATCAGCCGCATAGACCTCGCCGAGTCGGGCATTATCACCTGTAAGACGCAGAACAAGTCGTGGAGTCACTTTGCCACCTCCTTATGCGTCCGCCCGCAGGACTTGAATGGCGCCATCAAGCATGATGGAAGATCCCCCCGCTTTTCCAGCCTAGACCGAGCCAGTGACACTGAGTGTGCTGTTGGAAGTCAGAGCATCGCTTCCTGGACGGGAGCCGCAGCTTCAGCGGCCGTGGCATCCGCCCCTGATCGGAGGGTGGGCCAAGCGGTGATGAGTCCATTGTAGGCCCCGGCCTCGGTCGCCCATCCCTTGTCGTTGGCCTTCTGATAGAGCAGATACGCCAGTTGACGGGCCCGCTCGCCATAGCCGCCAAGCGTATGAAGCAGCTCAGCTGCCTCCGACTCCGACCGCTCCAAAGCGGCGATCAAGTATTGAAGCGATTCCCATACAGTGAGACGAGGATCGGTTGTAGGCAACCAGCCTTCAGCCAGTTCCGAGCGCTCATAGAGCCGAAACTTCCCCGCGCGGGCGTCGCCGATCCCTGAATCCTCTATTCCCGCAAGCGATGTGTTCTTGGCATTGGCCACGCTGTCAGCGTCCCCAGCGGGGCCAGGGTTGAAGCAGAACTCGGAGAACCAGGTGAGGGCGAACCGGGTGTCGGCATCTAGCTCGGCCTCCTCCCCATCGAGTACCTCGCCCAGAATGTCGTTAATGATCGCCAACGCCGCCGACACCGGCATCGACGACCCATCCGCCTCCACAACCTTGGCATACCGCGAGAAAACCTTGATCCCCGGCCCGATAGTGGACTGCGCCATGTCGACGGGAGCGATGTTGCCTGACTGGAGAACTCGCACCGCTTCCGGCAATTCCGTTCGAAGCGCTGCGATGAACTCGCCACGAGTCGCCAAAGATGCTGACGTGGAGCGTGGACGACAAGCCAGCACAATGGAGGAGGCCAGGGCATTCGAGCCCAGTCCTCGCGGTCGATTCGCCAATTCCGTACGCATCGGCCATGTGGCACTTACTTGGAGGCCAGCATCCACAACTGCTTGCAGAAAGGTATCCCAGCCGGTAGAACGGACCTCTCCCTCCTTGGTTTCCGTTGCTTTGTAGGCATAGAAAATGGTGGCGGGGACTTCCGACTGACTCTTCTTCTGCGCTGCTGCCAATTCAGACATGAACTTCTCCATGGATGTCTCGAAGTGGGTCTTTGCACTGGCTGGACCGCCGTGACGACCTGGGTCAGCAATCATCTCTTCAGCTTTCGGAGTCCGCAGAGTGGAACACTCATCCGGCCAAACCGTCAAGAGGTTCCGCCTCAGCCAAATGTAGAAAAAATCAGAAATATCGGCATATCCCACATTGTCGTAGTAAGGCGGATCTGTAGAGATTGCAGCCCCGTCAGACTCTCGAACACGGACTTGAGCATCCCGCTGAACCACCTCGCCTGAAGAAGAAGCAGGCAGATGTCTAATGGACTTAGCGACCCAGTCAATCATGGCCATCCAATTGCCGCTGGACTTTGAGAAGGGATTGCACTCTACAAAATCCCAGGTCATTGGGATAGCTTGACGGCTGAAAGTGTTCCGAATGAGTTCTTTGGAATTATGCCAGGTGCAGATCGTGGACCAGTAGTCGACACATTTGTCGAAGGCGAAAGACAAATAGGTAAGCACCGCATCTGTATACGCCGCTGCACCATGACCTCCTTCTCCAAGTCCTGTGTCATGAGGGGGCATACCCGTCCTTGAAGCATCAGAATGAACTGCACTTGCTACATCTTTGAGCAATTCTGAAAAAGTAGTAAGTGCAATCAATTGTCTTGAGACGAATAGCATCCACCATTCGTCTAGACCATAAGCTTGAACACGAAAGCCAAGACCCTTTTGAGGCAAGGGTTCCTCTGGCTTCCAAAGTGGTTGCTCTGCGGTCGCCGCTGTTCTATCCACTTCTCCAGGCGAACAGTACGATTTTCCAGAGTCCCCCTGGGCAACAACAGCGATCAGTTCATGGCCCATCCTCCCCGCCCGACTTTCTTCCTTAATATATGCAGCCGGAATTGCTGAACCTGTAGCAAGACACACCCCGTCGCCTCCGCTACAGGTTCGCTCATACAGTGGTTCCCCGCCTTTCCTTATTTCATAGTGAATCGTCTGAGCATCCCGGTTGATGATCGGTTCAATCCAAACTTTGGGCTGGCCCGGCCGCTTTACCAGCGTCCACGACGCCACCAGCGGTACATGCCCCGACCAGCTCGGATCAGGCGACCCCACCGTCCTCGCCCATATCCAGGCAATCGGTGTCAACTTCTCCCCGTCGGGCCCTGTGGCATCCGGATAAAGATGTCCGATGCGCCGCTCGGCCTCGTCACGCATCCACCGCCCATACGCCTCCACATCCGCAGCCAACCCCTGCGCACGCTCCCAAGTCATGAGGGTCTTGTCGATATCAGGATGCACCGGCGGCATCCCGGCAAAGCGAGGCGGGATCTCGATCATCGCCCTGTTAATCAGCACCGCCACCGGATTCAAGTCACCTGCCAACGCCTTCAACCCCAGCCGCTGCGCCTCCAGCGGAATGGCCCCGCCGCCAGCAAAAGGATCGAGGATCGGCGGCGGCCCGTCCGGAAAGCAGCGGTCGATCTCAGCTCGCGCCTCGGCCAGCACTTCAGGGTTGTTGGAGTTCTCCCACTTCACCAGTCGCTCCAAGATGGCAAACAACCGCCGCCGCTCTGCCTCCTGCTCTTCCGGCGTCAGCGACTCATCCCCCGACGGATCATCCACCAGCGACGCCCAAATCACCGCACGAGCCGCCGCCAACGGCCGCCTAGCCCACCACAAGTGCAACGTCGACGGATGCCCATGCCGAATCGACTTCTCCCGAGCCGCCTCCGCATTAATCGCCGCCAAAGGCAACGCCACTTCAATCAGCTTTGGCCTGTATCCCCCATCACTCACAGCGAGCCACGCTATCCCACGCCTCAATCTTCAGCGCTCTTGTGTTTCCCTATTGAAAATTACGGATCTGTAAGTACAATGCTGTGATGCCTCAAGCATCAGCGCGGCAAGCGAGTCATGGGAGGCTCGGCGGCCTGACGGGCAACGACGCCTTGACCACCAATTTGCTCCCGGTGGACTTCAACTTCGACTCCTTCCGCGTGTGGAAGCGACCGATTGAGGATGGAGAGAACTTGAAGTCACTTCGGGACTCGAGTCATCCCGACTGGTTCGTGTACTGGCACTCTGGAATGGTGCATTTCGTTCCGCTCTCAGATGCCACTACCCCGCCGCCAAACACCTGCTCAGATATACTCCAGACCGAAAGTTCACTCGGATTGCTGTCCCGTCTCGTTGAGGACGCCCTGATGCGTCGGCTCCCCGCCTATGAGCCCACCCGAAAACACCCGTTCACATTCCTAGGGCATCAAGATGAGCTATTGAGCGATCTCGGCGAGTCGCTTGGGATCAAGCATCCACTCCTAGCGGAATTCCAGATCTGGCCGAAGTACACATTCGATGCAAGGATCATTGAAGTCCACCAGGGTTCACCGTTTCTTGCGGTCGCCGTGGACCTCGCTACTCGATGGATCATTACCGCTGATCTCGACGACCTCGCTAATGCAGGCATAGACATCCGCGGACTCTATGTCGTCAGGCGTAACGCTGAGGTCGAGCAAGGGCGACTGTTGGGGCGAGTAGCCTCCGTCAGCCGAGGGCAGGTTGAGCTGAGCGAAGCCACTGGAGAAACCACCAGCATCAGATCATCCGATGCGATGCTTGAGGGCCGAAAGGAATCCTTCGCTCGTTGTTTGAAGCACTTGCTCGGAGAACGAAACTACGCACGCTACGACAAATACCGAGACAAAGCGATGGGCGAACTGCTTGGGGGTCCCCCACAGTTAAACGAGTTTGCTATGTCGCATCGACGCTCGCCAAACGCCCCCTGTTGCTGGCGGCTGGCCTTTCGTGCTCTGTTGGAGAGCCGTATGTCGTCACGAACTCATCCCGTGGCAGGCCCATCACCAAGGCAAGGCAACTCGAGTACTGCTTTGACCCAGCCCGCAGGAAGAAGCACAAGTACGCATGGCCTGGGTTAGACACACATGGACCATTTAGTCAGGAATCATTTGGAAATACCTCACCGCGGATTCTGGTCGTATGCCCTCGCGACGACATACCTGATGTCAAGGCATTCCAACGGCTCTTAAGCGACGGAATGCCTAACCATAGGGCTTTCAAAGACGGGATGAAGAAGACCTTTGGACTAAGCGATATCCGATTTGAATACGCTGCTGTGGACTGCACAACGAAAGCCGGCGTGGCCGACTGCTACCGACAAGCAATCCGCAATGCACTGTCACGAGGCGATTTGCCCGATGCCGCAATCGTGATCGTACGCGACCAAGACAGTGACTTGCCTGACTCCTCGAATCCCTACTTGCATAGCAAGGCTTTTCTCCTAATGGCAGGGGTTCCCTCTCAGGAAGCTAAGACAAGCACGATTACCCGTAATCCAAATGAACTTCAATACGCTCTCCAAAATATCTCAATCGCTCTTTACGCAAAAATGAGAGGTACTCCGTGGACTGTCGATCACAGAACCACAGCTGACGATGAGTTAGTCATCGGAATTGGTACGGCAGATCTAAAGGAGTCACGAACTGCTCAGTCTCAGAGATATGTTGGCATCACAACAGTGTTCCGCAGTGACGGCAATTACTTGCTAAGCCAATTGTCTCGAGAGGCATCCTACAGCGACTATCCGGCCACCCTACGTGATGCAACCCGTGATGCCATAATTGACATAAGGAGGCGTAACGGGTGGGAATCTGGCGACAAGGTTCGAATCATCTTTCACGCCACCCGCCCGCCGAGGTGTATCGACTTTGCAAGGCTGATGAGGGAGGCCGTTGAGGCTACCGACTCAGCACAGAATATCGAATTGGCATTTCTTACTATATCCCACGATCACCCCTTTGCCCTGCTAGACCCTTGCCAGCCTGGCAAGGGTACCTCAAGCGGACGCAAAGGTGAATTCGCACCAGATCGCGGACTAATAGTGCGGACAGGACGATACTCTAGGCTAGTATGCACCACCGGCGTCCCGCTTATAAAGCGGCCCGGTCTTCCCCTCCCTCGTCCGCTCCAAGTACATCTTCAACGCGGATCAACGTTTACAGACCTAAGTTATTTGTCCGAACAGGTACTCAAATTCACCGGGCTTTCTTGGCGGTCAACTCTACCTTCCGCAGATCCAGTCACGATCTACTACTCGGAGTTAATCGCGAGGCTACTTGGACGAATGAAAGCCATCCCCGATTGGTCCCCCGCTCTTCTTGATACACGACTGCACTCAAGCAAGTGGTTCATCTAGACACAACTCCGCTAGCAAAGAGCTTTGCCACTCAGCTTGAGAACCTGAAACATTCCATTGCAAGCGAATGGCATCCGGCGCTGCCTGATGCTGGATTCGTTGAGTGGGCTATCTTCCAAACCGGGTCACCCATCGACTTGGGGGTAGAACCACTCGACTTCAACACGATTTCGGACCATCGCTGGTCCGAAGCTCCGACCCTTGCTACTGTTGGCTTCAGGCTACATGCAATTCCCCCTCACAGCGCCGTCGTGGAGCAGTGGCTTAAGGGAATGAAGCGGTTGATGACACGTAACCCTGTTCCTGCTGATCGGAACTCTTTTTTCTTCAGTCCGCTTACTCTTCTGGGTTTAGCTACAGGTTCTCGCACTGTAGGACCCAGCGACGCATCACCACTCAACTGGTTGGGCGAAACGATGAGCGCCCATGCCGACTTGCTTCCGATCTCAACCACTTGGTCTCGAACGCTTGTTGGTATCGCCGCTCAGGAGGTCGGATCGCAACCTATTGAATTGCATCCGGGCTCTCCGAGGGACCTCCTCGACTTAGCGATAGTGACCTGGTTGAATCTATCTGGCATTCAGATCACAGGGAAAACAGCTCCGAATGGAATTTTAGACATTTGTCACCAGTTGCTTGAAGTGGCAGCTACCACTGAGATAGAGCTTCAATGGATGGCGCAAAGGAGCATCCTCCTACTCTCACTGCACCATGCAGTAAGTGCGGCTATCGGAGGAATGGAACTCCATTCATCTAATCCCACGGATTTTGTAGCAAACATATGTCGGCGATTTCCCTTGTACATCGAAGAACTGAAGAGGCGATACAACGGGCGAGAATCATTCTCGGTCGAAGACGAATATGATCTCCAAGATTTGCTTAGGTCTACCTTGAAGCTGCACTTTGACGACGTACGCCAAGAGGAATGGAATCCAAGCTACGGTGGGGCACAATCGCGTTCAGACCTACTGCTAAAGACCGAGCGCGTAGTTATCGAGACCAAAATGACACGTACAGGTCTAACCCAGCGAAAAATTGTCGAACAGCTCACGGTAGACAAGGCCCAGTACAAGAGTCACCCTGACTGTGAAACTCTCATATGCTTCGTATACGACCCTGGCCGTCACCTTGGCAATCCTTCTGCCCTCGAGCAGGACGTATCAGAGAATATCGACGGGATGCGCACTGTGGTCGTAGTCGCTCCCCAGGGATTATGAGTTTTGGTCCTGACAAACACGACATTCAAAACACATTCGGCAGTCGCCGAATTAACGCATCCAACACCCAGTCCGCTGCCCCTCGCAGCCACAGACGCCATTTCCGATGCGGCCGTGGAGTTTCAATATCTGCATTCTCGGATACACACTCAGGGTTGATGGCCGCTGATTCCTGATCGAGCACTACCCGTGTAGTCTGCCGCTTCATCTCTAGGGTCGCGCCCCCTTCGGGAAATAGGTCCAGGCAATAGGACTCATCCAAATGCTCGATCTGTGCCATACGGCTTTGGATGGCGTCATCTCGGTCGTAGCTAGATGATCGACCTCCTTTGCCTACATTGCCTTCTTGGGGCCCACGACTTGATGATGCGGACATCAGTTTGCCTGCTCCGTCGCGCGGAGAGCTCGAAGGATGTCAATGCGGTCGAAATCCGGAAGGGCGCCAAACCGACCTTGCATGTAAGCCCTCTCTATATTCTGAGACCGTCTCACCTTGTCTCCGCCGAATTCGGCCAGGGCCATAAGGCGGGTGCCCCCATCCGACCTCTTCTCTGTAAACCAGACCTCATCGCGATTGAGCGTGTTGAGCAGCGATGTGTTGTGGGTTGCCAAGATCAGCTGGGCACCGAGGGGATTGGCTTGCGGGTTTCGGAATAGTTCGACTAGCCGGTCCAAAAGCCCGGGGTGCAGGCTCGCATCGGCCTCATCAAAGAGGAGAACCTGTCCCTGTCTCAAAGCTTCAAGCGCTGGTCCCAAGAGACTGAAGAGCATCTGGGTACCTGCTGATTCTTCGTGGGGCCAGAATTGGACGGGCCTGTCTCCATCGTGATGCACAAAGACCAACTGCTCATGAATGGCACCGGAGGTTCGATCTTCTAATTCGATGATGTCGAAAGCTGTGATCCCCGGGTCTGCGAGGCGCAGTAGCTCCATGGCCGCCTCACCACGCGTAACAGAACCGAAGACCTTTTGTTCGCGTATGCCCGCGTCTTCAAGTTGGGAGTAAGTGTCTGAGGCAAGGCTGGAAAACAGGATGGGCAGTCTGCCTCGTTTCGGGTTGAATCCGCGGGCATTGATTTCGGCAATCCGAGAGATTGAGTGCCCCACGGCCTCGATCGCGGGATCGCCTACACGCTTGCCTGCCGAGAGGACCAGTGTCGTTGGGGTTAGCAGTTCCTTGGTCCCGCCGGTGCGACTAAGCCCGCGGCGGAAATGGACCCCTTCGCCTTCCCTCTCGAAGAGCATCCGTCGTCTCCGCTCGGGGTAACTGCACAGACTTTCGTACAGCACGGCAGAGTCATCGACTTCAAGCTGGTATTCATGGCGAACGCCGTCTACCACAAGGTCCATTTCGAAAGTTGAGGATTGATCCGGCCCATTGCCAAAGCGGTGAGGATCTCGAGCAACGGAGTCCCCTCCCCCCAGCAGGGAGGTAGCCACGGCATACGACAACCAATGGAGCGCGTCTAGCACGTTGGACTTACCCGAAGCATTTGGGCCGTAGATGCCGGCAGTGGTCAGGACGCGCTCTGATAACCGGTCAAAGCCGCGGGTGGCGGCGCGGTCGATGTCCACGGCGATCATCGACAACTCCACGGGATCGAGGATCGAGCGGTGATTGGAAACTCCGAATCTGAGCAGCACGACACACCCCTATTGGACTAATTTTACAGGTTACTCACCTATTTCGTAAGTATACTACGATATAGCCCTTTTGTTTGTCAATATTAGTCACACTTAGTCCGTTCTCGGGAAGATCGCTGGAATGCCAAACCTGCTGGTCAGCTGGTTGGCAAATGCTCCAACCGCTTTCGAATCCAGCTCGTTAGATCCACCAGAGTGAGGCTTCCGGAGGCGACAGCGACGATCGTCTCAAAGGCTTCCTCAAGAGGTGAGAGGTTGAGGTCTACGCCGTTTGTGTTCAAGAACTGGAGGGTCGCCAGAACAGCGACTCGCTTGTTGCCATCGATGAAGGGATGGTTGCGGGCAAGTCCGAACATCAGCGACGCAGCCTTGGCCTCAATGCTGGGATAGAACTCCTCACCCTGGAAACTGGCCTGGGGTCGAGCAACAGCGGAATCAGCGAGGCCTAAGTCAGTTGCCCGAATGATCACCTCGGCCTCGAGCCCGAGAACCTCGCAAGCGATAGCCAGCACCTCCTCGAGCTCAAGATAGACCACGTCAGCTATCAGCCAGCATGCTCAACAGCTTCTCATGCCGTTCGATGTTTCGCCTCAGCCTTTCTTGGAACTCAGGGTCCTGCCGGCGGCGCTCAATGTGCTCAGAAAGCGCCTCGCGGATGACATCGCTAACCGTTGCCCCCTCAACCTCTGCAAGTGCCTGCGCCTTGTCGGCAAGGTCCTTATTCATCCGGAGGGTCATGTTCTTCGTGTCATCTAACAGCGCCATTGCTCTCTCCCATCAGTTGCACCGTCGGCATGGTATCCAACTGAATGTCAGGTGGCAAGGTATCTAGATATCTAGATATGGCAACTGGCGGCTCGTCCCAACGTCTAGCTCGGAGGGCCGGCGGCCCCCAAGAGTTCGGCGACGAGGAGGGTTAGACCGGTTTGGGCGAAGTGGGGGGTGTAATCGGAGAAGGGGTCGAGGAGATAGCGGACAATAGGGGGTGCGGCGGGGTCGTCGGGGACGGAGACGACGGCTAGGCGCCAGTGGTCGGGGAGGGACTTGGCTTTGCTGATCTGCTGGGCGCTGATGTGGATTTCGGTGGTGCGGGGGAGGTGGCCTTTGACTTCTATGAAGTAGTGGGTGCCGTTATCGGGGTCTATGGAGAGCACGTCGTAGCCGGGGTTGCTGTGGGCTTGGGCCTCGGGGTTCCGGCCGAGGGCTCGTTCGGCTTCGAGGACGGCGGCAACGGCTCGGCGGTCGGTTTCCATCTTGTCGGCGGTGTCTCTTGGGTCGGGCGGCATGCCTCGAAGCTGGTCGATGAGTCCTTGGGGGACGACGATGGCCGCGCCAACGATGGTGGGCGGGCTGTTGTGGAGATCGCTCTCCCGGTCTAGGTCCAATCGGCGACGGGTAAGCCGAGTGGCTAGATCGTCGGCCCTTGCGCGGGCACGGCCCGAATTGAGGCGGGGCTTTTGGCCAGCTAGCTCCTGTTTCTTCAACTCTTCGGCTCGCTGGTCCCAGTAGTGGATTTCGGCCTGGAGGCGCTCTCGTACTGCTTCTTTGACCTTCGCTACTCGAGCTTCGGTGACACGAACGATCTCTTCGAAGTGGGGCTGGGAGAGGTGTTCAATAGCCCAGCTCTTGGCAGTCTCTTCAGCGGTGTAGTCGGCCCAGTCCAAGTCGAGTTGACCTTCTAGCAGCGCTTGGTCTTCCTCGGTCACCGGGGCATAGCCAATGTAGGGCTCGTTGCCGGCGCTGTTGGCATTGCCCTGTCGGTCGATCTCCACGTACTGAAATCGCCTTGAAATCACCTGGCGGTGACCGTGGACCTCTCGCCCGTCGGTGACTGAATGGTCGAGATAGACCAAAAGGCGAGGGTTGGTTGACTGGTCTTGGGGGTCAACCAGGGTCGCTCCTCGCGACAACGTGGCCTCATGATCGGCGAGAACTCTGTTGATGACCGAGGTGAGCAACGGCGTGCCCGGCGAGATCAGCTCGGCCCGGTCGCCTCCGTCGATCTGGATGCAGGCTTTGTCGAAGGTCACCCGCTCGTAACGGTCGTGTACTGGTCCGAGACCAGGATCAGCTTGCGAGCGGATCGTCGCCGGTATTCGGGTGATCTCAAAGCGGCCTCGTTCCCGTCCGGTGATGCGCCCTCCGTACTGGCGAAGGGCCTCAGAGAAGAAGGCGTGGACAAACCACGGTTGCAGCTTGCGGGACCGGGCCCGCTCCATATCCTCTCGGATCTTGTCGTTGGCCGCTGGATCAGAAAGGCCGCCCACCAGGGCTCGCTCCTCTAGCACGTCCACCAGCTGCTTGCCGATGTCGCCCTCGATCACTTCCTGCATGTAATCGAGGTGGGCGGGATCGTCGTCGGCGGTGATGGCCTTGAGCAGCAGATCCTGAAGGGAAGTGTTGATGTGGGAATCGCCCAGCACGTCATACACCTGATCGCCATACACACCACGCTGCTGCTCGATCTTCTCGAACAGCCGGCTGAACACCACTCCCTCCCTGGTCTCGTGGGCAACCATGTTCCACAGGTGGCAGGGCCGCTGCTGGCCGATGCGGTGGATGCGGCCGAACCTCTGCTCGATGCGGTTCGGGTTCCAGGGCAGGTCGTAGTTGACCATCATGTTGGCCACCTGGAGATTGACACCCTCACCAGCGGCGTCGGTGGCCACCAACACCCTCACAGTGGGGTCAACTCGGAATCGATCTTGAATAGCCCGCCGGTCGTGGCGCTTGACGCCTCCATGGATGATCGCCACTGCCTCAGGTCGGCCAAGCTCGGCAATGATCCGGTCGGCCACATAGTCCAGCGTGTCTTTGTGCTCCGAGAAGACGATCAGCTTCCGGGGACCCGACAAGGTGGCATTGCCATCGGGGTTCTCGCCTTTGCCAGTTCGGAACTGCTCGGACCGCAGGAGGTTGCGCAGCTCGGTCCACTTGGTGTCAGTACCGCTGTTGCGCACACGATCGGCCAAATCAATCAAGGGGCCCAGCAGCTCGACCTCGGCTTCCTTGCCCTCGGCGGTTTCGTCGGCTGAAGCAGAATCGATCGCAAAATCCTCAAGATCTTCCCGCTCCTCGGAGTCGTAGTCATCGAAATCGACTTCCTGAAAGTCGCTCAGCTTCACTCCTTTGGGCAGGTCGGTTACCGGCACGGGGTCGCCGCTGGCAGCAAGCCGGCGCAATTCGGCAGCTTGATCAGCAAGACGATCTCGACGACGACGCAGGGAGTGGTAGATGGCCGCTGGCGACGACGCCAGACGACGCTGAAGAGCAGCCAGCGCGAATCCGAAGATGATTCCCCGTCGGCGGTCACCCTCCTCCTGCATTTGGGCGGCCAGATCCATGCCATTGCGCACATAATCGGTAACGGCTTCGTACAGCGCTTGCTCGAGTTCCGACAGCTCGAAGTTGAGGCTGTGGGCAAACCGCTTAGGAAATAGGCGCCTTCCCTCAAAGGTGCGCAGGTTCTCCTTCACCAAACGACGCATTACGTCGTCGGTTTCAGGCATTTCATCGTCGCGTAGCCGACCGGCGAACCGCTCGGGGTCAATGAGGGTCATGAAGGCCAAGAAGTCCTCGTTCTTGCCGTTATGAGGGGTGGCCGAAAGAAGAAGGAAGTGACGGGTGCGGTCACGCAGCACCTCGCCCAACTCGAAACGCTTGGTCCTGCGCAGCTCGTCGCCATAGAGGTGGGCCGACATCTTGTGGGCCTCGTCCACAATCACCAGGTCCCAGTCGGCCAACTTCAGTTTCTCAATGAGGTCTTCGGCTCGCGATAACTGGTCGATTCTGGCCACCAGCAGGTTTTTTTCCAGAAACGGGTTGCCTGTTCGTGATGCTTCCACCGCCGAGCGAGACATCAGCTCGAAGCTGAGGCCGAATTTGTCCCATAGTTCGTCTTGCCACTGCTCCACCAGGCTGCCGGGGGCGACTATCAAGCAGCGGGCCACGTCACCTCGCAGCATCAGCTCGCGGATCAACAGCCCCGACATGATGGTTTTGCCGGCGCCGGGATCGTCGGCCAGTAGGAACTTGAGCGGCCGCTGTTCCAAGAACCGGTTGTACACGGCGTCGATCTGGTGGGGGTAGGGCTCGATGTTGGAGGTGTCCACCGCGGCGTAGGGGTCGGCCAAGTGCGCCGACTTCATGCGGCGAGCCTCCGAAGCCAGGCGGAATGCAGCACCGTCGGCGTCGAAGCTCCACCGTTGCTGGGACACCTCCTGGATGGTCGCTAGATCGTCCAGCGTGATGATCCGCTCCCCTAGCCCTCCGGTGGCGGACCGATAGGTCAAGGTCGCCGACCCCGCGCCGTGCACATTGAGCGCAACCACAGTCACATCGCCGTCGGCCACCACTCCCGAGAGGCGCTTTCCGGCGGTCAGGTCGTCGAACTCCAGGCCAGCCATCCGGGCCACGCTACCCTGCGGCCATGAGCAAGAGGCTGGATGGAAAAGCGGCGATGGTTACGGGGGCGGGGAATGGGATTGGGCGGGCCATTGCGCTTTTGTTGGCGGAGCATGGGGCGCAGGTGGTGGTGAACGATCTGGGGACTGACGAGTTGGGCGACGGGGCGGACGATTCCCATGCGGGCCGGACCGTGGCTGACATTGAAGCGGCGGGGGGCACGGCGGTGGCCAACCACTCAGATGTGGCTTCCTTTGAGGGGGCTGGTGCGGTGGTGCAGCAGACGGTGGACGCTTACGGGCGTATCGACATCGCGGTGAACTGCGCGGGGGCGGCCATTGAGGGGTCGATCTATGAGATGGCGCCGGAGCTGTACCACAAGACCATTGCCTTGCAGATGTCCCAGAAGTGGTACATCGCCCGCCACACCGTGCCGCTGATGGTGGCCCAGGGCTGGGGCCGGGTGGTGAACACCACCTCGCACGGGGCGCTCGGCGATTTGGGTCAACCGGCGTTTGCCGCCGCCATGGGCGGGGTGATCTCCATGACCAAGGCACTAGCCACCGAGACGGCGGGCACCGGGGTGACCGTGAACTGCCTGGCCCCGGGGGCGGCCACCCGGCTGCACGCCAAATCGCACGACGACTTCAAGGCCTGGCACGAGCAGGGGATCATCGACGACGAGATGTGGCAGAGCTACCTAACCACTCCCCCGCCCGAGTACGTGGCCCCCGCGGCGGTGTGGCTGTGTACCGATGCGGCCGACTACATCAGCGGCCACGTGGTCCACGCCGCGGGCGGCCAGGTGGCGGTGTTCAACGAGCTGCGAGAGGAGCGGGCCATCTACCGGGGCGACCACGCCGAGGTGGACCCGTGGACCTTGGACGAGCTCGACCACCTGTTTCCCCGTAACCTGCTGCCCCGGCCCTGAGCGACCAGGCTCGCCATCGGCGGGCGCTCAGAGGGCGTGCTGGCAGGCCCAGCGGTGCATGGCGATGCCTGAGGCCACCCCGGCGTTGATGGAGCGGGTGGAGCCGAACTGGGTGATGGCCAGCACCGCCTCACACACCTCCACTGCCTCGGGCGACAGACCAGGGCCTTCCTGGCCGAAGAGCAGCACACAGCGCTCGGGCAGCGAATAGCCCTCGATGGGCTCGGTGCCGGGACCGTTGTCGATGCCCAAGATCGGCAGCTCGGCCTCAGCGGCCCAGGCGACCAGGTCGTCCAGCTCGGGGTGGTGCAGCACGTGCAGGTAGCGGTCGGTGACCATGGCCCCCCGACGGTTCCAGCGCCGCTTACCCACGATGTGTACCGCAGCCGCCCCGAAGGCATTGGCGTTACGCACCACGGTGCCAATGTTGAGGTCGTGCTGCCAGTTCTCCACTGCGACGTGGAACCCATGGCGGCGGGCATCCAGATCGGCCACGATGGCCTCATGGCGCCAGAAGCGGTAGGCGTCCGCCACATTGCGGGTGTCGCCAGCCTCCACCAGTTCGGGATCGAGGTGGGGCGCGAGGCGCTCAACCCAGCGCGGCAACGCCTACACCCCTGGACCTGCCGACACTCATTGGATGACGGTAGCAACCCGTTGACAATCGACTAGAAACTGCCCATGGTCAACCGACTTGTTCCCGCTGCGACATGGATACTGCTGGCCGCGCTGCTGGCAGCCGCGTGCAACGATGCCGACACCCCCGCCATCGGCGACGGCACCCTCGGCACGGTCACCGTGGGCCGGGGCGACTCCGTCCAAATCCGCTCGATCAGCTCCTTCGAGGACATGGGCGCCGGTGCCCGCGACTACATCAACATCGTGGAGATGGCCATCGATGACTACGGGCCGATCCATGGCGAATTCACCGTCGGGCTCGGCGAGGGCATCCACGACGGGTGCTCAGCCGATGAAGGTCCGAGAGTTGCCGAGGCCGCGTTGGCTGATGACGGCGTGGTGGGGGTGATCGGCACATCCTGCTCGTCGACCGCCACGACAGCGGTGCCGTTGATCACCGCAGAGGGGCTGGTGGTGATCTCCATGTCAAACAGCTCGCCGGCCCTCACCTCTGACCTGGCCGGCACGCCGGCCGAGCACTATCAGCCGGGGTACTACCGCACGTCTCACAACGACCTTTACCAGGGTGAGGCGGTGTCCTCCTTCCTGCACGACACGCTCGGAGCGCAAAGCGCGGCGATTGTCCACGAGGGGGACGCCTATACCCGAGGGCTGGCCCAGGCATTCCGCTCCTCGTTCGAGCGCAGCGGCGGCACCGTAACCGACTTCGTGGAGGTCAACTCGGACGCGTCTGACCTGGCCGAAGTGCTGACCCGTCTAGCCTCCGGCAATCCCGATGCGCTGTACTTCCCGCTCACTCAAGACACGGCTGCCGAGTTCATCCAGGCCTTGAGACGCAATGGAGACTTCGAAAACACGGTGCTTGCGTCAGGCGACGGCGTTCTGCACGACGCATTCTTGGCCTTGGACTCCTCACGGGGGGTGTTCGTCTCCGGTCCCGACCTCGACTTCGGCGGCAATGCCAACCAGGCCACCGGCGTGGACGCCGACCAAGCAGCCGAACGGTTCTCAATCAAAACGGGGTCGCCGCCCCACCGGGCCTTCTGGGCTCACGCCTACGACGCCACAACGCTGCTGCTCGATGCCGTCACCGCCGCATCTCGTATTGAAGGCCGCGAGCTGGTGATCGATAGGGCGGGAATCCGCCAGTACCTCAACCAGGTTGCCGACTACCAGGGGCTCATCGGCGACATCAACTGCGATGCATACGGGGATTGCGGTTCAGGGAGGATATCCATCATCGAGCACCTGAACCCCGACGACACCCTTGCCTCTCGGGACAACGTGGTCTTTCGGTTTTCCCCGTAGTCCCCCGCCGCAGACCCTTAGACCATCGCGGCGATCCGCTCGGCGTGCTCGTCGAGCGATCCGAAACAGGGGGTGAGCGCCCAAGCCCGCTTGAGGTAGAGGTGGGCGTCGATCTCCCATGTGAAGCCCATGCCCCCGTGGA
>JAJDYU010000042.1 GCA_022825005.1 Acidimicrobiia bacterium
TGTCGATGCCCCGGCGCAGCTCGCTGTTGACCAGGGTGAAGCGCTTGGCCTCCTCCGACAGCGAGCTGGCGTACGACTCCGCGCCGATGCGGGTGGCCTGGTAGCGACCGCTGCCCGCAGCCACGAAGCTGCCCGACAGCAATTCGTCGCCGGACTCTTTCTCGATGGGATCGGCCTCGCCAGTGAGCAGTGACTCGTCGGCCTCCAGGCCACCCGAGGTCAGCACGACCCCATCCACCACCACCTGGTCTCCGGGGGCCAGCTCCAGCACCTCGTCGGCCACTACCTCGCTCACGCCGACCTCAGCCACCTCCCCATCGCGCACTACCCGGGCTTTGGGGGCGCTGAGCACCGCCAGCTTGTCCAGCTCTCGTTTGGCCCGTATCTCCTGGGCCACTCCGATGACGGCATTGGACACCACCACCCCCACGAACAGCCCGTCGCGGGGGAACCCGGCCACCAGGATGGCGGCGAACAGCGCCAGCATGATCCCGTTCACCGGGGAGAACACGTTGGCCCGCAGAATCTGGGGCAGCGTGCGCACCGGGGCGTCAGGCACCTGATTGGTGCGTCCGGCGGCCATCCGCTCGGCCACCTGCCCGACGGTGAGGCCTCGCGCCGGATCGACTTCGGTGGCCGAGGTTGTGGCGGTGTCAGGAGCCATCAGGCTCCGAAGTTACCGGCTGGAAATCGAAACGGGAGGATTCGCCCGCGGCCAGACGAGCCGCCCGACCATTCATTGCCAGATGCGAAGAGAGCCCTCAACCGTGGCAGCAGCTACCGACAAGGTGCCATCGGGGCGGGTGAGCACCGCGATATTGGTGGCCAGCGTGCCCCCGAGCGGGCGACTCCACATGTCCACCGCCCCGTCAGGTCCATGGAGCACCCCGGCGATGTGCTGGCGGTCGAGGGTGGGGAGGATCACCTCGACCCGGCCGTCACGGTCGATGTCGGCGGCCACGACCTGCTCGAAATTCCGGCTGCCGAATTCGTGGGACCGATAGCCCGTTCGTGTCGCAACAACCCCCAAGTTGCTCCCGCTCAGGCTCAGGAACCTCAGCGATCCCTGGGCGTCGGGGTAGAGAACTTCGGCGATCTCGGTTTGTCCGCTGGGTCCGAGCGGTCCCACGGCTACCAATTGGCGCCAGCCCAGCAATCGGTCTACGCGGTCGCTGATCGCCACCACACCGCTGCCGGTGCTCGAGGCCACCACAATCCAGACCTCGCGGTCGTTGCTGAGGGTAAGCACAACATCGTTGATGCCGTCGCCGTCGACATCGGCCAGCAGAGGGGCCACCGACTCGATCACGTCGTCCTCAGAGCGGTAGACCGTTTCCACTTCGTTCACTCCAACGGTGACCACAACCACGGAGGTGGCCTCCAGGTTGTCACCCAATGCCGAATGGGGGAAGCGGTCGGTGGGACCGGCCAGCACCAGCACCTTTTCGGGGCTGATCTGGATGACCCGGGTGTCGGGTAGCACCTTCAGGTCGGGGCGCCACAGCGAGCCGTCAGGCTCAAGCACGGTGAGCCGCTGAAGGTTGTCTACGTAGGCGGCTCGATTGCCAGTCAGATACACCGGCACGCTGTTGGGCGACGCGTTGGCCGGGGTGGTGGCCAGGCGCACCGAGTTGCCCTGCACGGCCAGTACCGGCGGCTGGCCGGGGGCCAGTCGGCCACCGGGGACTTCGATGGGAGAGGGCTGGCCCCCAATTGGGATCTGATAGCCGTATACCGTTCCGTCGGCTAAGGCCACCACCCAGACATCTCCGTCGGGGGTGCTGGTGCCGGTGACCCAGGTCGGGATGTCGCCCAGATTGATGTCCTTGGTGGTTATTTGCTGGATGAACCCGGTGCCCAGGCCGGAGCCGTCGGCTAGACGGTTGCCGTCGGGCTGGTAGACGGGATCGACATAGGTCACCGGACCTAGGTCGGGAGGAGGGGTGGCGGCGGCCGGGGGCTGGGAGAGGGCTGGCGTGGCGGTGGGGGTGGCCTGAGGGGAGGTGTTGGACCCGCAGGCGGCAATGGCAGCCATGACTACCAGGATGACCATGGCCACCGTCCCTTTGGCGGCCGCGATTCGGCTGAAATTGCCTCCGGTCATGTCCGCTCGAACTGCCAGCCGCCATCGTGCAAGGTGAGGCGGTGGCGGGGGCCGGTCGCGCTAGCGTCGTGGGCGTCGTAGCCGGCGTCCCCGTGCCACAGCGACACCGGAACTTTGCCGTCGAGGGCTATGTGGGTCTCGTAGTGGGGGATGTCGTCAGCCCGGCTGCGGGCGGCGGCCAAGGCGTGGTCGGCGGTAGAGTGTTCGGCCAGTTCCATCAGGGTGATGAAGGTGGGCGGGACCATATCGATCTCACCGGCGGCATGGCGGGCCAGGGTGTCGTCCGGACGCCACCAGGCGTGCTCTTTGATCTCGCCGCCGTCCACGGTGACAGAGCCAGCGGGGGCAGGGGCGAGGAAAAACCAGGTGGCGAACCGCTTGTCGATGGTGGTGGGGGGCACCCAGTGGGAGTAGGGCACCAAATCGTCAGTCGCGATGACCAGATCGGCCTCCTCCGCGGCTTCCCGCACCGCCGCAATCTGGCTGGCGGCGTAGATGTCGTCGGGCCGCTCCTCGGGGTAGTCATCGTCGTCGACTCGGCCGCCGGGGAATACCCACATTCCGCCTACGAAGCTGAGCTTGGAGCTGCGCCGCATCATCAGGGTTTCCAGTCCCCCGGGGGAATCGCGCAGCAGCACCACCGTGGCCGCGGCCACCAGCTCGGGGGCGTCGTCGTCTTGGCCAGCCCAATCGGTGAAGCGATGGCGCTTGTCGCCGCTCAGGGGTTTGCTCATGGCGCCTCCGTCCCGAACATTCGGGCTCTCACCTCGGGATCGTTGACGAACACCGGGGTATTGTCGTCGCCCAGCATGGCCAGTTTCACCGACATGCCGCCGTCTACCGACAGCACCTGCCCGGTGATGTAGCTGGCCTGGGGGCTGAGCAGGTACACCGCGGCGGCAGCAATCTCGGCGGGATGGCCCCGGCGACCCAGGGGAATGGCGCGCTTAGCCGCTTCGAGCGACTCATGATCACCGGCCCGGGGCGTGGTGATGGTTCCGGGGGCGACGGCGTTGACCCGGATGCCGTGGGCCCCCCACTCCACAGCCATGGTGCGGGTGAGCGAGTTGAGACCGGCCTTGGCCGCTCCGTAGGCGGCCAGGAAGGGCTGGGAGGCCAGGCTGCTCACCGAGGAGACGTTGACCATGGCCCCGCCGGTTCCGGCGTCGATCATGGCCCGGGCCACCTCGCGGTTGAGGAAGGCCACATAGCGGAGATTGTTGGCCATGACCCGGTCCCAGCCCAGGCGGTCGATGTCTACCAGGGGGCCGAAGTCATCGATGCCGGTGCCGCCGGCCACGCTGATCAGCCCGTCAATGCGGCCATGGGCGTTGAGCGCGGCCTCCACGACGGCCGCCGGAGCATCGGGATCGGTGAGATCGGCCTGAACTTTGACCACCGGGCGGGGGAGCGAGTCGAGCTTGTCGAGCTCCTCTGGAGACCGCTCCACTGCTATGACCTCGGCTCCAGCCGCCAGGGCCGCCTCACAAGAACTAGTGCCGATTCCCCCTCCTCCGGCCCCGGCCACCACCACGGTGGCTCCGGTGAGGTCGGCAACAGGGACAGCCATTCCTCTCACACTACGGCCTGTCGCTCCAGCAGCCTTGTCATGGTGATCTGGCTACAAGTCATTGGCCGGCAATCAACCTTGGCAATATGTGGCGTCGGATAGTCGGACAGAGGAGTTGTAGCCATGAAGGAGCTCAAGGGCAAGGTCGCGGTGGTGACCGGGGCGGCCAGCGGGATCGGGTTCGCCATGACGGAGCGGTTTGTCGCCGAGGGCATGCAGGTTGTGATGGCCGACGTGGAAGAGGAAGTGCTGGCGGCATCGGCCTCCCAGCTTGAATCCGCGGGCGCCGACGTGCTGGGCGTGTTATGTGACGTGAGCGACCCGGAGGCGGTGCAAGACTTGGCATCCCAGACGCTGTCGGCTTACGGCGGAGTGCATGTGGTGTGCAACAACGCGGGGGTGGGGCCTGGCGGGCTGATGCTGGAGACCACCGCTGAGGAGTGGGAGTGGATAGTGGGCGTGAACGTGTTGGGAGTGGCCCATGGTGTGATCACATTCGGACCGATCTTGGCCGAAGCTGGGGAAGGTCACATCGTGAACACGGCGTCGGAGGCCGGTTTGGTCACCAACAGCGCCCTGGGCATGTACTGCGCCACCAAGCACGCGGTGGTGGGGTTGAGCGAGTCGCTATGGCGGGAGTTGCATCCCATGGGAGTGGGAGTATCGTGTTTGTGTCCCAACCTGGTGAACACCCGGATCTTCCAGTCGGAGCGCAATCGCCCCTACGAGGCCGAACTGACCGCCACCCAGAACGCCATCATGACCCCGATGAGGGAGATGATCACAGCCCGAGGCATGGCCCCCTCAGAAGCGGCTTCCCACGTGGTGAACGCCATCACCGAAGACCGGTTCTGGGTGTTCACCCACGACATCACTCCCGCAGCGGCCGCGGTGCGCTTTACCGACATCGAGGCTCGCCGCAACCCCACCGATCCTTATGCGGGAATGGAGTTCTAGGGGGCGCTTCGGGGTCCTTCGGCAACGGTCGGCTAAATTCTCGCCATGGCTGTAGTGGACCACGCCCCCCGACTTCCCCTGTTCGACACCCTGGACTTCGACGATTTCCATGCCGATGAGCTGCCCCGGCTCTTGGCCGAAGGTAATGGGGCGCTAGCCGCGGGCATCGGGGCCGGGGCCCTGGTCAAAAGCTTCGCCTGGCGGCTGACCGACGGCCGGTCGGTGACCTACGAGGTGGGCGACAGTGCGATCGAGGTCCGTCCCGGTGACGACGCCGAACTCGTGGTGGAGGTCAGCGAGGAGAACTGGTCGAACTACGTGGCCGAGCTGTGGACCTGGGTCGGCCTGCTGTATTCCGAGGCGGCCGAGATGATTCGGGGGGACTTCGGGCTGTTCGAGGACTTCGAGCCGGTGCTGTTGGCCATGTACCACGGCCGTCCGCTGTACGAGGGATGGGAGCCCACAGTGGACCTGTCCCGCAGCTTCACCCTCGACGACGACCACGAGGAGATGAGCCGGTACTTCAACGAGGCAGGGTTCCTGCACATCCGAGGTGTGTTCACCGCCGAGGAGGTCGACGCTCTGCGAGCCGAGGTGGAGCGCCAGCGAAGTGCGGCCACCCCCGACGACCACCGCTCCTGGTGGGCCACCAACGCCGATGGCGAGGAGGTGTGCTGCCGGGTGACCCACATGGACGACCGCAGTGAGCTCATGCTCAGCCTGATCGGCGATCATCGTCTGGATGCCATCGGCGCGCTGGGCGGCGACGACTTTGCCGCCTACCCCGAGCGGGGCGACGGCGTATCGGTGGTCATCAAGCTGCCCAGCATCGTGGAAGGGCTGGCCGACTTGCCCTGGCACCGGGACTGCGGCACCGGCGGGCACTCCATCACCTGTCCCACGGTGAGCATCGGCATCCAGCTTGACGAGTGCTCTGAGGCCAACGGCCAGCTCCACTACCTGGCTGGTTCCAACGAGTCGTCCAACCGGGCCCGTGAGGTTCGCGACGACTGGCCCACAGTGGCCATCAGCGCCTCGCCCGGCGATGTCACCGTCCACTATGGCCACACCATGCACGGTGCCCCGCCTCCCACTGCCGCCCCCGCCTCCGGCGGACGCCGCACCATCTATGTGGGCTACCACAAGCCCATCTGGGCCGAGTTCATCCCCCCTGGCCAGGGCTACAACGACATCTTGTTCAAGGACGGCGGCCGCATCAAGAGCCCCGAGGAATTCCAAGACCAGAGCACGTAGCCGGCGAACCGGCGGCCGGTCAGCGAATCAGCAACCGGTTGAGGATCTCTTCCAGCAGGGGTTCGAGCTTCTTGGCGATGGCGTCGGTGTCCTCGCTCAGATAATCGTGGGGGATCACCACCCGGGGGACGTCGGGCATGCCCAAGGAGCGGGCCACGGTGTCGGCGGCCACGGTGAAGGGCTCAGTCACCACGGTGACGGTGGGGATGCCCAGCCTCTCCAGGTTCACGGCGTCGAGCACACTGCCCGACGTGCATGAGCCTCATTTGGCCAGGCCATTGACCACCCCCGCGCAGGCCCGGAACGAGGCCAGCATCTCGTCGCCCGCGGGGCGGCTGAGCACCGGCTTGTGCTGGCGGACCACCTCGGTCACGTCAAGGCGGTGGCGGAACTCCTGCTCCAACACCTCGGTGTAGCGGGTGAAGTCGGGGCCGGAGGAGGGGTTGTACTCGTTGACCAGGAAACCTATGGTCAGCGGCCCCTGGATGTGGCCCCGACGGGACGCCAGAGCGCCGTCGTTGACCACCACCTGGCCTCGGGGATCAACCAGCTCGCCGGTCAACTTCACGCCCTAATCCTGCCAGCTTCAGCCATTCAGCGCCCGGCTCACGGCGTAGCCGCCCAGGTTGCCCCAGCCAGCGCACACCGCCATCCAGGGGATGGATTCGGCGCCGGTGACCATCACGTGGATGTCACCGGGACGCTCCGTGACCGGCACCAGCGTGTCGGGGCTGTCGGTGTCCACCCAGTCGGGCCACCACGCATAGGGGGGAACGCCGGGGGAGAGTAGGTCGCCGATGCGCCGTCGGGCCTGCTGCCAGAGCTGCTCTTGCACTGCGGCCCGGTCGTAGCCGTTCTCGGCCAGGTGGCGGGCCTCGTTGGGGGTGAGCACCACCAGGGTCTCGCCCATGGTGTGGGTGTTGTTGCACCCCTTGATGGCCATGGCGTCGGCCAACTGCGCCAAGCGGTTGGCGGGAGTGTCGTCGGCGCCCCACATGGCCACGCTGGTGGGAGATTCGCAGGCGAACACCGTGATCCCGCTGGCCGCGTCGATGCCTCGGGCCTGGTGCAGCGGAGGCCACGGGCTGGCCGGCGACTCGGCCACGCAGAAGGCGTAGCGTCCGGGATGGCCGAACACCTCCTTAACCGGCTCGCCGGGGGTGGCGCCGCCGGCGTTCCACAACAGCAGCTTGACGGATCGGCCGATGGCCGCGTTGGCATGGGCCCCGCCACCGCTGAACACCGATTCGGTGTGGGCCATATCGAGCTGATCCACGATCGGTCCCGACACGATGACCAGCGGCCAGCACGGGTGGGTGGTGGTGACCACCCCCCGCAGGTTGAAGCGGTCCTCCAGCATGGCCTCGACGGCGGCCAGCACAATCTCGAAGTGCTCGGGACGACAGCCAGCCATGGCCGCGTTGGCCGCTACCACCTCTACGGTGGCCGCCCCACCCCTCGGGGGTATGGCCCCCAAGAGCTGGCCGGGATCACGCCCCGAGGCCTCCACCAGGGCGCCAACTGCCGCTCGGGTAGGGGGATACACCGGCAACCCGTCGGTCAGCCCCTCGGCATGGGCCAACTCCACCCACTCCTCGATGGTGTCGGCAGTTGTGATCGGGCTCATGTGCTCAATCCCATCCGAAGAGCCGCTTGGGGTTGGTCTCGAAAATGGCCTGCTTGTGGGCATCGGCCAGGTCGGGGCGATCAGTCACGCCGGTCACGCTGGTGGGGAAGTCGCTGTCCCAGTGGGGATAGTCCGATGCCCACACGATGTAGGCGCTGCTGATCTGCTCAATCACCATGGGTAGACCTAGCTCTCCCTCGGTGGAGATGAACAGTCGCCCCTCGGCCACATAGTGAGCGGGCGGCTTGGTGATGGCGTCGAACTCGTGGCTCCGGTGCTCATAGTGCTCTTCGAGGCGTTCCAAGGTGTGGGGAAACCAGCCCACGCCGCCTTCCAGCAGGGCCACCCTCAGCCGCTTGAACCGCTCGAACACGCCTCCGCAGATCAAGGTGGTGGCCGCGAACATCAGATTGAACGGGAACTCGATCACGTGGAGCTGGGCGTAAGCATCGGTGAACCGGCCGTTGGCGAACCGACAGCCGCCGGCGTGGACGCCCAAGGGCACGTCGAGCTGCTCGGCCAGGTCGTAGAGCGGGTCGTTGTCGGGGTGGTCTGGGTTGCGGTCGCCCACTGCGCAGGGGACGGTCAGCGACACGAACCCCAGCTCGGTCACGCACCGCTCGGCCTCGGCCACCGCCTCGTCTATCCACTTCAGCGGCAGCGCTGGAGTTCCCCGCAAGCGCTTGGGGTCGGCCGAGCACCAGTCGGCCAGCCAATTGTTGTAGGCCCGACAGCAGGCCGCGGTCAGTTCCCGGTCTGCTCCGGCGTAAAGGCCGAGGGACATGGCCCCGTACAGCACGGCGATGTCGATGCCCTCGGTGTCCATGTCGGCCAGCCTCAGCGAGGAGTCGACGCCGCCCTCCCGGAGGGTGGTGGATTCCCGGATGCCCTCTGGGGCCCAGGCCCCCACACCCGTTCCCGGGGGGACCACCTTGCCTTCGATCACATAGCGGGTGGTGCCCCGCTCGTCGGTGATCATCCGGGGCCGGCGCTCGTGGAACCGGGCCGGTAGGTACTGCTCCCACAGCTCGTCGGGCTCGAATACGTGGCCGTCCACGTCGATCACCAGATGCTCCGGCATGCCATGAAGCTAACCCCTCGGGCAGGTGGTGGCCCGCGCCGGTCGGGCAGTGCGTAATGTTCTGCCCATGGTCAGTCTCGGAGTCCTTCCCCACATGCACGAGTCGGTGGTAACCGACGCCCGCTGGATCACCCAGTTCGCCCAGGCGATGGACGAAGAGGGAGTGGAGTCGATCTGGACGGTGGAGCACGTGGTGGTGGCCAACAACTACGAGCCCCGCTATTCGTACTCGGAGTCGGGCCGAATGCCCGGCGCTCCGGGCGTGGTGATGCCCGACCCGCTGGAGATGCTGGCCTTTATGGCCTCGGTCACCGAGCGGGTGCGGCTGGGCACCGGGGTGGTGGTGCTGCCCCTGCATCCGCCGGCGGTGATGGCCAAGCGGGTGGCCACCCTCGATGCCCTTAGCGGCGGGAGGGTGATCCTCGGAGTGGGCAGCGGCTGGCAGATCGAGGAGTACGCCGCCTGCGGGGTGCCCTATGAGGGCCGAGGGGAGCGGCTCGACGAGTGCATCGGCGCCCTGCGGGAGCTGTGGGCCCCCGGCTACCGCACCTACGAGAGCAACGCCGTGAGTTTCACCGAATGCGAGAGCCTGCCCAACCCGGCCCAGCCCGGTGGCCCGCCCATCGTCATCGGCGGCAGCACCGGCCGGGCCGCCCGTCGAACCGGGAGGATTGGCGACGGGTTCTACCCCTATGTGATCTCGCCGGAGGACTATGCCGACCGGGTGGCCACCATCCGAGCCACCGCCATCGAGCACGGCCGGAATCCCGATGCCATCGAGATGACGGTTTGGCCAGGGAGTTTCCAGCGGGGCGGTTCGTTCGACTTGGGCCTCATCGAGAAGTACGCCGAGTCGGGACTCGACCGGCTCATCGTGTCGGCCGCCGAGTCGGGCAGCACCGACATCGACGACATCCGGCGCTTCGTCGGTCGCTACCAGGCCGAAGTGCTGGACAAGATCGGAGGATAGCCATGGCACTGACCACTCAAGTCGGCGACGTGAAGGTGATGCTGGTGCGGGAGACCCTGCAACCGGTTCCGGCCGAGGGAATGTATGTGGAACCCGACATGGCGGTGTTCGAGGCCAATGCCGACTGGCTGCGGCCCTATTTCCTCGATGACGAGGGCAACATGCCGCTGTCTATCCATGCCCTGGTTCTGGAGTCGGAGGGTCACACCATCATGGTGGACACCTGCATCGGCAACCGCCCCATCGAGATGGTCCCCCAGATGAGCCATTTGGGCGAAGGATTTCTCGACGAGCTGGCCGCCGCCGGCTACGAGCCTGAGGACATCGACATCGTGCTGTGTACCCACCTGCACTTCGACCATGTGGGCTGGAACACGATCCTTGTGGACGGGGAGTGGGTGCCCACCTTCCCCAACGCCCGGTACCTGTTCAACCGCACCGAGTACGAATACTGGGACTCCGGTGCCGAGGGGGCGGCGGTTACCTTCGGCGATGCCGTACGCCCGGTGCTGGACGGCGGCCTGGCCGACCTGGTGGACAGCGACCACCAAGTGACCGGCGAGATCAGCCTGGAGCCCTCACCGGGCCACTCTCCCGGCCACGTGAGCGTGCGCATCTCCTCGGCGGGCCAAGAGGCCGTGATCACCGGCGACCTGGTCCACCACCCCGTCCAGTTCTCCGCCCCCGATTGGGTGATGACCGCCGACGACGACCCGACAAGAGCCTCCGAGACCCGTAGAATCTTCCGCGAGCGCTACGCCGACTCCGGCATCCTCATATTCGGCACCCACTTCGCCGGCCCCAGCTGCGGCCACCTCTCCCACATCGAAGGCCGCTGGGTCTTCACCGTGAAGGCGTAGCCAGCGCCGGAATAGGTGGTTGTAAAACACCCTGATGCTCGGTAGGGTCGGGTCATCACTCGGGGACAGTGCAAGCGGTCCCCCTCCAAAGAGACACAGAATCTGAGGAGGCAGGGTATGCCTGTGAGTGAGCCCATTGGCGAGGGTCGGCGCCTAGCGCTGATGCAGCGTCTAACCAAGGTCCTAGGAGAGGAGGAGGCCAGAACGCTTATGGAGAGCCTTCCCCCCACCTATTGGTACAACCTGGCCACTAAAGACGACATCAGAGCCACAAAAGACGACATCAGTGCCCTCAAGGAATGGGCCCAGGCCGAGTTCACGAATCTGCGAGGCGAGATGAAGCAGATGTTCGCCCAGCAAACTCGCACAATGGTATTTACGTTGGTGGGATTCGCCGTGACGATCTGGGGCTCAATCCTCGCCATCGGCCTCAGCTGACGCTGTTTCCCGCGACGGAGGCCCGGGACATCACTCGGCGGGTGGGGTGGTAGTCGTTGACGCCGTAGTGCTGGACGGCTTGGTTGTCCCAGATGACCACGGTGTTGGGCGTCCAGCGGACCCGGCAGTGGTATTCGGGGATCTCGGCTTGGCGGCAGAGCAGGTTGAGCAAGTCGTTGCTGTCGTCAACCGGTGAGCCTTCGAGGTCGACCAGTTCGGTGGTGAAACCGGCGTTCACGAACAGGGTGGGCCGCCCAGTGCGGGGATGAGGGCGGGCCACCGGATGGATGGCGGGTGGAATTTCGGCCCGCAGCTTGTCCAGATCGTCCCCGTACTTGTCGGCGTAGGCCCCGATGCTCCAGTCGTGGCGGGCTGACAGGGAGGTCAGTCGGTCTTGAAGGTCAGGGTCGAGGTTGTCCCAGGCGGCGGCCATGTCGGCGAACAGGGTGTCGCCTCCTACGGGAGGAATCTCGATAGCTCGCAGGATGGTGCAGACTGGCGGGTGGGTTCGAAACGTGCCGTCGGTGTGCCACATGTTCTCCAGTCCAACCACGGCGTCGTTGCGCTCAAAGGTGATCGCATCGGTTTGGGCGGCGGTGCCGGGATTGGGGATCAGCTGATCATCGGTGAGCGGTCCCCAGCGAAGGGCCAGCGCTCCCTGGGCAGCGACATCGATGGGCTGATCTCGCACGATCAGTACCTTCCACTCCAGCAAGGCCCGGTCGAGTTCTGCGAACAGTTCGTCGTCCACATCCTCCAGCGACAAGCCGGATAGCTCAGCGCCGATGGTGGGGGCTACTGGTGAGACCTTGAATCGCTGGAATTGAGCCGGTTCCCAGCCCTCCGGCAGCCTGTGCATGACCCGAGGCCCAACGGGATGGCGGCGCATAGTTGCCATTGTGGCCAAGAGGGGCTCTCTCAAGCAGCGGCGTCGCGCTCGGCGAAGATGTCGGTGGCGATTTCGAAGGCCTTCATGGCGGCGGGGAATCCGGCGTAGATGGCGGCTTGGATCATGACCTCGCAGATCTCTTCTCGGCTCAGGCCGAAAGAGTCCAAGCCCATGATGACGTGCTCGCGGATGGCGAACTCGTTGCCCAGTGCAGTCATCATGGCGATGGTGGCCAGACTGCGCTCCCGGCGGCTCAGCACCGGCCGACCCCATACCGCCGATGGTCCCACTCTAAGCATTTCCATCACGTCGTCGCGGACTTCCTCGGGAATAGGCAGGCGGCTAAGCACATCGGGCTGACGAGGTTCAGTCATAGCCCGACCGTACCCCAACGGTGGCAGCTGGTCGCACACGGCCCTTGAGACCATCCATTGATCCAATGCGGTGGGGGTCTGGCCGTCGCGCACAGTAGTTTGGGCTAACGAATCAGGCTGCCTCCAAGAGCCAAGGCTTTGAGTGCATGGAAAACGATGGCAAGTTGAACAGACCCACTGAAGTCGAAGCACGAGAGGGATACCGGGTCTGGCTTCGATACTCAGATGGGGTGACTGGTGAGGTTGACCTAGCTGATTTGGCTGGTCGAGGAGTGTTCATAGCCTGGGAAAGCCGCGCCTGTTTTGAGACGGTGCGAGTTGCCGAAGATGGAGGGATCGCCTGGGGAGAAGTGATTGAGCTTTGCCCCGATGCCCTCTACATGCGACTCACTGGCAAGTTGGTTCTGAACCCCCCGGCAGGACGGACTGGTTGAAGTAAGCCGAGTGTGCTCGGCAACTAGTGGGTTGGAGCGGTTTCAGGCTGCCTCAGAAGAGTTGGGAGCACCAACTGGAGTAGTCCAGCAGGTCACTAAGTAGACACGGGGTGGAGTAACTTCCCCGTTACCCGCATAGCAGCAAAGCAGGAGGTGGGATGCAGGTGGCCAAAGGGAGGTCAATGAAGAAGCCCAACAGTGGGGAAGGTCCAGGTTCGCAGGGGGCTACCACTGGCTTTGAATCCGAGCTATGGCAGGCGGCCAACACGCTGAGGGGCAGCATGGACGCTGCCGAGTACAAGCACGTGGTGCTTGGACTGATCTTTCTCAAGTACGTATCGGATGCCTTCGAAGAGCGGCGAGCCTTCCTGGTCCAAGAGATCGATCAGGGTGCCGATCCCGAAGATCCTGACGAATACCGGGCACACAATGTCTTCTGGGTGCCTCCAGAAGCCCGCTGGGATGAGCTGAAGGCCGATGCACGCCAGTCCTATATCGGGGAGACCGTGGATGAGGCAATGGAAGCCATTGAGGAGGCTAACCCGGCACTGAAAGACGTGTTGCCGAAGGACTACGCCCGGCCAGTCCTCGACAAGCAAAGGCTTGGCCAGCTCATCGACTTGGTGAGCAATATTGCGGTGGGCACCGAGGAGGCCAGGTCGAAAGACGTACTGGGCCGGGTGTACGAGTATTTCTTGTCGCAGTTCGCCAGTGCGGAGGGCAAAGGTGGAGGCGAGTTTTACACGCCACGCTGTGTGGTCAAGCTACTGGTGGAGATGCTCGAGCCCTACGAGGGCCGGGTATACGACCCGTGCTGCGGCTCATCGGGAATGTTCGTGCAATCAGTAGAATTCATCAAGGCCCACGCCACTGGCAACGGCAGTGGTGGAACTCGTTCCGCTGGGGCACATCGGGACATTTCCATTTGGGGGCAAGAGGCCAATTACACAACGTGGCGATTGGCCAAGATGAACCTCGCCATCCGAGGCATCGAGGGCCAAATTGCCCATGGCGACACTTTCCACAACGACCGCCACCCCGATCTCAAGGCTGACTTCATCCTAGCCAACCCTCCATTCAACATCTCCGATTGGGGCGGCGACCGGTTGGCCGACGACAAGCGCTGGCAGTACGGCGTGCCTCCCAAGCGAAATGCCAATTTTGCCTGGGTGCAGCACATGGTCCACCACTTGGCGCCCATCGGGGTCGCCGGCTTTGTATTGGCCAACGGGTCAATGTCATCACAACAGTCAGGAGAGGGTGAGATTCGCAAGAACTTGGTCGAGAATGACTTAGTAGATTGCATGGTGGCGTTGCCAGGCCAGCTGTTCTACTCCACTCAGATACCCGCCTGTCTCTGGTTCTTGACCCGTGAACGTAGCGGAGCTAAACAACGCGAACGCAAAGGTGAGGTGCTCTTCATCGATGCTCGCGAAATGGGCACGATGGTCGACCAAACCCACCGAGAGTTGACAGACGATGACATCACTCGTATTGCTGACACCTACCACGCCTGGCGGGGGAGCAACGGTCCCGATGCCGTCTACGCCGACGAACTCGGCTTTTGCAAGAGCGCCTCTCATGAAGAAATTCGAAAGCATGACCACATCCTCACCCCCGGTCGCTATGTTGGTGTCAAATTCGACGACGAAGAGGGCGAACCCATCGAAGATGTGATGGATCGTCTCATTGTCCGATGGCGAGACCAGCAGACCGACGCGGCCAAACTAGATGCATTGATCGGAGATCATCTAAAGCGGCTAAGACTCGATGTAGCCCAAACTGGGGGTTCTGAGAGTTGGCCGTTAGTAATGCTCAACGAAGTAACGACAACCATATTGAGTAGCGTCGACAAAAAGTCCAAATCAGATGAAGTCCAAGTATTACTATGCAACTATATGGATGTTTACAAGAACAAATTCATCAACAGTCAACTGAATTTTATGAGCGCAACTGCAACTCAATCAGAGATTGACAAATGTAGATTAGTGATTGGTGATGTGATAATTACGAAGGATTCAGAAAAGTATGATGATATTGGAGTACCAGCGTTAGTGCGAGAGAATATTGATCAACTGGTATGTGGATACCATTTAGCAATTCTTCGGCCAGATCCCGACAAGATTTGTGGCACTTATTTGTATTTCATCTTGAACGATAGAAGAGTGCAGAGTCAATTTCACGCGATAGCAAATGGAATCACTAGATTTGGACTTAGGAAAGCAGATATCGGCCGTGTGCAGATTCCACTCCCTCCACTTATGGAACAAAAGAGAGTCAGTACTGTTATAGACTCTCTAATTGAAAAGGTCGAACTTACCAATGATATCAACTTGAATCTGGATAAAATGATCAACACCATTTTTGAGGCGCAGCACTATCATTCTCGATACCTAAATCAGACTTGATCTGGTGATGGGTGGATTAACCTAGACTTAAAATATAAGTCACTGAAATTCAATGGGGCTAGCGTCATCTATCCATCGTGCCAATATACTTAGGGCAGCTAAGTACTCCAGAGCTCCTTGTTCAGTCAGTGTAGATTCTGAATGGTCTGGGTGCGCTAGTAGATTACGAATCCTTAGAGCACACCCCATGCCAAAGTGCATTGCCCCTTCGTGTGCTGATTTCCATGTGTCTTGAGATTGATCTTGGTCATATTCTAAAAATCGTAGACGTGCTTTTCCAGGATCAGGATCCTTGGTACTGAATATTTGGCTGTAAAGATTCCTTCCCTCGGCATTAGTGTCCTTGACTTTGACTTGGGCTTGAAGCGTCACTGCATTTGCAGCTTCAAAGACCGCTTGCTTGTAGTGTTTGCCTTGCCATAGGTTCCTTGCAGCATCCCATACCCAAGGATGAAATCCTGAAGCTGGGAGCTGTGGACCGGTAGGCGACAAGAGAACGTCACGTCGCTGCCTCCCGTCGATTATTCCCTTGAGGCGATGTATAGTCTTTTTCCCTCGATACCACGTTAGGGGTGTGTATTCACCTAGCAAGAAGATTGATGGGGATTTGCCGTCAAATTGTCCCTGCGAATAATGCTCAGGATCCAATCTTTCGGCAAGTAGCTCCAGCAGTGGTGTCAATTCTATGATCTGTGGATAGAGGTCATCGTGTTCACGTTCGCTGTTCGTGGACTCGTACGCCTTTACGAGAGACAGGTATTCGTCTACAACAGAATCCGCTTCGTTCCAGTTTATTGCTGAAGCGGAGTCGGAATCATTGTGGGGACTGTGATGTTCCGTCATATTGAACTGCCTATGGTCTCATAGAGGGAACGTGATCGCACCTCTATTGGTATTTCAGGTTCGCTACACGATAGCGAGATTAGAGCGAGGTCTTGCCGGGCATGATCAAGCAGCGGACAGTCTGGCAAGAGCGATTCAGCTGTCAAACATATTGTTCTCGATTGCCCACTGCTCGAAGCCGCCCGGGGTGAAAGGCAGCCGATAGTGCGATGCGAGCAAGTCGTCGGCGAGCGCGCTCACCAGCTGGAGCGTGAGTAGTCCTTCACGGATGGCGTCGCAGAGCAGAGTGAGGGTGGGACGCAGGGATATGTTGTTGTCTTGTGCGGTTTTCCTTCCTGCGGCATCGTCGATGACCGCAGTGGCGGGAAGGGTCTGGGCAACCGCTAGTACAGCAACCTCCCCAAGGTTGCGGTTGCCCGAGGCCAAGATGCTTCTATAACGAGAGTAGGCCTGAAGCTCGACAGTGTCGGTTAGTGGGCGGTGCAGTATCCAGTCGGCATCGAGCACCTGCTGAAGCCGCTGGTTGGTTTGTAATCCTCGTTGGAGCTCGGAGACAACCGTCTCGGGGATGATCGCACCGCGGTTCCCAACTATGGCCTTTAGAACCCCGAGCCAGCCTGCGGTGGCGAAGTGGCTGAGCGGTCCGGTGTCGAACACCAGGGGAGATGCTGCCATGGCTGCCGAGCTGTTTAGCGGAGTTGCCAGGGGTCAGGAGACGAAAGACCAAATGGCGTCTTCGGGCAACAGGGGAGGATCGGGGAGTTCGGCTTCGTCCCAAGTGTTGAAGAGCAACTCGGTGGCTCGGGCAGCCGAGAGCATGTCCTTGCGGTAGGCGTTCAATACGGCCTTCTCGTACAGGCGGGGCAATTGAGGGGTGGTCAGTTCCTCGGTAGTGGGTGGCACCACAAGCCCAAAGTCCACGATGTCGGCCTTCGATGTGCGAAAGGCGCGCACCCTGGCGGTTTGCTCGGATGAAGCTAAGCCGGTTTCTCGGAGACGCTGTGCCAGAGTGGTCATGCTCACTTGAAACTCACTGGCGGTGGTGACTGCCGCGGACCGTAGGCTTTCGTCCTCTAAGGACGCTGACAGTGCTCCTCGCAAGGACTCCACAGGGAGCAGCAGGGTTCGAGCGAAACGGTCGATGCGGGCCTCGCGTCCGTCGGCTTGCTCATTGGCTACTTGCCAATCGACGGAATATTCGTCGGCAAAGAGATAATGGCCCAGTTCATGGGCCAGCGTGAGACGGCGCCTAGCGAAGTGCCTGGTGCCATTGATGACGGCGACACCGCCGCTAGTAAGCAGGATCGAAGCGCCGTCAGCGGTGCCGACGCCTAGAGGGAGTGTGAATGCGAGCAGGCCTATATCGGCGGCGCGTGTGTCGAGTCCGATGGCTGGTTCATCAGGGCTGTAGCCGAGCAGTTCACGAGCCTTGCGGGCACAATCCTCAATCTCCTTTTCTGAATTTGGCATCTCGAGCGGGGAAGGGGATCGCAGGTCGGGTTCGCCGTCGAGCGTCCGCACAAATTCCACCTCCCGGGCTACGCGTTCCACTGCGAGATCGATCTTGGGACTGGGTTCACCAGGGTCAGACGCGTTGCGCCTCGATAGAATCGCCGGTGGCGCATCTTCTAGGAACCACTCCATGCGCATATCTAGTGCCTCGGCAAGCCGTTCAAGTTCCAAGACAGCGGTGCGGCGCATGCCCGTTTCGATCTTCGACAGGCTCGACCTGTCTAGTCCTGCCTTGTCGGCGCATTGTTGCTGGGTGAGTCCAGCCCTCTGTCGTGCTTCGGCGATCCGGATTCCCAACTCCGCAATCGAGGTTGCCATATGTTCGATTTTAGAACACAAATGCCGAAAGGCAATTCTTTAGCACTTCCTAATGCTCTCAGCTCTCCGGGGGCAGCATCCCGACATTCGGAAAGTACCCGGCCCTAATGCGAGATTCTGCGGCATAGAAGGCAGTTTCAGCGGTATCCGCGTCATAGGGCCACCAACTCGGCTGACCGAGTGGGGTGGTCTAGCGTTCTAGAGATGTTGTCAACCATGGAGCCGCGATGTGAGCGGGCTTGACGAGTCTGTGGTTGAGGAGCTTGCCCTTGATTGGTTGGGAAGCCTGGGGTGGGGAGTGGCTCATGGACGGGATATCGCTCCTGATGCCGCGGGAGCAGAGCGGTCTGATTATGGGCAAGTGGTGTTGGCGGAAAGGTTGCGGGCGGCTCTGAGGGAGATCAATCCCGGTCTGCCGGCTGAGGCTCTGGAGGACGCTGGGCGAAGGCTGGTTCGACCTCAAGGCGCGACCTTGGAAGTGCGCAACCGGTCCTTTCATCGCATGGTGGTGGACGGGGTAACCGTTGAATACCGTGATCAAAGCGGCAGCATCCGGGGTGGACAGGCCCAAGTAGTCGACTTCGACGACCCGCAGGGCAATGACTGGTTGGCGGTCAACCAGTTCACTGTGGTGGAGAGCAACCACGAGCGACGCCTCGACATTGCACTCTTTGTGAACGGCCTGCCTCTCGGGATAGTGGAGCTGAAGAACCCGGCTGACCCTGATGCCACAGTGTGGACTGCATGGCAGCAGCTCCAGACCTACAAGGCAGAACTGTCCACTTTATTTTCGATGAACGAGGCCATGGTGGTGTCCGATGGACTAGAGGCCCGAATCGGAACGCTGACTGCTGGGAGGGAATGGTTCAAGCCTTGGCGCATCGTTCCGGAGGTGGGAGAGGAAGATCTGAGCCTTCCCCAGCTTCAGGTGTTGCTCGAGGGGATTTGTGCGCCTGACCGGTTCCTCGCCCTCATCCGCGATTTCGTCGTCTTTGACGACGAAGGCAGTGGCGATCTAGCCAAGAAAATGGCCGGCTATCACCAGTTCCATGCGGTCGAAGTAGCGGTAGGCGAGACGTTGAGGGCTTCTCAGATGTCCGAAGATCGAAGTCATGGGAAGAGCAGGTCAGGGAATGTGCCGCAGCTCCGCAGGCTTGGTGGTGAGCCGGGTGATCGGCGGATTGGTGTGGTGTGGCACACCCAGGGGTCGGGCAAGAGCTTGACCATGGCGTTCTATGCGGGACGGATCATTCGCGAGCAGGCAATGGCCAACCCCACAGTGGTAGTAATCACCGACCGTAACGACCTCGATGACCAGCTGTTCTCCACATTTTCCCGCTGCTCTGACCTACTCCGCCAGCCTCCCGTCCAGGCGGAGAGCAGGGCTGATCTTCGGGCCAAACTCATGGTGGAGTCGGGTGGAGTGGTGTTCACCACCATTCAGAAGTTCTTCCCCGAGGAAAAGGGCGATCGCTTTCCGCAACTCTCTGATAGGCGGAACATCGTGGTGATCGCTGATGAAGCGCATCGCAGCCAGTACGACTTCATCGACGGTTTTGCCCGCCACATGCGCGACGCCCTACCCAATGCGTCGTTTGTGGGATTCACCGGAACTCCCATCGAGCTCCAAGATGCCAACACCCGTGCGGTGTTTGGCGAGTACATCAGCGTCTACGACATCCAGCGATCGGTAGAGGACAAGGCCACCGTTCCCATCTACTACGAGAGCAGGCTGGCCAAGCTAGCTATCGACGAGGAGGAGCGGCCCAACATCGATCCCGGCTTCGAGGAGGCCACCGAGGGAGAGGAGGTCGACCGCAAGGAGAAGCTCAAGACCAAGTGGGCCCAGCTTGAAGCGGTGGTCGGGACGAGGAAGCGTCTTGAGCTGATTGCTGGTGACATAGTGGACCACTTTGAAAAGCGCCTAGAGAGCATGGATGGCAAGGCCATGGTGGTGTGCATGAGCCGGCGTATCTGCGTCGATCTATACCATGAGCTGATCCGGTTGCGTCCTGATTGGCACAACGACGAGGACGATAGGGGCGAAATCAAGGTCGTGATGACCGGGTCGGCCTCTGATCCACCCGAGTGGCAGCAGCACATCCGCAACAAACCCAGGCGAGAGGCGTTGGCCAACCGCTTCCGCGACCCATCTGATCCCCTGCAAATCGTACTGGTGCGTGATATGTGGCTTACCGGGTTCGACGCGCCGAGCTTGCACACTATGTATGTGGACAAGCCCATGCGTGGCCATGGGCTCATGCAGGCCATCGCACGAGTGAACCGAGTCTTCAAGGACAAGCCGGGTGGATTGATTGTGGACTACCTGGGTCTCGCTCACGAGTTGAAGCGAGCGTTGGCCACATATACCGAGAGCGGCGGCAGAGGAGACACCGTCCTCGACCAGGCTCTGGCGATCGCGGTAATGCAGGAAAAGTACGAGATCTGCTGCGGCCTCTTCCATGACTTCGACTGGTCACCGTGGATAACAGGAACACCGCAGGAGCGATTAGGACTGTTGCCCGCTGCTCAAGAACACATCTTGTCTCAGGAAGATGGCAAGGACCGCTGTATACAGGCAGTGCGAGAGCTATCACAGGCCTTCGCGTTGGCAGTCCCAAGCGACGAGGCACTTGCTATCCGCGACGATGTGGCCTTCTTTCAGGCCGTCCGGGCCGCTTTGTCCAAGCGGGCACCAGCCGATGCCCGTCCAGAAGAAGACCTGGACTACGCGGTGCGACAGATCATTTCCAAAGCAGTGGCGTCTGACGAGGTGGTGGACATCTTTGCCGCTGCCGGGCTGGGTAAGCCCGACATCTCGATCTTGTCTGAGGAGTTCCTGGTCGAAGTACAGGGAATGCCCCAACGCAATTTGGCGGTAGAGCTGTTGCAGAAGCTGTTGACAGGAGAGATCAACTCTCGCCGCCGCCGCAATGTGGTCCAGGCCAAGTCTTTCGCCGAAATGCTGGAAGAGACGATCCGCCGCTACCAGAACCGAGCCATCGAGGCCGCCCAAGTGATCGAAGAGCTGATCCAGCTTGCACGGGAGATCAACGCTGCCGGGCAACGGGGCGAGAAACTTGGCCTCTCGGAGGATGAATTGGCCTTCTACGACGCTCTCGGCGTCAACGACAGCGCTGTCGCAGTCCTCGGTGACGAAGTCTTATGCCGGATCGCAGGGGAACTGGTCGAGACTGTGCGCAACAGCGTGACCATAGACTGGACTCTGCGGGAGAACGTGAGAGCCGACATCCGCCGCCTTGTCAAACGCGTCCTTCGCAAGCACGGGTACCCTCCAGACAAGCAAGAGGAAGCTACCCTGATCGTCCTAGAGCAGGCAGAATCCCTTTCTGCGGCTTGGGCGGCGTAATCATATGGGCGCGGCCAGAATCGCTGTCCTATTGTGCATGATGAGTGAATGGGCCGCAGTAGAATAACGAATTTGAAGCCCCCTTGGCTCCATAACAACACCCAGAGCGATTGTCCCATTACTGGGCTCATCGATGGAGACTACGCACGGCAAGGTATGGTAGAAGACATGAAAGTTAGGTCATGAGCGCTCCAATTCGTAAGATCTTACAATTCAAGCATCCAGGGGTGCTTAAGGAATTCAAGTGGGCACCAGACTTGCCGGAGTTTGGGCGATACAACCTGTTATTTGGGTGGAACGCTTCTGGGAAGACGACTCTGAGTAGACTGTTGAAGAACTTAGAGAGCAGGGGCACCGGTGAGGACTTTGAGGACTTCACAATTGGGATTAATGGCCAGACATATTCAAGTCTAGAAGATGCAGGGCAAGCAATTTCTGTGCGGGTATTCAATAGTGATTATATAGATGAGAATGTGGACACCGTCATTGGAAATGATATGGCTCCAATTCTGGTGCTGGGTGAGAACAGCATACAAATCCAGGATGAAATCAAGAAATTGAAGAGCGAACTGGCAGCTGGGCGAGAGAAATTACAAGAGAAAAAAAGTATACACGAGGACCTAAAGAAACATTTTGATAGCCATTGTAAAAGCAGGGCAAGTGACATCAAAAACTTGCTTAGATCACCGGAGCAAAGTATTTACAATTACTATGATAAGGGAAATTATCGTAACCGAGCAAATGAATTGCAAGTTCTTGACGATGCAACTGAGTGGAAACTTGATCAAGAACAATATGACAACCACCTTATGCAAACCAGGGCGACTCAGAAGTCGCGAATAGATATGGTGAACTATGTCTTACCTGATTTCGAGAACATCAGGCAGAACGTGTCAAGGATACTCAGCACAAACATTGTCTCGATAGCGATAGCAGAACTTGAAAAGGATCATGAGTTGGCAAATTGGGTTCATGAAGGCCTTGCCCTCCATCAGGACCGAGAAGTCGATAGCTGTTTGTACTGTGGCCAAACTCTTCCTGCAGATAGACAGGAAAGGCTAGAGCAACACTTTAATGATGCTTACATCAGGTTGAAGGAGGAAATCGATATGCAAGTTACCTCACTCAACTTAATTCAAGAAGAAGCAGAAAGGGTCTCTCTTCCCAACTCTGCGCAGTTCTACGGGCATTTGGCGGACAAGTATGCTCAAATGAAGGAATCGTTTTCTAAAACGACCGATGCCGTTCGACAAACAGCGGAGTCTTTGTTGTGTGACCTGAAGGCAAAGGAAGAGAAACCATTTGAAAGTCAACAATTGTCTGGTGGCCTTCCAACAATGAAGTCAACAGCAATTTCTGAAGTAAATCTATTGATACAAGAACACAACAGATTGACCGAGGAATTCTCGGAGCAAGTTGCTCAATCAAGAGAAGCGCTAGAAAAAGACTCAGTGGCTACTGTATTTTCAGAATTTCGGAAGTACGAAGAGGATTTGAAGTCAAGTAATGAAGCCATTAAATCGAGCGAGTCCAAGAATGCTGAGTTGGATGGCGAAATCGCAGATCTGGAACGACAAATTTCCGAACATCGTAAACCCGCAGAGGAATTGAACGAAGACTTAGCCAAATACTTGGGGCACGACGCAATTCAATTGGAAATTCTGGATTATGGATATAAAATTGTCAGGAATGGCGTTCTCGCCAAGGCATTGAGTGAAGGGGAGAAGACGGCGATCGCCTTACTCTACTTCTTGAAGAGTCTAGAAGATGAGAGGTTTGAACTAGAGAATGGAGTGGTAGTCTTGGATGATCCGGTATCTAGCCTTGATTCCAACGCTCTTTACCTTGCTGTTGCTTTTATCCAAGAACGTACCAAGCGCGCTGCTCAATTGATTCTCTTGACACATAATTTCACATTGTTCAAGTTGGCAAAGAGATGGTTCATAAATGTGAATTCAGAGTGGGATAGAGATGGTGACGGCACTGCCGCTAAACCAGCACGCTTTTATATGTTGGATTGGGAGTATGTTGATGGGACGCGAACCGCAAAAATGAAACCTCTGGATCCATTATTGGAAAAATTCGAGTCTGAGTACCATTTCTTGTTTTCTCAAATCTATCGTGCATCAAAAGATAACCGTGACGTTGACTTAGCGGAATACTATAGCTTGGCTAATGTTGCACGAAGGCTGCTTGAGATGTTTCTAGCCTTTAGAAGTCCAGGTGCTACAGGTGACTTGCCAAATCAGTTGAATTCGGCCAAATTGAGCTCCCCACAGATTGGTCGAATCGTGAAGTTCGTCCATAGCCATTCCCATGGGGATTTTGTTGGGGAATCGGAACACAATTTGTCAATGTTAAGCGAAGGAAGGCAGGTAATGAAGGACATCATGGCGTTAATCAGAGCTGAAGACAAGGCTCATCATAAGGCCATGAGGCGCTTGGTGGAGAAAGCTGGCGCATATGCATGAAATGGAATGGAGGACTGTTTACAGAGGTCATGAGTCGGTTGGAGGGAGCCACAGCGAGAATGTAAGGCTGGACTGCCATGGCTAGCGGATTTGAGCGATTTCGGGCGGCGGCCGAAGTGCTAGGTGTTCAGGTGGAGCCAGTGCGGTATCCGGCGGACACTCGGACGGCGGCTGATGCTGCCGCCGCGGTGGGGTGCGAAGTGGGGCAGATCGTGAAATCGCTGGTGTTTGCCACTCCGACCAGGCTGGTGTTGGCGCTTACTTCGGGGGCAAACCAGGTGGACACCGATCGCTTGGGTGAGTTGGTGGGCGAAGAGGTTAGCTTGGCCGATCCGGAGTCGGTAAGAGCAGCCACCGGCTTTGCGATCGGGGGAACCCCGCCGTTCGGACATCTCAATCCTTTGGCTACCTGGACCGACGAGGACTTGCTGGCGTATGAGACCGTGTGGGCCGCGGCCGGCACTCCCGATTCCTGCTTTCCTATCGCTCCGGCGCAACTGGTTGCCGCGTCGGGGGCTACTCCGGCTGATTTTGCCCAACGACGGGAGCGTGAGCATATGGGTCGATGGCTTGTGGACAATATGCCGCGCGGTATCGATCTTGAACCGCCTGACAGGAATGAACCTGATCGAGAGGTCTCTTTTCTGGGCGGCGACTAGGCGTTCCGCTGATCGAGGGCGCCGGCAATGGCGGCGCCGGCGGTTACGCCGCAGGCGGCGGCCCATAGCCAGCTGAGGGCGGCCAGAGTTCCGGCGGTGGCTACGGTGATGGCGGTGCCGCCTACGGTCCAGTTCACGGCTATCGCGGCCACGGCTGAGACCACTGAGAACCAGAGGGCTGACACCAAGCCGCCGATCAAGTGATGGCGCCATGGCTGGTGGGGGCAGGACATTTTCTGCACCAGGGAGAACACGGCCAATGCAGATATGAAGCCGACCACTGGGGCCAGCCGCGGGTCGGCCCACACTGCAATGGCGGTGGGTCCGGCGATCAGGGGAAGCGCGCCTACCAGCAGCCAAAAACCGGTGAACCGCTCTAGCCACCATGACCGGCGGGGGGCGCCCCGCACTCGGCGGACGGCTCGACAGGCAGCAGCCGCGGCCCGCATGGTGCCCCAGACTGCGACCACCGCGGCGATGGACGTGGCCGCCGGGGGAGCGGAGACCACGTCGGCGAACTCCTCGCCGATGGTGCTGTCCACATCGCTGAGCGCAGTCTGGCCGGCGTCGGCCAGCCACTCGTTGAACCGGTCGGCGATCCGGTCCGACACCGCCCGAACTGTGGAGGCGATGGCGGCGGCGGCCACTGCGGCCGGAAATAGCGACACCGCCGACCAGAAGGCGATTTCTGCTGCCCCGGTTCCGCCTTCGCCCTCTCGCCAGCACGAAACGGACTGCTTGGCCAGGGAAACGGCCCTAGTGAACCAACTCTCAGCAGCAGCCGACGGTGCCTCGTCAGCGCCCATTGGAGAGCGGTTCAGCCAGCCTGGGCTTCGGCCAGACGAGGGATGAGCGCGTCGAACACCTCGGCCCAGTCGCCCACGAAACCGATGTCCACGATCTCCCACAGGGGAGCGTCAGGGTCGGGGTTGATGCCCACCACCGTGCCGGCGTTGCGGACGCCCACGGTGTGGTTGAACTTCCCGCTCATGCCGATAGCGAAATAAAGCCGCGGGCTGATGCTGTGGCCGGTGATGCCCACTTGACGGGCCCGGGGCATCCAGCCGTAGTCGGTGACCTTGCGCGTAGCGCACAGGGCGGCCCCGATGGCGGCCTGGTGCTTCTCCAGATTGGGGTAGTCGGCCGGGTCGACCCCTTGGCCCACGCCGATCACCACCGAGGCGTTGGCCAGCTCATCGCTGTCGTCGTCCCGATAGCGCCGGATGACCTCAAGGCGGCTCTGGCCGGGAGAGTCCAACGACGACTGGATGGCTGGGGGGCGGTCGGGATTGGGTAGGGGGAAGGGCAGCACCCCGGGGCGAACAGTGGCCATCTGGATGGGAGAAGCGCAGAGAATCTCGGCCACCAGCCATCCCCCAAAAGCTGGCTTCAAGGCGATCAGCTTCCCGTGGTCATTCACCTTCAGCCCGACCGCGTCGCCGGTGAGGCCCGCGCTCAGAGTTGCCGCCATCCGAGATGCCACCTCACGCCCCCAAGCGGTGCCCGGTGCCAGCACGGCCCATGGCTGGGTCTCGGCTGCCCAGGCCGACATGGCCGTCGCTAGGTCTTCTTCGACCAGCGATGCGCCGTTGTCGCGATTCACGACAGCGATCTGCTCATCGGCTCCACATGAGCTCAGATCCTCTTCGGGGTTGTCCAGATCGGGACCGATGGCGGCCACCCAACCGCCGATCTCTGCGGCCAGTTCGGCGGCGGCTCCGAGGAGCTCCCGGTTCACCCGCTCGCGTCCGGGCTCCACCAGCACGGCAATTGCGGGACCATCGTCGCCAGCCATGACGCGCCCGGGAACCAGAGGAGGCTCAGCACTCAAGCCAGAGGCCAGCGCCCCTTTTTCGGCCAGGATGGCCACTGCCTGTTCTACCTGCTCGTCCAGCGTGCCGGTCATCATCTGGCGGCCGCGCTCCACGTCGATCATCTGAACTGGTCCGACCGTGGTGGGGCTGGCCTCCTGACCCCACGGACCGGGGCCCAAGTCGGCGGCACTCACCGTCTGGATGTGGGAGCTATCTACCGTGGCCCAAGCATCAGGGTCCTTGATCTTGCACGGGTCGCACAATCGCTCGGCGCATGACACCACCGCGGGCAACTGCACGGCCACGTCCACCCACTCGTCGTCGTGTTCCAACCGCAGCTCCAGGCGGTCGCCGTGAAGGGAGAAGTGCCGAACCCCGGTGGCGAACGGCAAGCCCAGCAGCTCGGCGAGTTGCGGAGGCACTTGGCCGGTATCGGAGTCCACCGAGTTGCGTCCCATCATCACCAGGTCGAACGGTCCGAACCTCTCCAGGGCTGCGGCAAGCGCCTTGGCGGTGGCCCAAGTGTCGGACCCGGCGAACTCCGGGTCGCAGATGTGGATTCCAGCGTCCACCCCGAAAAGGAGGGCCTCCCTACACACGTTTTCGGCCGACGGCGGTCCCAGCGTCAATACGGTCACCGTGCCCCCGCTGGCCCGGGCCACCTCGGTGCCCTTGGCCACGGCGCGGCGGCAGTAGTCGTTCATGTGCATATCGATGCCGTCTCGCACCATGCGGCCGTCGGGCCCGAGAACCATGTCCTCGAACACCGGGATCTGCTTGACCAATACAGCCACTCGCAGGGGACGATCCGGCGCAATCACATCATCAGGCGGGTCAAACATCTGCTCCGAGGCTACCGAGCGTGAAGTATCGATTTCGGGTTGGGCGATGTTCGGCGCGGCAACAGGTGGCTACGGTTGCCGGATGGCACTTACGAGACGGCGAATCGTAACCGGGCACGACGACAGCGGGGCACCGGTCATCATCTCCGACGGGCAGGCACCGTCGAGCTTCTTGGGGCGGAGCACGGCCAGCATGTGGTACGTCGGACAGTGTCCCGCCACGGTGGATGACGGCGGAGAGGAGCCGGACGACCGGACTGACTTTGTTCCCCCGCCCGGTGGGATCTCGTGGCGGCTGTTCACGTTGAAGCCTTCGGGCGGCAAGGCGATCGGCCCGCTCGATGACCCCCGATTCGACCAAGATCGGGTCGGCTTTCACGCCACCCCCACCATTGACTTCATCGAGATCATCTCGGGGCAGATCCGATTGGAGTTGAACGAGCATTGGGTGGAGTTGGGCGCCGGTGACTGTGTCATTCAGCGGGGCACGTGGCACCGGTGGATCGTGATCGGCGACGAGCCCTGCACGTTCAGCGCCACCATGCTGGGGGTGGGCGACGGTGCGGACCCCGGCTTCGCGGGGGCATCCGTTGGCGCCGTCGGTCCCCGCAGAATCGTGACCGACGGCGACGGGGTGTGCGCCGACGGCCCCCCGGCCACCGCATCGCAGTCCGACGGGGGACTGCTGACCGCCGAGTTGTGGCACACCTTCGCCCCGGTGGTCAGCGAGCTTCAGGGCGGCGACGCCCCCCAGTCGGAGATGCAGCTCAACCCGCCGGGTGGAGGAGTGACCTGGAAGCAGGTGACCATTCCGGCGTCGATGGCCGACCAAGCGGCGTTGATGCACCAAACGCCCACCATCGACTTCGTGCGGATCGCCCAGGGCACGGTGGACTTGGAGCTCCCCGGCCAGCCGCCGACGCATCTTGTGGCGGGCGATTGTGTGATTCAGCGGGGAACCGAGCACGCCTGGCGGAATACCGGCGATGGGCCGTTCACCCTCTCGGCGGTGATGATCGGGGTCGCCAGTGAATGATCGATCAGGGGCTGACCTCGACCCGAGGCTCCAAGCGCTGCTGGACAAGGACGAGATCACCGACACCATCCATCGGGTGGCCCGGGGCACCGACCGGCTCGACAAGGAGCTGATCGTCTCCGGCTATCAGCCCGACGGCTTCGACGACCACAACAACTTCCGAGGCAGTCCGACAGAGTTTGCCGATTGGGTGCTGGAGGTACTGGTGCACTTTGACTACACCCAGCACCTATTGGGCCAGTCCCGCATCCAACTCGAGGACGATGTGGCCTTCGTGGAGACTTACTGCAACGCCCACCACGTGGTGCACCCCACTGAGGAAGGGCCGGGCTCCGACATGCGCATGGGACTGCGCTACGTGGACCGCTTCGAGCGGCGCGACGGCGGTCCCTGGCTGATCGCCACCCGGATATGCGCATTCGAGTGGCGCTACACCCTGGTGCTGAATTATTCGTTCCCCTACGACGACGACTTCACCATCGGCTACCGGGACCGCTCCGACATCACATACACCCGCCGAGGGCTAATGGGGGAGCCTCGAGAGTGATATCCGTCTGGGCTGACACCACTTCGCAATCTCGGAGCGGAGATGGCGCTCGATAGGCGGCACATCCGGTTTGAGCGGTTGGCTCTGGAGGAAGTGGTCCACGAGATGCTGACCCTGGCTGCTCGGGGCGACGGCTCGGGGTGGATCAATGTGCAGCCGCTGGTGGCCGACGAGGATCGGCCTCCCGAGTCGCCGATATTCAAGCTGTTCACGGCAAAGGGACCCGCCGTCCCGCTGGGCACCTGGGTGCCGGGCCACCATCACCGGGACAAATGGCAGCCCGCCTCAGTGGGCTTGCAGCACGCCGGGGGACGGTACGCCGCCAAGCTCCTGGAGGAGCGGGGGGTGACCGAGCCCGACGGTTGGAACAGGCGCCAGGACCACATCAAGCGGGGTCTGGTGTATGAGCTGCCCGAGGGTCAGGATCCGCGAGTGGCGTTGGAGTTCCTGGTTGACGCCATGGCCAACCTTGTGGAGTTCCCGCTCAGTGGGCGCTGGCAGGCAATGGTTCTGACCCAGCGCTAGGTCTGGTCTTCCCCCGCCTTGAGCCGGTCGGCGGCGTCCTTTTTGAGCTGGCCCTTGGCTACTTTGCCCCCCGAGGACCGGGGGAGGGCGTCCACCACGAACAAGTGCTCGGGCCACCACTCCCGGGAAACCCCGCGACTGGCCAGGTGCTCTCGGAGTCCGTCGAGATCCAGGCTGGTGCCCGGCACTAATTCCGTGTAGGCGGCCACCCGCTCGCCGAAAACTGGGTCGGGGGCGGCCACCGCGGCCACCATGGCCACCGCCGGGTGGGTCATCACCTCGTCTTCCACCGCGGGGGCGCTGATGTTCTTGCCCCCTCGGATGATGAAGTCCGACGTGCGCCCCACCACCCGCAGATAGCCGTCGTCGTCGATCTCCACGATGTCGCCCATCAGCATCCGGCCATCGCCGGTCATCAGCTCAGCGTTGGCTTTGGGGTCGTCGTAGTACCCCAGCGCGGTGGCTGGCCCTCTACAGGCAGGCTGCCCTCGGCCTCGCAGCTCGGGAAGCAGGGAGCCCTCGTCGGGGTCGTAAAGTGCGCAGTCCATCTCCGGCTCGCACTTGCCCCCAGAGCGCAGCCGGGCCGACCGGGGATCGCTCAGCCGGGTGCCGCTCAGCATCCCGGTCTCATTGGAGCCGTAGAAATTCAACACCGTGCAGCCGGTGCGATCCTCGAATTCGGATGCCCGCTGGTAGGGGATGGCCTCGCCGCCAGTGAACATGATGCGCAGTGACGACAAGTCGTGATCGTCGAACACCGGCGAGTTCAGCATCATGATGAACTGGGTGGTCACCGCGCACAGCACAGTCACCCGCTCGGCCTCGATGAGGCGAATCAGCGCGGCGGCGTCGAAGTCGGCCATCACCACGGTGGGAACACTCAGGATGGTGGGGGTGTAGTGGGCGGTCCAAAGCCCGAAGCCGAACGGCGCGGGCACCGGCACGCAGAACACCTCGTCGGACCCCAATCCGCTGTACTCCACCGCCTTCTGATGGAAGTAGAACCACCGGTTGTGGGTCTGCATCACGCACTTGGGCAACCCGGTGGTGCCCGACGTGGAGTTCAGCAAGCACAGTTCCGAGGCCCCAAGACGGCGTGTCTCGACGGCCTCGGCGAAACCCGAGACAGACTCCGGTTTGGGAGCATCCTCACCATTGAGAGCGATGGCCGCACCCTGGCCGGGGCCTTCGATGGTGATGTGGTGGCTTAGGTCGGGCAGGCTTTGTCGCAATTCAGCCACCGCTTCGGCCGCCGGCCGGCCTCGAAGCTCCGCACCGGTGACAACAGCCCGAGCCCCAGATTTCTCAACCAAGTTGGCAATTTCCGCCGGCCCAGCCCGGTGGCCGATCCCCATAACCACCACCCCGGCCTTGTCGGCACCCGTGAAAGCGGCATGGATGGCCGCGCCATCCGGCAATATCACCGCCGCCCGGTCGCCCCGATCCAGCCCCGCCGCCAACAGCGCAGCGGCTACCCGATCGGACAGCCGGTCATAGCCCGCCCAGGAGGTCCGATCGATGCTCCCCGAAGAGCCTTCCCCGAGCGAGCGGCTCCACGTGATGTAGGCGACATCGTCAGGTCGCTGGGCAGCGTTGCGGCGGATCAGGTCCGTAGGAGTCTCATGCCCCCACCAACCCGCCGCCATATAGGCAGCAGCCACCTCAGGATCAGCAGCGGTGTTTTTCAGGGAGAGTCCTCCCTAGGTGGTAGCAATGGTGAGCGTGTAACTGCCCAAGTCGTATCCTTCGACCGCGACATAGTAGGTGCCTGAACTCGGCGCCTCCCATTGGATGCGGGGTGCCAAGCCTATTTGGTCGTCGCTGTATTCCAAGGATTCCAGACTGGAGTCAAACAGCTCCAATGTTGGGTCCGTCATCCCTACCGGGGTCACATCAATTTGGTAGGCCTCGCCCGCTCTTGCTCGGAACTCAAAGAAATCAATGTCGAGATCGCGTTCGATCACACCCTCTATGGGACTATCTGCCTCAACGACAGTGGCGTTATCGAACCAGTCAGCATGATCGTCACGCTCGTTGCTTGCGGTCGCGAGCGTGATCAAGAGCGTGTAAGTGCCCAAGTCGTATCCTTCGACTGCGACATAGTAGGTGCCTGAACTCGGCGCCTTCCATTGAATGCGGGGGGCAAGGTCAATGTAGTCGTCGCTGTAGGCCAGTTCTTCGAAGGTGTCATACAGCGCCACATATGGATCCGACATCGTTATCGGAGCTACGTCGATTTGGTAGACCACGCCTGATTCGGCTTGGAAGACAAAGTAATCGATGTCAAAACGATCTTCGATTGCGCCCTCGATGGGTTCATCGACCGCAGCGACGGTGGCGTCCTCGTACCAGTCGGCATGATCGTCAGGGCCGGCATCTACGAATTCGTCGCCGGGGTCATCTAGTCCTTGGGCGATTCCAGAGGCGAACAGGTCGGGTACGCAGGCGAACATGACTAAGCCGGCTTCGATAGCGGCGGGATCGTCCTCATCAGCAGTCAATGCGGCGGGGTCGATGTCGCGGGCCCACTCTCGCAGGCACGATTTCTCGTCCTCGCTCAGCTCATCGGGTTCCACGCCTAACCCCTGAGCCGCGAAGGTAACGACCAGATCGGGAAGGCAGGCGAACATGCCGAAGCTGGCTGCGACGAAGGTGAAATCGTCCTCGTCGGCTAGGAAAGCGGCGGGGTCAATGTCGCGGACCCATTCTCGCAGGCACGATTTCTCGTCCTCGCTCAGCTCATCGGGTTCCACGCCTAACCCCTGAGCTGCGAGTTCCTGAATCGCAAAGGCGATCAGCAGGTCGGGTACGCAGGCGATCACGCCGAAACTGGCACCGACGGCGGCGAGATCGTCTTCACCGGCGACGAGGGCAGCGGGGTCAATGCTGGGGATCCAATTTTGCAGGCATGCCTTCTCGTCGTCCCCAAAGTCCACATCAAACTCCGCACCCAGACTTTCTTGGAGTGTGTCAGATTCAAACGCGGCGATCGTCGTCGCGAGAATCAGGTCGCGGGCAGCCTCCGGGTCAAGACATCCATACAGCGAGGCATCCAATTCCTCTTTGGCAGCCTGTGCTTCCTCCAACTCCTCAAATGACGCGTCCATCCCCACATCCCATATGGTGACCTCTCCCAAGACGGTCCATTCCAAAGCTGACTCGAATGACCCATCATCGAGTTCGTCGCGGACGCACTCCTGTTCGGAGGCTGTGAGAGTGTCGAGTATTTCCTGGTAAGTGGTCTCTTGGTCGATATCGAATTCGGTGCTGGTCTGGGACGAGCCTCCCCCGCAGGCAGCGAGCACTGTAAGGCCCGCGGCGCACAGTATGGCGACTGCCTGTGCGCCTATTGGGAGACGACCTTGCCTACGCAACCGATGACCATGCATTTGCCGTTGCTGTGTCGATCGCACAAACGGACCCCCCAAACCTCGTTCGATTCCACCCAGAACGTATCAAAGGCATGCGGAAACTATGTGATCTATGTATCAATGAAGTCAGTAGGGGATGCAAGAAGCAAAGATCTAAATCGGCCCATAAGTTGGACCTGAGAAGGAAGACAATTGCTGAGGTTGGAAGATCCTAGAAGCTGTTGGGGTCGGTGATCACCGAGTCGGGGATGGGGTGGCGGAAGAGGTCGCTGGCGTTGGCCCAACAGATGCGGGCGACCTCGTCGTCGGGGATGCCGGCAAGCTGTTTGCGGAGCAGTTCCTGGGTGTTGGGCCAGGTGGAGTCGGCGTGGGGGTAGTCGGACTCCACCATAAGGTTCTCCAGGCCCATGTAGTGGCGTTGGTCGAAGGCCGAGGGGTCGTCGATGGCGCAGAACCAGAAGTTGCGGCGCAGGGTGTCGGCGGGGGACAGCTCGACGTCGTTCCAGGTGCCGTACATGGAGTCGTACTTGCGGACGTGCTCGAGGCGGTCCAACAGCCCGGCCACCCAGCCGAGGCCCCCTTCGCTGAGGGCGATCTTGATGTTGGGGAACCGCACCGGGATCTTGGAGTACAGCCAGTCGACCGCGGCGAACATGGCGTAGCCGAAGAACAGCACCCCCACGGTGTCGGAGGGGGCGTCGGGGGAGGTGGCCGGCGAGGTGCCCGAGGAGCCGACGTGCAGGCACACCACCGTCTCGGTTTCCTGGCATGCGGCCATGATCGGGTCCCAGTGGCCTGAGTGCAGGCTGGGGAACCCCAGAGAGTGGGGGGCCTCGGAGAAGCTGATGGCCTTGTAGCCCCGTTCGGCGTTGCGGTACACCTCGGCTGCGCCCACCTCGGGATCGAGGAAGTAGGTGAGCTGACAGGGGATCATGCGGTCGGGATAGGCCCCGGACCACTCCTCGATATTCCAGTCGTTCCAGGCCCGCACCGCGGCCAAGGCCAGATCGGGGTCGTCGGTGAGCTGCTGGAAACGCTGTCCGCAGAAGCCGGGCAAAAACGACGGGAAGCACAGCGAGGCGTACACGCCGTTGAGGTCCATGTCGGCGATCCGGGCGTCGATGTCCCATGACCCCCGGCGCATGTCCTCGAAGCGGGTGGGTTCGAAGCTGTACTCGCTGACCGGGCGGCCCACTACTGCGTTGAATCCCACATTGGGCAGCGAGTGGCCGGCGTATAGCCAGGTCTCCGATCCGTCGTCGAGCGTGGCCACCCGGGGAGCGTCGTCGGCATATTTGGCCGGGAATCGATCGGCGAACGCCCCAGGAGGCTCCACAATGTGGTCGTCCACCGAGATCATCGGCGTCCACCGATCGGCCCTCTCAGGCTCGGGCAGAAAGGTGACCTGGCCCTTGACGTGCTGGGTGAAAGAGGTGTCAGCAGTGAGGTCGTCGAGCGAGATGGCCATGTCTAAGCTTGCCGCGAATCAGCCCGGTTGGGCCACTGAAAGGCGCACTTGGAGGTCGGTGAAGTTGGGGGGACCGAGGCCGTCGCTGCAATGCAGGGACAAGTGGCGCTCGGCTTTTTCGACGATCATGCCGGCGTTGCCCAGCCAAGCCGTCTCCAAGCCCCCCAGATCCCAGGCATTCCACACCTCCAAACGCCGGGCCTTGGCGCCGATCACTGTCAGCTCCACTTCGATCGGGCTGGTGTCGGACCAAAGGGAGATGATCTCCGAAGTGGCCCCGTTCACTTCGAGGAGCCCGTTCACCGCGGCCAGCTTGAGGGCTTGGCGTCGATCGGGCCGGGCGGCGATCCGCTCTACACGTACCTTGGTGCCCTCCGAGGCCGCCAAGCGCAGAAGCGGCCGAACGTCGCTCCCGCGACGCTCAACGGTCTCGGCTCCGTCGGCAAACAGATCGCTGAGTGTGGAGTTGGCCGTCATGTTCCCTCAGTCATGGCCGGGGGGCGTGTCATAGACAGGAGTTCTGGAGTGGCCGTCATGGCCGGGCAAAGGGGTCGAGGCCCTGGTCATCCCATGTGGGGGTGGGCCTGCGCTTGGTGGCCCAGCAATAGCGCAGCATGGACTCGGGCAGACTCAGCTCCTCGATGGCCCCGGTCCGGGGGTTGAAGCGTTGAGGGGCTTGTCCGACGGCCATCAGCGTCCGATTGTCCTCGCCGAACACCGCCGAGGATGAGCGCTCCGACAGGTTCTTCCAATAGCGGCGGCGCACGGCGGTAATCGACGGCGGGGTTCCCCGGGGGGTGAGCTTGAAAATGGAGTCGCCCGCCTGCCACGGCCCCGACGACGATGGCTGCTCTGGCTGGGGGGCGGGGTTGAGGGCGGGGTATTCGGCGGGAGGCTCTGTAGCAGGGGCGAGGGAAGCTTCTGGCTGCTGGCTGGTGGCAGGCTCAGGCGGGAGCGCCGGAGGTTCGCTGATGATGCCCGGCGCTGAAGCGGAGTCGGGAACCTCTGGTGACACTGGAGCGTCAACTATCAGCCACCCCGGTGTCCCGGTGGTGCGGGGGCGGAAGGTGCGTCGGATGGGCTTGCCCATCCAATCCAAGATGATGGCCAGGGTGGCCAGCGCCAGCATGATCAGCAGAAAGACGAAGAAGACGGCAATGGAGGACATAGCTCTAGTGGTTGGATTTTACGCTCAGCGCCCCTGAAAAAGGGGTTCGCGGTGCTCGGAGAAAGCGGCCCGGCCTTCGGCGAAGTCCTCGCTGGCCCAGCAGTCGGCGATGGCGTCCAGGGCTGCCTGTCGATCCCCCCGGCCCGCGGCCGCGGCAATCGACAGTTTCACCGCCCGCAGAGTAAGGGGAGCATTGGCCACCAGGCGGGAGCAGAGGTTGTCGACCTCCCGGTCGAGCTGATCGGCGGGCACCACCTTGTAGGCCAAGCCCATGGCCGCGGCCTCATCGGCGCCGAACCGATCCCCGGTCATCAAGACGCGCGCGGCATTGGCGTCACCCACCCGGCACACCAACTGCTCGACGCCCTCGATGGGATAGCCGACCCCCAGGCGGGCGGCGGGGATGCCGAACTGCGAGCGGTCGGTGGCCACTAGCAGATCGGCGTGAAGGGCGACTAGGAGCCCACCGCCAAGGCAGTAGCCGTCCACCGCGGCGATCAGCGGCTTGTTGAGGCGGCCGAGAGCGGCTGGTCCTCGACCGGTTCGGGCATCGTCGGGGGAGGGGTTACGGCTCGGGCCCCGAGCGGAGTCCAAGTTTCCGATGTCGGCGCCGGAGGCGAACGCCCGACCCCCGGCACCGGAAATGACCACCACCCGAATCTCCTCGTCTTGCTCGTAGGCGTCGACAACGACGGCCAGCGCCGCGAACATGTCGGTGGTGATGGCGTTGTGCCGCTCGGGAATGTTGAACACGATGCGGCCGACCGCGCCCTCGACCTCGGCGATCAGCTTGTCGGTTCCGGTATCCACGCTCTGGGCCATGGGGTAGTAGTAGCACGATGGCCATGTACGACCGAACCGAGGCCGGAAATGGGCCGCTCGACGGCCTGCGGGTTATCGACCTCACCAGGGCCCGGGCTGGTCCGACCTGCACCCGGCAGTTGGCTGACATGGGGGCCGAGGTGATTCGCGTCGTCGAGCCCGGTGTCTACTCTTTGGGCGGGTCAGACACCTACAACCTCCAGCGCAACAAGCGGTCGATGGTGCTCGACCTGACCGACGATCAGGCCAGGGAGGCGTTCTTCCGGCTGACTGATCGTGCCGACGTAGTGGTGGAGAACTATCGGCCGGCGGTGAAGGACCGCCTGGGCATCGGCTATGAGGTGCTCTCAGCCCGCAACTCCCGGTTGGTGTACGCCAGCCTGTCGGGGTTTGGGCAAGAGGGCCCGTATGCCGGCCGCCCGGGGGTGGACCAGATCGCCCAAGGGCTGAGCGGGCTGATGAGCGTGACCGGGCCACCGGGGAGCGGGCCATGGCGGGTGGGGATTGCCATCTCCGACACGGCGGCGGGAACGTTCCTCACCCAGGGGGTGTTGGCCGCGCTGTTGGCGCGGGAGCGCACCGGGCGGGGTCAGTGGGTCCACACGTCGTTACTCGAAGCGGCAATTAACTTCATGGACTTCCAGGCGGTGCGCTGGCTGACCGACGGCGAGGTCCCGCCCCAGGAGGGCAACAACCATCCCACTATCGTGCCTATGGGCATGTTCACCACTGCCGACGGGCACGTCAACGTGGCCCCAATGTCCCGGTGGGAGACCTTCGCCGAGGCGCTGGGCGCTCCCGAGTTGGTGGCCGACCCACGATTCGCCGACCGCGACGCCCGTACGGCCCACCGCACTGAACTGGATGAGGTCATCGAGCAGCGCTTGGCCACCGCCACCACCGCCGAATGGGTGGAGCGGCTCAACGCCGCCGGGTGCCCTTGCGGGCCGGTGCTAGCGGTGGACGAGACTTTCTCTGATCCCCAGGTGGAGCACCTGAACATCTATTCGATGGTTCCCGACCCCGACGGCGGGAAGCTGGCGGTGCTGCGGCTCCCCCTCACATTTTCCGACACCCCGGCGGCAGTGGGCACCGGGCCCGTCCACCCCGGTCACCACACGGAAGAGATCCTCGCCGAACTGGGCTACGAAGACGCCGATATCGAAGCGCTGATAGCCAGCACCGACTGACCCGGACCGCGGCTAGGGCAGGCGGGCGAGGAGGTCCAAAAGCAGGGCGTAGAAGCCCTCGGAGTCCACTTCGGTGATGAACTGGCAGTTGGGCGGCCGGTCGGTGACGTCCCACCAGTCCACCACGGTCATGCCCAAGGTGAGGGGGGAATGGGTCTCCACCTCCACGTTGCAGTGGCGGCCGCGGTAGAGGTCGGGGCGCAGCAGGTAGGCGATCACGTTGGGGTCGTGGAGGGGGCCACCGGTGGTTCCGTACTTGTCCACGTCGTAGCGCTCATAGAAATCGAGCATCCCGGCGGCGGCGTCCCCGGTGCGGGTGCCCAACATCCGCACCCGGTTGATCCAGGCGTCGGTCATCAGCGCCTTATGGGTCACATCGAGGGGCAGCATGGTGACCGGGGCCCCGCAGTGCAGCACGATCTGGGCGGCGTCGGGATCGACGAACACGTTGAACTCGGCGGTGGGGGTGGTGTTGCCGCCGCCGAAGAACCCTCCGCCCATGCACACGATCTCTCGGATGTTCGCAGCCGCCTCGGGGGCGGCCTCCAGCAAGGTGGCCACGTTGGTCATGGGTCCCACCGGGCAGATGGTGATCTCCCGCTCCCCGGCGGCCAAGAGCGTCTCGGCCATCCAGTCCACCGCGTGCTGGGGTTGCAGCGCAGTGACAGGATCGGCCAACTCCGCTCCGTCGATGCCGGTTTTGCCGTGGACGTGCTCGGCGGTGACCAGGTCCCGGCGCAGCGGGCGGTCGCAGCCCGCGAACACCGGCACCTCGGGGCGCCCGGCCAGCTCCACCAGGATGAGGGCGTTGCGGGCGGTCAGCTCCAGGGGCACATTGCCGGCCACCGCGGTGATGCCCAGCACCTCCAACTCCGGGGAGGCCAGTGCGGCCAAGATGGCGATGGCGTCGTCCTGGCCGGGGTCGGTGTCGATGATGATCGGCCGGGGGGCGCTGTTTGGCATTGGGCTCATCGTTTTCGTCCTGCTCTGGTGGCGGCAACGGCATGGGCCGACCGTTCGAGGTCGTCGTCCAGGGGCTCCAAGTCCGCCGGGCACCCGGCGTGCTCCAGGGCCCAGCCCAGCATGGTATCGGCCAGCCAGGGATTCTTGGGCAGCAGCGGTCCGTGCAGGTACGTGCCCACCCGACGGCCGGCCACCGCTCCCTCGCAGCCGTCGTCTCCGTTGTTGCCGTGCCCTCGGCGCAGGTGGCCGAGCGGCGTGCACCCCCCGCCCAGATAAGTGCGCCCGGCGTGATTCTCATAACCGACTACCGTGCGGGACCGGCCGTTGAGGGTCACGTCCAGCACCACATCGCCGATGAGGCGGCTGCTTCCGGCGGTGGTCTCCAAGTCCAACAGCCCTATTCCGGGCATGCGCCGGCCGTCGGCTGCCGTGTAGCCGTGACCCAAAAGCTGGTAGCCGCCGCACACCCCTAGCACCACCGCACCGTCATCGGCGGCATGGCGCAGAGGGTCGGCCTTTTGGGCCAGGTCTTCGGCCACCAGCATCTGGTCGCGATCTTGGCCGCCGCCTAGGTAGTAGAAGTGGCAGTCGGCGGCGATGGGATCGCCCAGCCCCGCTTCTGTGATTTCCAGCGACAACCCTCGCCATTCCAGGCGTCGAGAAAGCACTGCGATGTTTCCCCGGTCGGCGTAGATGTTCAGGTGATCCGGGTAAAGATGACAGAGCTTGACTGAAGGGTTCCCGGTGCTCATTCGTCCTCCCAAAAGGCGGGGACGAGGCCCCGGTCGGCCAGCACCGTCTGGAACTCAAGCAGGGCGGTGTAGGTGGGCAGAACATAGAGGTGGCCGTCGGTTTCGCTGGCCCCCAAGGCGGTATTCAGCCCGGCGGACACCGAGGGAACGACCGAGAGTCGCTCGGGGTCGAATCCGGCGTACCGAAATCGCAGCGCCATGTCGTAGCCCCTGTCTCCGCCCACCGTGAGCGATGCCAGCCGGTCGCTGTCCAGCAGCAGTTCGTAGTCCACATCCCAGATCCACGACACGTCCTGCCCGTCGGCGGTGCGGTCGTTGAGCAAAACCAGCAGGTGCAGAGGGTGGTCTTCCAGCAGCATGGTTCGGATGTTCTCGTTGGCCCCGGCCGGGTTCTTGGCCAACAGCGTGGTCACTCTGACGTTGCCGATCTGGGTGTGCTCGGCTCGTCCGAATGCCGCCTCCCGCTTGGCCAGCGCGGGGCCGATGGCCTCGGGGGCAAGGTTGAGGGCGACGGTGGTGGCGGCGGCGGCCAAGGCGTTGTAGGAGTTGTGCATACCCGGCAGCCTCAGCGACAGCTCAATCGGACCTTGGGGAGTGGCGATGGAGAGCCGCTGGCCGTCCAACCCGTGCAACTCCACTCGGGTGGCCTGGACGTCGGGCTGGAACCGGGCCAAACCGCACTGCGAACAGGACCAGCGGCCGAGATGGGCGATGGTGACCATTTCGTAGTGCAGTGAAGCGCCGCAGTGGCGGCACTCGGTGGTGTCGGCCGCGTGGGGCAAGCGGTCGCGGCCCACCCGGGGGTCTTCGATGCCGTAGGACACGGTGTTTGGGTGCCGGGCGCCGATCTCGGCCACAGCGGGGTCGTCGGCGTTGTAGATCACGGTTGCGGCTGGGTCGAGTTCGGCCACCGCGCCCCTCCAGCATTCAACCAGGTGTTCTAGTTCGCCATAGCGGTCAAGCTGGTCCCGGAACAGGTTCATCAGGGTGACTACCCGCGGCCTGGTCTTGGCCATCAGTCCCGGCAGGGCCGCCTCGTCGACTTCGAACAGGGCTACTTCGGCCCCATCGGCGTTGAGCAGGGCGGTGGCCACCCCGCGCTCCAAATTGGAGCCGGCGGTGTTGGCCACCACGCGGGCGCCGTTGGCGTCGAGTGCGGCCCGAACCAGCCGGGCTGTGGTGGTTTTTCCGTTGGTTCCCGAAACGAGGATCACGCCGCCGGAAACCGAGCGGGCCATCTCTGCGGTGGCCTCTGGTCGCAAGCGGTTGAGGAGCAGGCCGGGCAGCGTCGTGCCCCCACCGCGCCCGAGCTTCTGGGATAGCCGCCCTGCTACACGAGCCGCTCTGGCGGCCAATCCCTGAGGCAGAGACGGCATCCTCATAGTGATGTATTACTACCGAAAGCGGCGGAAGAACTCGCGGATGTCCTGGGCCAAGGCCTCGGGCTCTTCCATGGCCGCGAAGTGCCCTCCCTCAGCCATGTCGGACCAGTGGACGATGTTGTAGTTGTCCTCCAACCAGCGCCGGGGGGCCTGCATGATCTCCATGGGAAAGCTGGCCATTCCCAGAGGGGTGCTGAGAGGGCCGCCCAATCCGGCTGCACCAGGGCGCAACGTCTCGTAGTACATGCGGGCCGACGATCCCCCGGTGGCCGTGAACCAGTAAAGGGAGATGTTGGTGAGAAGTCGATCCCGGCTCACCGCCGATTCGATGGTGCCGTCGTTGTCGGTCCAGGCCAGGAATTTCTCGGCGATCCAGGCAAGCTGCCCGACGGCGGAGTCGGTCAAGCCATAGGCCAGGGTCTGGGGCTTGGTGCTCTGGATCTGCATGTAGCCCGCGCCCTCGGTGAAATAGAGGTTGGCCCGGCCCAACCCGGCCTGCTCGGTCTCGGTGAGCTCGCCGGGCCCTTCCTCAGGAGCCGTGGCGAACAAGAAGTTCACATGGACTGCCTCGCAGTGATCGGGGTCACAGCGGCCGATGTTCTGGGAGATCATCGAGCCCCAATCACCCCCCTGGGCTCCGTAACGGTCGTATCCCAGGCGCCCCATCAGCTCGGAAAATGCCTTGGCAGTGCGGACGGTGTCCCATCCCCGATCGGCGGTCGGCCCCGAGAAGCCGTAGCCCGGGAGCGACGGGGCGATCACATGGAAGGCATCGGCGGGGTCATCGGGCTCGGTGAGCAGCCCGATGATGTCGAGGAACTCCACCACCGTGCCGGGCCAACCGTGGCTGATGATCAGCGGATAGGCGTCGGGGTGGGAGGAGCGCTGGTGGATGAAGTGGATGTTCTGGCCGTCGATGGTGGTGGTGAAGTGGTCGAGTTCGTTCAGTTCGGCCTCCGCGGCCCGCCAGTCGTACTCGTCGGCCCAGTAACTGGCAAGTTCCTGGATGTAGCCCATCTCTGCGCCGTAGTCCCAGCCGGCGTCGGGAAGCTGGTCGGGCCAACGGGCCTCCCGCAGACGCCGGTGGAGGTCTTCCAGCGCGGCATCGGGAATCTCAACGGTGAACGGGGTGATGTCGGACACTGGTCTCCTCAGGTCGGTGCTGGTCGTTAGGCGGGGGAGCGGGGGATCAGCCCTGCGTTGGTTCTGGCCCGCTCCAAGGTGGCTGCTGCCACGGTGCGGGCCTTGTCGGCCCCAGTGGCCAGTACCCGGGCGATCTCTCCCGGGTCGGACGACAGTTCGGCGTATCGCTCCCTGATGGGGGAGAGCAGCTCGTTCACCGCATCAGCGGTGTCGGCTTTGAGCGGCCCGTATTGGGCATAGTCGTCGGCCACCGACTCCGGAGTTCGTCCGGTGGCCGATGCCAGGATGCCCAGCAGGTTGGACACCCCCGGCTTGGTCCCGGGGTCGTAGCGCACCTCGTTTTCGCTGTCGGTTACCGCCCGCTTGAACTTGCGCGTAACGCTCTCGGATTCCTCCAACACGCCGACGGTGCCGGCCGACTCCAACGACTTGGACATCTTGTCGGCCGGATTCTGGAGGTCCATGACCCGGGCCCCCGCGGTGGGGATGACGTGGGCGGGCACTGTGAAGGTGTCGCCGTAGCGGCGGTTGAAGCGCTCCGCGATGTCCCGGCACAGCTCGATGTGCTGGCGCTGGTCGTCGCCCACCGGAACCAGGTCGGTGTCGTACAGCAAGATGTCCGACGCCTGAAGGGCGGGATAGGTGAACAGGCCGGCAGACACGAATTCAGACCGGTCGGACTTGTCCTTGAACTGGGTCATCCGGCGCAGCTCGCCGAAGCCCACGGTGCACTCCATCATCCATGCCAACTCGGCGTGCTCGCTCACCGAGCTCTGCACGAACAAAGTGGACCGATCGGGGTCGATGCCCACCGAGAGGAGCATTGCCGCCGCGGCCAGGGTGTTGTCCCGCAGCTCGTCGGGATCGGGTGCGGTGGTGAGGGCGTGGAGATCTACCACGCAGTACACCGCGTCGTGCTCGTGCTGGTAGGCCACCCAGTTGCGCAGCGCGCCCAGCAGGTTGCCCAGGTGCATGCCGCCGGACGGCTGAATACCAGAGAACACTCGCGCCACGCCGGTCAAACTACCCGCCTGGATCCCGAAATCCCTAGGTGCCAGCCCTGATCCCAAAACCCCGAATCGGCAGATGGTGAGTTCTACACTTGGCGAGTGGTCGCAGAGGTGAGAACGGAGGTGTCCGAAGGGCCGTTTGAAGTGCGAACCGAGGTCTTCGAGGGTCCATTCGACCTGCTTTTGCACCTCATATTGAGGGACGAGGTCGATCTCTATGAAGTGAGGGTGGGCGACATCGTGGACGCCTATCTGGCCGAGCTCAACAAGATGGAGCAGCTCAACTTGGGCGTGGCCACCGAGTTCTTGCTGATCGCGGCCACGCTGGTACAGCTCAAAAGCAGCCGCCTGCTGCCCGACAGCGAGTCACTGGATCTGGACGAGGAACTGGCCCTGTGGTCGGAGCGCGACCTCCTACTGGCCCGGCTGCTGGAGTGCCAGACCTTCAAAGGGGTTGCCCAGGTCCTTGAGCAGCTGGCTGAAGTGGCCGGGCGCGGCCTGCCCCGCACGGCCGGTCCCGATGAGCGCTATGTAGACCTCGTGCCCGACTTTTTAGAGGGGATCGGTCCCGAAGATCTCAGAGCCGCATTTCTACGGGCCACGGCTACCCGGCCCACGCCGCGGGTGAACGTACAGCACATCACCGACATCCCCATCAGCGTTGACGAGGTGGCCGCCGACCTCATGGCCCGCCTGCCGGAGATGGGGACGGTGGGATTCCGGGAGCTGACCGAGGATCTGGAGACCGGCATCGAGGTGGTGGTGTACTTCTTGGCCGTGCTGGAGCTCTACAAGCGGGGCTTGGTGGACGTGTTGCAGGCCGCGACGTTCGGCCGCATTGCCATCACCTGGAGCGCCGAGGCCGACTTCGACGAGACATTGGCAGGAGTGGACTCCTATGACGGATGAGAATCGAGACATTGGCAGGAGTGGACTCCAATGACGGATGAGAGCATTGAGGCTCGCCAGGCGGTGGAGGCCATCGTGATGGTTGCCGAGGAGCCGGTCCCGCCGGGGCTCATGGCCCAGCTCCTTGAGATTCCCACCGGTCAGGTGGAGGCCATCTGCGAACAGTTGGCCGAGGAATACCGGGCCGAGGGCCGGGGATTCGAACTGGTCCGGGTGGCTGGTGGCTATCGGTTCCGCAGCCATCCCGATGCCGAACCGTACGTGAAGCGGTTTGTAGTCAGCGGCCAGAGCTCCCGTCTCTCCTCAGCCGCGCTGGAGACCCTGGCCATTGTGGCCTACAAGCAACCGCTGTCTAGGGCCCAGGTGTCGGCCATCCGGGGGGTGAACGCCGAGGGGGCCATGCGCACCCTCCAGCATCGGGGACTGGTTCAGGAAGTGGGCCGGGATCCAGGTCCGGGCAATGCCCGCCTGTTTGCCACCACGCCGGCCTTCCTGGAGCGGCTGGGGCTCCACTCCATCGACGAACTACCCCCGCTGGTCGATTTTGTGCCCGGCGCCGAAGTGATCGAGGCCTTGGAGACAAGTCTGATGGCCGACAGCCGAACCGGGTCATCTGGCACCGACAGCCAAGACATGCCGGCCCAAGGGCAACAGCACGGCACTATCGCGTCGATCCGGGAGCCCGAAAGCGGCAATAGCGATGTCCCGACAGTGTGAGCGAGCCTGAGCGGATTCAGAAGGTCCTGGCCGCTGCCGGAGTGGCCAGCCGCCGGGCAGTCGAGGAGATGGTGGCCGAGGGCCGCATTTCAGTGAACGGGCAGCCCGCCCGGCTCGGCCAGCGGATCGATCCCGAGCACGACGCGGTTGAGGTTGACGGCGTCCCGGTGGGGCTGCGGGCCGATCTGGTGTACTACCTGCTGAACAAGCCCTCCGGAGTGGTTACTACCGCGTCCGATCCCCAGGGGCGCCCCACCGTGGTGGCCATGGTGCCGAGCGAGCCCCGGGTCTTCCCGGTGGGCCGCCTAGACGCGGACAGCGAGGGGCTATTGCTGCTCACCAACGACGGGGGGCTGACCCACCGACTGACCCATCCGTCTTTCGGGGTCGACAAGGAGTACCTGGCCCACGTCGAGGGCCGTCCTGGCCGCGGGTCGCTGAGGAGCCTGCGCGAGGGAGTGGAGTTGGATGACGGCATGGCTCGGGCAGTTGCGGTGTCGTTGCCCGAGCCGTCGGTCATCCGCATCGTGGTCCACGAGGGCCGCAACCGACTGGTTCGGCGGATGTGCGAGGCGATAGGCCATCCTGTGATCCGCCTGGTTCGCACCCGCATCGGCCCGCTGGCCGATCGAAGGCTCCCGCCGGGCGAGTGGCGAGATTTGAGTCAGAGCGAAGTCCGGAAGCTGGAGCGCCAGGGGGCGGAGCTCACCGGCAACTGAGTTAAGGGCCGCATCCAGGGGTCGGTACAATTTTGGCCGTGAGCAGCGCCGTCCGCGCCCTGCGGGGCGCCACCACCATTGATGTCGATACTCCCGAGCATATGGGGGAGCGGATCATCGCGCTGTTGACCGAGCTGTTCGACCGCAACGACATCGATCACGACGACCTGATCAGCATTGTCTTCACCGCCACCTCCGACATCAACTCGGCCTTTCCCGCGGCCGCGGCCCGAAAATTCGGCCTCGGCGACGTGCCTCTGCTCTGCGCCCAGGAGCTGGACATCGTAGAGGGGACGCCACTGTGCCTGCGCGTGCTGATCCATCTGACCACCGAGCGGGGGCGCGACGAATTGCACCACATTTACCTGGAAGGCGCACGAGGCCTGCGCGACGACCTTCCCGCGTGATGGCCACCCAGCGGGCCGCCATTGTCGGCACCGGGCAGCCGGTAGGTTCAGGCAGAGCCGCCATCGTCGGCACCGGGCTTATCGGAGGCTCCATCGGATTGGCCTTGCGGGAGCGGGGCTGGTGGGTGACCGGCACCGACCAGGACGAGGCGGTGGCCGTCGAAGCGCTCAATCGGGGCGCACTGGATGCGGTTGGACCGCCGACCGACGCCGACATCACGTTTGTGGCCACCCCGGTGGGAGCGGCCGCTCCCGAGGCCCGCAAGGCGTTGGCGATGGGCAACGGACCGGTGACTGACGTGGGCAGCGTGAAGACCCCGATTGTGACCTCGGTGGCCAGCCCCCGCTTTGTGGGCGGCCACCCCATGGCCGGTAGCGAGCAGGAGGGGGTGGCCGGGGCTCGGGCCGATTTGTTCAAGAACGCGGTATGGGTCCTAACCCCCACCGACGACACCGACGATGACTCCCTGGTTCAGATCCGCTCGGTGGTGGCCTCAATGGGAGCCGACGTGGTGTCGCTGGCCCCAGAGCGCCACGACGCCCTGGTCGCGGTGGTCTCCCACGTGCCCCATCTCACCGCAGCCACGCTCATGACCTTGGCCGATGAGCGCTCTGAGGAGCACCAGGTGATGTTGCGGCTGGCCGCGGGTGGATTCCGGGACATGACTCGCATCGCCTCGGGTCATCCAGGAATATGGCCCGATATCTGTGATGAGAACTCCGAGGCCATCTGCTCGGTGCTCGACCGCTTCATCGCCGCCTTGGCCGAGGTGCGCTCACTGGTAGCCGACGGCAACCGGGGCGGGCTGTTGGAGCTCTTGGAGCAGGCGAGAAGTGCCCGAGCCCATCTGCCTTACGGACTGGACCGAGACGTCTCGCTGTCTGAGGTCAGGGTGCCGGTGTTCGACCGTCCCGGCGAGCTGGCCCGTATCACCAGCCTCACCACCGACATCGGGGTGAACATCTTCGACCTGGAGATCGCTCACTCTGTGGAGGGCGGCCAAGGCGTGGCCATCCTGGTGGTCAACGCGGAGGCGTCCGACGGCCTGTTGGAGGCCCTCAGGAAGCAGGGTTACGCCCCGTCGTCAAGAGTGCTGTCGTGAGCGACCCAGGGGAGCGTCGCGGCGCGGGGATCCGGACGTGACCTCTGTCACGGTGGAAGGTAAGCGCCAGTTCACTGGACGGCTCCAAGTACCGGGCGACAAGTCGATCTCCCACCGGGCGCTGATGATCGCTGCGCTCGGCCAGCGGCCGTGCACCATAAAGGGCTTGTCCAACGGCGACGACGTCGTCCGCACTCGCCGTGCTGTTGAGGCGCTGGGTGCTCAGGTGGAGGTGGCGGAATCGGGGGACGTGACCGTTACCGGGGGAGTGAGCGGTGCCCGCAGTCCCATCGACTTGGGCAACTCCGGCACTGGCATTCGACTTCTGGCCGGATTGGTGGCCGGCTTCGACTTCACCACCACCCTGGACGGGGACGCATCGATCCGCCAGCGGCCCATGGATCGGATTATCGACCCTTTGGCCGCGATGGGAGCGTCGATCAGCGGCAGCGGCGATCACGGCTCGCTGGCGCCTCTGACCATTGAGGGCCGCCCGCTGATGGGAATCGAGTACACCCTGCCGGTGGCCTCGGCCCAGGTGAAAAGCGCCGTGCTGCTCGCTGCCCTGAGAGCTGAGGGGCCGACCACGGTGCACGAGGGAGTTCCCACCCGAGCACACACCGAGGAGATGCTGGCCGCCGCCGGCGTGAGGCTGGATCGTGGGACTTCCTCGGTGACGGTGTGGCCCGGAGATGTGGAACCCCCCGATGTCGAAGTGCCCGGCGATCCGTCCCAGGCCGCATTCTGGGTAGTAGGCGCTTGCGTGGCGCCCGACAGCGACCTCGTGGTGGAAAACGTCTACCTCGGTCAGGCCCGGGGAGGGTTCATCGAGGTCTTGCGGCGCATGGGCGCCGACATAACTGTGGATTCGGCCTCGGGTGACGTCAGAGCTCGATCCAGCGAGCTCAAAGGAACCCGGGTTACCGCCGAAGAGCTACCTGCCTGTATCGACGAAGTGCCCATTTTGGCCGTGGCCGCCGCGGCCGCCACGGGGGAAACCGTCTTTGAGGGGGTCGGCGAGCTGCGGGTCAAAGAATCCGACCGGGTGGCGGCCATCGCCGGACTGCTCAATGGCCTCGGGGCGGAGTGCCAGATCGACGGCGACACTCTGGCGATCAGCGGAGTCGGTCGCGCCGAAGCCCTGGGCAGCGGTACCGTGGACTCCCGTGGAGACCACCGGATGGCCATGGCCGCGGCCATTGCCGGAGCAGTGGGCGGCGGCTCGATGACGGTTGAGGGCTTTGAGGCCACGAACACGAGCTACCCGAGTTTTGCGCGCCACCTGGAGCACAGCACTGGATGGAAGCCGTGAGCGCCGCCGATGGGCGGATGGGCAGGGGTGTCAGGGTAATCGCCATCGACGGCCCGGCTGGATCGGGCAAGTCCACGGTGGCTCGGAAGCTGGCCCAAAGACTGGGACTGGAGTATCTGGACACCGGTGCGATGTATCGATCGGTGGCCTTTGCCGCTATGGCTCGGGAGGTCGACTTGGCCGATGCCGACGCCATTGTCGAGGTAGCGCGCAATAGCGACATCCAGGTCGACGACGCTTCGGTCGTTGTCGACGGTGTGGACGCCACGACCCAGATCAGGGGCCCGGAGGTGACCCGGTCGGTGAGCACGGTTGCGGCCATCTCCGGTGTTCGAGACGTGCTGCGAGTGCGCCAGCGGGCTTGGGTGATGGAACGGGGCGGCGGCGTTTTGGAGGGTCGGGACATAGGGACGGTGGTGTTTCCCGACGCCGAGCTGAAGGTGTATCTGAGCGCGTCGCCCATGGTCCGGGCCGAGCGTAGGGCCGGGGAGGTGAGTGCCCTCGATTATGAAACGGTTGCGGCCGATCTGGCGGCCAGAGACGCAGCCGACTCCTCCCGCCAGCATGATCCGCTTATCCAGGCTCCCGACGCCGTTCACATTGACACCACTGACCTCACAGTCGACCAAGTAGTTGACGAGTTGATCGCCCGATTGGGATGAGCCAAGTCGAGCTCCACCCCGAGGAATTGGAGGCCAGGTGAGCCAAGTCGAGCTCCACCCCGAGGAACTTGAGGCCAAGGGGCGGGTGGTCGGGGTGGTTTTCCACTTCTTTGTGCAGAGACTGGCTCGCGCAGTATTCGGGGCCTACTTCCGCTGCTACACCCGAGGCCGGCGCAATATGCCCCGCCGGGGAGGGGTGATTGTCGCCCCCACCCATCGCTCCAATTTGGACACCCCGCTCATTGGGGCGTCGGCGGGCCGGCCGCTCCGCTATTTCGCCAAGAGCGGACTCTTCCGCGGTCGGGTCACCACTTGGATCCTGGTGACCATGGGGGCCTTTCCGGTGAGGCGCGACACCATCGACCGCAGCGCCCTCAAGGCCGCGCTTACGGTACTCGAGGCCGGCCAGCCTCTGGTGGTGTTCCCCGAGGGGGAGCGAAAGTCGGGTACCCGCATCTACCCGCTGCTGGACGGCGTAGGCTGGCTGGCGGCCAAGTCGCAGGTGCCCGTGGTGCCGGTGGCTATAGGGGGTACAGAGCGGGCAATGGGCATCGGCGTGAGGATGCCCCGGCCCCGCACGGCGCGGTTAGTGTGGGGCGAACCGCTGGCCCCGCCCGAGGTCGACGATCGGGGGCGGGTGAGCCGGGAGGCGCTGAGCCGGTATTCCGACGAATTGCGGGAGACCCTCCAGAACATGTTCGACGGGGTTCAACAAGAGCTGGGCATCCCCGTCTGGGATCGCCGAGAATCGGATTAGGGCTGCCGCCCGCGTTCAGCGGCTGGCGATGAGGCCGTCGAGCACGTCGCTGGCCGCCACCTTGCGGTCCACCATCGGGGTGGGTGACGGGGGTCCACCCAGGCTGAAAGAGGCCAGAGAGCCGGAGGCCTCTATGAGATCGCGGAGGTTTCGGGGCGGAGGAAAGTACTCGTCTTCGTCGGTGAACGAGACCTCCTCGATGCCCTCGGCAGGGGCGAGCCGTTCGAGCACCTCGTTGATCAGCTCCTCGGGGGCCGAGGCCCCGGCGGTGAGCCCCACCACTCCGGAGATGTCGTCAGGCAGCTCCGAGGCGCGGTTCACTCGGAACACCCTCCCGCAGCCCAGCTCCCGGGCGAGCTTCTCCAGCGCCATGGTGTTGGAGGAGTTTGCCGAGCCAACTATCACCACGGTGCCGCACTGTTCGGCAATGGCAGTCAGTGCCGCCTGCCGGTTGGTGGTGGCGAAGCAGAGGTCGCTTCGTCCTGGGGTCCACATGTCGGGGAAGCGGTCGCGGGCGGCGTGCATCACGCCTTCCCAGTCGCGGTGCGACAGCGTGGTCTGGGCCAGCAGAGCCACCGGGTCGTCGAAATCGGGGAGCGCCTCCACATCGTCGATGCTTTCCACCGGGTGGATGGCCTCCGGGGCCACCGCCATGGTGCCCACCGCCTCCTCGTGGTCTTCGTGGCCGACGTACACAATGCGGTAACCCTTACCGGCTCGCACCTTCACCTCGTGGTGGACCTTGGTGACCAGCGGGCACACCGCGTCCACCATGTAGCTGGCCTGCTCGGTGGCCGCCTCCACCACCTCGGGGGCCGAGCCGTGGGCCGACAGCATTATGGGATGGCCGGAGGGAACCTCTGAGATGTCGTCCACGAACACCACGCCGAGCTTCTCGAAGCGGCGGACTACCAGCTTGTTGTGCACGATCTCGTGGTAGCAGTACACGGGCGCGTCGAAGGTGCGGACCAACCAGGCCAGTGCCTTGATGGCCATCTCCACCCCGGCGCAAAACCCCCGGGGAGCGGCCAAGATCACCTTCTCGACATCCACGAGTTCAATTTAGTGGTCGGCCGGGGCATTCTTGGCCTCGTATCATTTTTGCCATGTCCGCTCCTCGGGTGACAGCGGTCGCCGAAGGGTCGGTGGCTCAGCAATACGGCTTGAGGGCCGGCGATGAGCTTCTTTCCGTGAACGGCTGTGTCCCCAAGGACGTGATCGAGTATCAGCAGCTTGTGGATGAGCCCGAGCTGAGCCTGGACATCCGCCGCGACGGGGTGGTGTTGGAGCTGGAGGTGCTCAAGCGGGCCGGGGAGCCGCTGGGGATTCAGGTGGACTCGGCGCTGTTCGACCGGGTGCGGACCTGCGACAACCACTGCGAGTTCTGCTTCATCTACCAGCTTCCGCCGGGGCTGCGCCCCAGCCTGTATCTGAAAGACGACGACTACCGACTATCTTTCCTCTACGGCAATTTCACCACCCTGACCCGCTTTACCGAGGCCGACCTGGAGCGGGTGGTGACCGAGCGGCTGTCGCCGCTGAACGTAAGCATCCACGCCACCGACCCCGACGTGAGGGCCGACATGCTTCGGAATCGCCGAGGGGCCACCAGCCTTCGCTGGCTGCGGGCTCTGCTCGACCACGGCATAGAGGTACACGGTCAAGTAGTGGTGTGCCCCGAGGTCAACGACGGAGATGTGCTGGAGGACACCCTGGCCGGTGTGGCCGATGAATTTTCCGAGCTGACCAGCGTCTGCGTGGTTCCCCTGGGGGTGTCGCGGCACACGTCAGAACCTCGGCTGAGGCCCCACACGAGGGCTGAGGCGACTTCGGTGGTCGAAGCAGTGCACGAGTGGCAGGAGATCAACCGGCATATGCTGGGCCGCCGACTGGTGTTCGCTGCCGATGAGTACTACCTGCTGGCCGGGATCGAATTCCCCGACCCGGAGGCCTACGAGGGATTTCCCATGCACGAGGACGGAGTGGGCATGGCGGCCACGCTGGCGTTGGAGTTCTCGGGCCAAGCCGAAGAGGTGACCGGAACTCGGCCGGGGTTCTTCGCCTGGGTGGAAGGGGCCCCTGCCGAGGGCTACCGGGCGCCGAGGACCGATGATTCGACGCCGATCGGCCTGCGGCCCCGCACGGGAGCTCCGGTGGGTGTGATCACCGGGGAGTACGGGGCCGCGGTGCTGGGGCCGCTGGTGGCTTCGCTGGGCCGCGGGGATGTGCGGGTGGTACCGGTGGAGAACCGGTTCTTCGGCGGCACCACCGCGGTGGCCGGGCTGCTGGTGGGCGAAGACATTACCCGCACGCTGGCCGGCCAACCCGAGGGCCATCGCTATCTGCTTCCCGACGTTTGCCTGTCACAGGGCATGTTCTTGGACGGAACCCGGCCGAGCGATCTTCCCCGCCCGGTTGAGGTGGTGCCTGCCGACGGGGTAGCACTGCGAAGGGCGATTGGGGGCTAGCGCCATGGCTGAGGCCCCTACCCCGTCGCATTCTTCCCGATTGCCCACGGTGGCGATCGTCGGGCGGCCCAATGTGGGCAAATCCACGCTTATGAATCGGATACTGGGCCGTCGGGAGGCCATCGTGGCCGAGCAGCCCGGCGTGACCAGGGACCGCAAGGAGATGCCGGCCAGCTGGCAGGGAAGGGAATTCACGGTGGTGGACACCGGCGGCTGGCTGCCCCAGGGCCCGGGCGACAACTCCTCGATGGACGCCAAGGTTTCCGCCCAGAGCGAGAAGTCCATGGAGGACGCCGATGTGGTGGTGATGGTGGTGGACTTTCAGGCAGGAATCACCGGCGATGACGAGGGTGTGGCGGGACGTCTGCGGGGCCGGGCCGGCCCGGTGTTAGTGGCGGTGAACAAAGTGGACGACGAGGCCCACGAGAACCTCATCTGGGAGTTCATCCGCCTGGGATTGGGCGATCCGTTTCCCGTGAGCGCATTGCACGGGCGGGGAGTGGGCGACCTGTTGGACGCGGTGATGGCCTCACTGCCCGAGGAGCCAGCGGAAAGACTCGAGGCCGGTGCCGACCCCGATTCCGACGCTGCCACGGTTTCGGTCTCCATCGTGGGCCGGCCCAACGCTGGAAAGTCCACTCTGTTCAACCGCTTGATCGGCGATGACCGGTCGGTGGTCCACGATCAGCCGGGCACCACCCGCGACGCCATCGACACCGTTGTGAATACCGAGTTGGGGCCGATCCGGTTTGTGGACACCGCGGGCATGCGCCGCCGGGCCCGCATCGATCAGGCCACCGAGTACTACTCGCTGCTGAGGGCCTTGGCCGCAGTTGATCGGTCCGATATCGCTCTGTTGGTGATCGACGCCACTGTGGGGGTGACCCACCAAGACCAGCGTCTCGCCGAGCGCATCGACGGTGCCGGCTGCCCCATCGTGGTTCTGCTCAACAAGTGGGACCTGCTCGACACCGAGGCCCGCGAGGCAATATCCCTCGACATCGACCACCGTCTGCACTTCTTGGGCGAAGCGGCCGTTATCCGGGTAAGCGCCCTGTCGGGGAAGGGGTTGAATCGACTCTTGCCCGAGCTTCGGGGGGTAATCGCCGAGTACCGGCGCCGCATCCCCACCCAGGTGGTGAACCGGGTGCTGCGCGATGCTCAGGCGGCCCATCCCGCCCCCGACGGCGCCCGGGTGCTCTATGCCACCCAAGGGGCGGCCGATCCTCCCACCTTCACGCTGTTCGCCAACCGGATCTTGCCCCGCACCTATTTGCGCTACTTGGAGCGCCGTTTTCGGGAGGCATTCGACCTGGGATCAGTCCCGGTCAAGCTGCGGGTGCGTCGCCGCTCCGGCGAATAGTCCCCGGAAATTGCCGAGAAAGAGGCAAGAATTCCGCCAATTTGCGGGGTAATCTTGCTGAATGGAGACCCTTCTCCTTGTGCTTACCGCGGGCGTCTGCGCGTTCGCGGCTGGCATCTTCGCCCGGGCTGCCCGACACCGGTTTAGGTTCCTGCTCCGGGTAGAGCACACCCACGCGGGGGAGGGATACGACGAGGAGGGCGAGAGCGCCTATGAGGCGGCTCACACCCTGGCCCAGTCCAGCTTCCGCCGGGACGCCCACTCCGCCCTTTTGTATGCGGCTCTGACCGTGGTGGCCGCATTGACCGCCGTCTTGGAGTCTCGGGCGGTGGCAGCGGTTTTGGCCCTGGTGGTGGTGCCCGCCCTGTTCCCCCTTTGGTGGGGGCGTCGATCTGTGGCCGAGGCCCGACTCACCCAGGAGCGGTTCGAGATGGAGCGCCGGGCCGAGGAGACGCTGAGCCAGGGGGACCTCGCCCCGCGGGCGTGGGCCGGGCGGCTGGCCCCCGACGACCTGCCCGATTTTGCTGGCTACGAGATGGGCCGGGTGTACCAGGCGGGCGAGGGAGTTATGGCCGGGGACTTCTTCGACGTTTTCCGGGTGGGCCCCACCCGGGTGGCCGCGGTAATCGGGGATGTGGCCGGCCGGGGAATTGAGTCGTCCATCACCGCATTCCAGGCCAAGTATCTGCTCCGGGTGTTCCTTCGCCAGTTCCGCGACCCGGCCCAGGCCTTGGAGGAGTTGAACGCCCAGATGTCTTCCATCGAGCGGGCCGAGGAGTTCATCTCGGTGGTGATCGTGGTATTCGACACCGAGGCCCAGTCCATGCGCTACGCCTCCGCCGGCCACCCGGCCGCCTGGCTTTGGCATGAGCGCGAGGTGCAGCCGCTGCGGGCCACCGGGGCCCTGCTGATGCTCGATCCCGGCAGCACCTATTTCAGCCGGGAGATTCCCTTGGACTCAGGCGACATGGTGCTCATGTACACCGACGGTTTGGCCGAAGTGCGCTATGGCGACGCCCAGTTCGGCGAGGACCGCATCGCCCAGCACCTGCGCCGCGACCCCACCGTTTCCCCCGACGTGCTGTGCAAGACGCTGCTGGAAGCCGCCCGAGACTTCGCCGATGGCACCATCACCGACGATGTGGCCATCCTCGCCGTCCGCCGGGCCTGATCTGTTTTTGGCCGCCCGGACCAGCAGGCGGGCGGATCGCTACCGGGAGGAGGCGCGACTTCGGGGCTTCCGCCCTTTCTGCCGATGCTGAGCCGGATTGCGGCGAGGGGCGGGCGCTGCGCTGTGTTCGAGACGCCTGGGACTGGTGATGGGCTCATGCAGTCCGAGTTGTTGTTGGATCTTCTTGGCGTCGGCGTGTTGGCCGTTTTGGACCAACGACACCACCAGTCCCGTCTGGCCGGCGCGGGCGGTGCGGCCCGAGCGGTGCAGATACGCCTTGTGATCCTCAGGTGGGTCGAAATGGATAACGCAAGCCACCGAGTCCACATGGATCCCCCGAGCGGCGACGTCGGTGGCGATCAGAGCCTCGACCCGGCCGTCGATGAACTCTTTGAGCGTCCGAGTGCGGCGGTTCTGGGCGTGGCCCCCGTGAATGGCGGCGGCTTTGACGCCCCGCTGGGTGAGCTGGCGGGCCAGCCGGTCTGATCCGTGCCGGGTCCGGCAGAATACGATTGTCGGACCTGAGGCGGTTACCGCATCGATGCAGACACCGACCCGTTCGGTCTTGTCCACCGTCCAGAACCGGTGATCGGCTGCCTTGATGTCGGGCGTGGCATCGCCTACCTCATGGGTGATGGGGCGATCCTGGTAGTCCCGGGTGAGCTTGGCCACGTCATTGTCAAGAGTGGCCGAGAACATGACTGTCTGGCGTTCGGAGTTGGTTTGGTCGAGGATTCGCCGAACGGCGGGCAGGAACCCCATGTCGGCCATGCGGTCGGCCTCATCGATGACCACTTGGTCGGTTTCGTGAAGACTCACCGCTCTCTGGTCGATCAGATCCTCCAACCGACCGGGGCATGCGACCAGGATGTCCACTCCCTTTTGCAACCGCTTTCGCTGGTCTACGTAGCCAACTCCCCCGTAGACGGCGGCAACGCTGATCGGGCCGGAGATGGAGCGCAGCTCCGATGCGATCTGATCGGCGAGCTCGCGTGTGGGGGACAGAATCAGCGCTCGAGGCCGCCGAGGCCGGGCCTGGCCCACATTGGCGATCAAAGGGATGCCGAAGGCGAGCGTCTTGCCCGAACCGGTGGGCGCTCGACCGCAGATGTCGCGGCCTTCCATGGCATCGGCGATAACGGCGGCTTGGATCTCGAACGGCTTGTGGATGCCGTTGCGCTTGAGCGCGCGGCAGATGGATTCGGGCACGCCCAACTGGGCGAAAGTGGGGGGCATTGGGGCTCCTTGCCCGCGTGGGGCGGGCGGCTAGAGGATGGTTGGCGCCTGAAATCGTCAGCGTGGCGCAATACAGCATCGGGCAGCTTGCCCGGAATCAGAGAAAGAAACTCGGAGGCAACCCGCTCGGCAGAAATCTTCGACCGAGTAAGACCAGGCTACCACCGCCACCGGCCAAACCCGCATCTTTCCCCAGCGCCGGGGAGCCGCTGGCCGACGGAAACAGCTTCGGCGCCTCCGGCTTCGGGGTCTCGGCGTCTCGTGGTGGCAAGCTATGGCCGTGCCCTGGTGCGAGCCCTGCGACCGCTTCTGGAACCCCGGCTCTGTAACCGAAGCCGGAGAGTGCCCCACCTGCGGCACCCCCGTAGAAACCCCACCCTACGCAGCCCCCCCACCCCGCCAAAAAGTCCCCTGGCACTTCTGGCTAGCCATAACCGCCGCCGGAATCTACCTCGCATGGCGCGCCATCCAAGGCATCGGCTCGCTGTTTTGAGAGGCAGCGGCTGCGCCCCTCATGAATGATGTCCCCTGCGGGTTTGCAGGGGGCTCATGCGAAATTGGGTAGTGACCCTCTAGTTGCACCCCGCCTAGCATGCTTGAGATGAGCGAGAGCCATGTGAGGTTCCACCTTGGTGGTGAGGTGACGATTGAGGCGCTCTCCAACGCGTTCGCTCGGTTCTTCCAGGTACTCGAGGCCTTGCAAGAGAGCCACAGTGCAGAGGTCCGGTGGGTACTCGCAGGTCTTGACTACGGAAGTGCCGCCGCGTCGGCCCAGGCTGTTCCACTGGATGACGAAGCTCACCGGCTGATCCCAGCCATGTGCGACAACTTCATAGATGCTGCTCAACGGGTGCAGGGCGGAAACGCCGATCTGGAGTTTCCTTTACACAAACAGATGTACGAACTAATGGCTCTCGCAAACGAGGCTCACCCTGTCACGGTTCAGACCAATGGGAAGCAAGTCGTTGTTGAAGCCCCCTTGGATCCGTTAGCCCTTTCTGAGACCGAATGGCCAGAGGAGGACCCGAGGTCTATTGGGACCGTTCGTGGCCGGGTCGAAACGCTGTCCAGACGCAAAGGCCTTAGCTTCAATCTCTATGAACTCTCTTCAAACAGAGCTGTGAAGTGTTATTTGAGCCACGACCAAGAGGAAACCATGCGCGACGTTTGGGGGCACGTTGCCGATGTGACGGGTACTGTCGGCCGAGACGCCAAGACCGACAGGCCGCTTTGGGTCCGACAAGTGACCAAAATAGATCCTGTCGAAGAGGGAGACCCGGATGGTTACCTAAGGGCTAGGGGAGTTATCCGGATTTCTGAGCCAGCCGAAGTCCTGGTCAGGCAAATGAGAGATGACCAGTAGGCAAAGCCGGGTCTACCTTGACGCCAACGTCCTGATCGCATTCGTGGCAAATGAACAGGACCGAGCGGATGTCATAGAGGCCGTGCTTGAGGATGCGCGAGACGAGAAGATCGAATTGTTTACTTCGGTCTTGTCGATTGCCGAAGTTGCCTATATCTCCACCGATCAGCCTGGTGTTGACCCTCTGGATAGCGAAGAGGTAATCGATCAGCTCTGGGTTCCTGCATCGCCGATCAACATGACAGACGTCTCAATCAGAGTCGTCCGTGAGGCTCGTGCATTCATCCGCAAGTCAAGGGGCCCTGCGAGGAGGACAGTGAAACCCGCCGATGCAATCCACCTAGCGTCCGCGGCCATAAGTCGATGCGATCGCTTCTTCACATACGAAGGTGAATCGACCCGAGCACAATGGCAGGGTTTGACCGGATTGAACGTTGTTGAGCCCTTCTTGGATGAGCCACGGCTAATTCTCGGAGGCTGAAGGCATCCGTCGCCGTCTAACCAAATTGGCGCGCCATCCAAGGCATCGCTTTGCTGTCATGAGGGGCTGAGAATCCCGCTAGCGGCAATCCGGTATGTTTCGGGAGACGGAGACGGCTGGGCGGCGTTCTACGTCTAGTCGGGAAAGGGGCACCATGGACGACGGCAATGGAAACAGTGGGATCAGCGTTGGGATAACGGCGATCTCGAGGTTCAATTCGATCGGGATCGCGGCGGTCGCGGGCTTCAACGCTATCGGGGCTGCGGCGGTGGCCTTCCTCAACGCGATGGGGATCGTCACCTTCGGTGTGGTGAACTCCATGGGCCTGGTCACCATTCGCGGCGTGAACTCCATCGGCCTCGTGGCCATCGGAGGCGTCAACTCCATCGGCCTCGTAGCCGTCGGCGGCGTCAACAGCGCCGGCCTAGTAGCCATCGGCAGCGGATCAACCACCAGCCTCGTCTAGCCCCACCTTCAGAAGTATGTGTTCATCGCTAGTAACGCTTCGCCAGCACCGGTTCTCATGAGTCCTGAGGACCTCGAGGCTCTAGAGGAGACTCTGGCCATTCTTGGGGACCCCCAGGCCATGAAGGAGATCGCCGAAGGCGAACGTGATCTTATGAACGGCGATGTCGTAGTCGGTGTCGAGGCCGTCAAAGCACTGCTCCCTTCATGATTGATGCCCCCTGTGGGCAATACAGCTAGCGGCGGGCGGAGCGGGAGGCTTTGTAGATGGTGACGAACTCGTCGATGGAGGTGCGGGCGACGACTTCGGCCACTAACTCGAGAGGCAGATCGCCGAGCTTGCGGAAGCGGACGCATGACTTGCCCATGTTCAGTTTCTTGCCGGTGGCCAGGTAGCGCTCTTTGAACCACTTCTCGACCGACTCATCGCCGTACACATTGGTGAGGTAGAGCGACATGTACTGCTTCTGAGAGGCCAGAGCGATGTACATGAGCGGCTGGCCGTTGTACGTGTCGGCCAGCACGCTGAGGGGCACGACATACGAGATCATCCCGTACTGCATGACCTCCTCGTAGCCGTCAGGCAGGTTGGCGAGGATCACCTCCCGCACCGCGCCAACGGCCTCCCTCCGGCTGTCGTCGAGCTCCAAAAGGAACTCCTCCGCGGTAGTGGCATCGCTCTGCACTGGCTTCCTCCCGGGTAGTTGGGCCTGTTGACAACCTGTGGAAACTAGCGGAAAAGACGGATTCTGCATTGACACCCCCTGCGGGCTACCCGGAGGGGCGCTACTCTCCATTTGCCGAGCACCGTGTTCAAATCTGCAAGCTGGAGCGCGGCAGATGAACCTGAGGAGGGGAAGATCCGTGACCGATGCGACCTCAGTGGCGGTAGGAGTGGATCCGGGATCGGACGAACCAGACCTGTACTGGGATCCTTTCGACGAAGAGCTTGATGCCAATCCGCACGCGGCATGGAAGGCGATGCGCGACTATGCCCCGGTCTACCGCAATGATCGCTTCGACTTCTGGGCATTGTCGCGATATGAGGATGTGGAATTGGCCCATCGCCTTCACGGCCAATACCTGTCATCGCACGGGGTCACGCTGGAACAGCTCACCCCCGAGCGGATGCAGACCGGTATGATGATTATGACTGATCCTCCCGAGCACACCCGATTGCGGTCGCTCATGAGCCGAGCCTTTACTCCGCGCCGGGTTTCTGACCTGGAAGGGGCGATCCGGGCTTATTGCCGAGACCTGTTGGCGGTGTGGGAGCCCGGCACCGATTTCGACCTCGTCGGGCAGTTCGGTGGCGAACTGCCGGCCCAGGTGATTGCCGAACTGCTCGGCGTACCCGCCGCCGATCGCGAAGAGATTCACCGCGACATCGACGCAGTCTTCCACATTGAGCCCGGCGTCGGTATGGTGAACGACACTTCCATACTGGCAATGGCCAAATTGCACGAATACCTCCACGGACTCATCACCGAACGGGCGGCGAGTCCCGGGGAGGACTTGTTGTCGGCACTCACCGACTCCGAGATAGACGATGAAACTGGAGGGCGGCGAAACCTTTCTTACGAAGAGATGGCCGATTTCGGTGTGCTGCTCATAACCGCAGGAACTGAGACCGTGGGCAAGCTCATTGGCTGGGCCGGATTGTTGCTAGGTGAACACCTCGACCAGCAGCAGTACCTCAGAGACAATCCTGCCGCCATCCCTAATGCCATCGAGGAGACGCTTCGCTACGAAGCGCCCTCGCCGGTGCAGGGCCGATGGATTGAAGAGCCTGTCGAACTGCACGGTGTGACCATTCCGGCTGACTCAAGGGTACTGTTGCTCACCGGAGCGGCCGGGCGAGACGAGCGCAAGTTTCCCGAACCCGACCGCTACGACGTCCGGCGCAACCTGGACCGGCACGTCTCCTTTGGCTACGGCGTCCACTTCTGCCTTGGCGCTGCGCTAGCCCGCCTCGAGGGGCGCGTGGCCCTAGAGGAGACGCTGGCCCACACGGGGGGGTTCACCTCCGACCGGGAGCGGTCGGAGCAGATTCACACCAGCACCGTGCGGGGCTGGGAAACGGTTGCGGTTCGAAGCGAGCGGTGACTGGTTCTCGCCGATGCTGTGAGATATTGGAGGAGCGGTGAGCGAAGTCGAAGAGTTGCAGTCGTTGGTATCGGAGCTGCAAGCCCGGGTGCGACGACTTGAAGACCAACGGGAGATCGAGCAGCTCGTAGCCCGATACGGTCCCGCCGTCGATAGTGGGTCGGACAGGGCCGCCGCGGCACTCTGGACCGTCGATGGGACCTTTGACGCGGTTGGCGCGCTTGAGATGCAGGGTCGTGAGGAGATTGCCGACATGGTTCGCAGCGATGGCCATCAGGGGTTGATCAAGAACGGTTGTGGCCATGTGCTCACCGTGCCCCACGTTGTGGTCGACGGCGATGAGGCGGTGGGCCGGAGCTACGCCCTGAACATTCAATGGGATGGCGATGCGGGACGGTTTTGGATCGCACGGCTTTCGGCCAACACATGGCGATGGGTTCGCACCCCCGACGGGTGGCGAATCTCAGAGCGGGTGAATGCCAACCTCGACGGCACTCCCGAACACCGCCAGATGCTGTCGCCCCCTAACCTGGCTTAGGTTTCAGCGCGCCGCGGTGGCGTCCAGAGCTGCCTGCGTGACCTCGTCGAACGACCCCAGAGGTACACCGATCTCGGCCGCGGTGCTTCGGGCCACGAGAACGTCCTTGTGGATAAAATGGCCTGCGGCGTCGAGCAGCGTCTCAACCGAGCCCATGGCCGCCAACAAATCGAGGGCGTGGCTCGAACCGCTGCAACCGTTGAGCGCGCGAGCCACCTCAGCGCCGTTCAGTTCGAACCCCTCGGCGAGTCTGGCAGCATCGATGGCGAGTTGCACTTGGGCCCCAAAGAGGAGGTTGTTAAGCAGCTTCACCCGTTGGCCCGTTCCGGTGGGTCCGAAGTGCACGGCGCGACTGGCGTAGGCCTCGAACAGCGGGCGGCAGGCGTCCACCCGGTCGGCGGCACCTCCGACAAAGAGCGTCAGGCTGCCGTCTGCCACCTGCGCAGGCCCACCGCTACCCGGTGCATCCACGACACAGACGCCCCGATTCTCAGCCGCTGCGGCAGCCGCTTCCATCGTGGTCGGGCTAGCCGTGGTGTGCACCACGAAGGTGCAACCGGCCTGCGCTGCGTCGATGAGGCCATCCTCAAGAAGAATCTCGCGCACCTGCTGATCGCTGTAGACATACACGATCACCATCGTCTGGCCCTGGGCGATGTGGTGGAGATGATCCACGACGCGAGCTCCCGCCGCTTGGAGTTCTTGTCTCACTTGGGTTCGCCGGGCATATGCGGTCACGCGGTGGCCAGCGCCCAGTAGCCGGTGCACCAGAGGGCGGCCCATCTCGCCGGTGCCAACGATTCCGACGTCAAGAGGGGTCGTCATGGAGTGACAATGATACGAGCCGGACCGTGGGCGCTCCGGGCCTCGTCAAGCGCGGCGGGCACCTCTTCGAGGCCGACCGTTCGCCCAAACATGGGCCGCACATCGAGGCGGCCAGAGCACACCTCTTCGAATGCCTGATTCCAGTGTGTTATCGAAGGACCGCCCCCAAACTGGATGTTGAGGCCCTTTCGCTTGGCGGTCATGGTGTGAATGTGGTCGCCCTCGGGGGGGCCACCGGCCGAGAAGACCCGAGAGCCGCGCTCGCACCCGCGCACGATGGCGTCGAGGACACCGGGAACACCCACGCACTCAAAGACGACGCAACCCGGCAGGTTGAGCAGGCCCATCATGTCTTGAATCTGCTCGGGGGATCCGTAGGCAAGCTCCCGCCATGCGGCGTAAGGCGACACGTCGGCCGGGTCGACGACCACATCGGCACCCATCTCAACGGCAGTCTCGCGCCGACCGGGGACAAAGTCGGCGGCAACGATGGGCCCGACGCCGAGGCTCCTGAGCGAGGCGATCACCGACAGACCGATGGCACCGCAGCCGATGACCAGGGCGACTTCCTTTGGCGTCATCGCGGCGCGGGCCGCGTAGCTCCAGCCCACTGAGATGGCGTCGGCAATCGACACCAGTTCGTCGGGCAGATCGCTGGTAACCACCTGGGTCATGGCCTCAGTCAGAAGAAAGTACTCCCCGAACCCGCCGGGAGCGTCGGGGGCCTGTCCGACAATTCGAAGCCCATTTGGCGTGACCAGCGCCGGAATGGAGCTCACCCTGGTGCCTGTGGGCCACTTGCGCTCAGTGTTCGGCCCGTAGTCCACAACCTCGGCGCAATATTCGTGCCCCATGACGATGTCGGCATCCATATCGTGGTCGGACAGACCGCTGTCGTCATCGGCATCTGCTCCGGGGTGGTCCATGAAGTGAATGTCCGACGCGCAGATCCCACAGGCCAGCGACCGCACCAACACCTGCCCGGCCCCGGGCGTCGGATCGGCCGTGTCTCGGACCTCTATGGCCTCATTCCTCAACACAGCCGCGCGCACTGGGGCACCTTACCCCGCATCTGGCTCGAATTAGGGGGTGATCGCAGTGGACCAGTGGTAGGAATTGAGGCGGTTTTCTCCACTTCGGTGGTCGGGCTGCCGGGATTTGAACCCGGGACCTTCGGTCCCCCAGACCGACGCGCTAACCAAGCTGCGCCACAGCCCGCAACGGGGCGAGCATAGTGGGGCTGCGTGGGGGAGCCCCATGCGGATAAGTAGGATTGGGGCCGTGTTGGACCTGGTTGTCCGCGGGGGCACGATTGTCGACGGCTCGGGGAGTCCGGGCTTTTCCGGCGATATCGGTATCGAGGACGGGCGCATCGCGGCGATCGGCAAGGTCTCTGATTCTGGGCGCAGCGAGATCGATGCCTCTGGCCGGGTGGTTTGCCCCGGTTTTGTGGACCCCCACACCCACTACGACGCCCAGCTGTTCTGGGATCCAGCCGCCTCTCCCTCCAACCTGCACGGAGTGACCACCGTCATCGGGGGCAACTGCGGCTTCACCCTGGCGCCCCTCAACCCCGGCGACGCCCCCTATCTCCAGCGAATGATGGCCAAAGTGGAGGGCATGCCCCTAACCGCGCTGGAAACGGGGCTGGACTGGTCGTGGCGCACCTTCTCCGACTACTTGGCCCGTTTGGACGGCAACCTAGGCGTGAACGCCGGGTTCCTGGTGGGCCACTGCGCCATCCGCCGGGCGGTCATGGGCGCCGATGCAACCGGCAACGAGGCCGGACCCGACCAGCTAGAGGCGATGAAGTCCATTCTGGCCGAGGGCATCGAGGCAGGCGGCCTTGGCTTTTCCACCTCGCTGTCGTACACCCACAATGACGGCGATGGCGCTCCGGTGGCCTCCCGCTTCGCCAGCCGCGACGAGGTGGTCGCGCTGTGCTCGGTGGTGGCCGAGCACGAGGGGACCACCCTGGAATACGTCACCGACGGCTGCATGCAGGGCTTCACCGAAGAAGAGCTGGATCTCATGGTGGCCATGTCCCGGGCGGCTCGCCGCCCGCTCAACTGGAACGTGCTCACCATCGACTCTGCCGATCCTGATCGTTACCGGGCTCAACTGGGCGCCTCGGTGCGGGCGGCGGCCCACGGAGCCCGGGTAGTGGCGCTGACCATGCCGGTGCTGGTGGGCATGAACATGAGCTTCTTGAACTACTGCGCCCTCAACATGCTCCCGGACTGGGGGGAGGTTCTCGGCCTTCCGGTTGCCGAGCGCATGGCCCGGCTGTCCGAGCCCCAGACCAGGGCCCATCTGGCCCAGCGAGCCGCCTCGCCCGATGCCGGCGTGTTCAGCCGGCTCACCGGATGGGGCGGCTACCGGATCGGCGACACCTTCGCTTCGGCCAACGAGGGGCTGTCGGGGCGCACCGTGGCTGAGATTGCCGCCGAGCGGGGAACCGAGCCCTTCGACACCCTGGTTGACATCGTGTTGGCCGACGAACTGCGCACCGTGCTGTGGCCGGCCCCCACCGACGACGATGACGAGAGTTGGCGGCTCCGGGCCGAGGCTTGGCAGAGCGAGCACACGCTGCTGGGCGGGTCCGATGCCGGCGCCCACCTCGACCGAATGTGCGGTGCCCCCTACACCACCGCGTTCTTGGGCGACTGCCTGCGGGGCCGGCGGTTGGCATCGCTGGAATCGGCCATACACATGCTGACCGACGCTCCGGCACGCCTGTTCGGCTTGCGGGGGCGGGGCCGCATCGAGCAGGGATGGCGCGCCGATCTCGTGGTTTTCGACCCCGACACGATCGACTCCGGCGCCATGCGCATGGTGGACGACCTGCCGGGCGGCTCGCCTCGCCTGTTCGCCGACTCGGTCGGCGTCGAGCATGTGCTGGTGAACGGCCAGCCCATCGTGAGCGACGGGCAGGCCACTGAGGCTCGGCCCGGCACCCTGCTGCGGTCGGGGCGCGACACCGAGACCGTGCTGGTCGGGTAGTGGATCTCGAGCAGACCAAGGTCTCACTGGCCCAGATGAGGCGGAGGCTGGAGATCTTCTCGCTGCGTTGGCAGGCCCGCTTCGACACCAGACGGGTCGACCAGGCCGTCCCGTGGATCATCGCGGTGCTATTGGGGGCGGCCCTGTCAGGGCTGGCCTTGACACGGGCCCATCAGCTTGATGCCGGAGCCGACTTGTCGGCCCACCTGCAAGGGCTGTGGCTCATCGGGGAGGGCTACGAGCCCCGCTCCAGCGTGGCCGGTCACAACCTGCTTTGGGAGCAGGCCGCGTTCATTCTCTATCCCGTCGCCGGGCTGATCGCCCTGCTTCCCGACCAGCCCACCCTGCTGTGCCTGCAAGCCGCGGCGCTGGCCCTGGCCGTGGTGCCGCTGTGGCGAATCGCCCGCGACGTGGGAGGTCTCAAGTCAGGGGCGGCGTTCGCGGTGGTCTTCGCCTACTGCGCCTATCCGGCAGTCCACTCGATCAACCTCTCCGACTTCCACCCTGAGGCCTTGGCCGTGCCCGCGCTGTTCGCCGCGGTGCTGACTGCTTTCAAGGAGCGGTGGAACTGGTTCGCCGTGTTTGCGCTGTTGGTGGTGACCTGCCGGTCGGATCTGGCCTTCGCCCTCTCCGGACTGGGCCTGCTGGTGTTGTTGGAAGGCCGTCGCCGCCCCGGTATCGCCATTACCCTGGGCGGCCTCGCCTACGGGTTGGTGGCGATGACAGCCATTCAGCCCCGATTCAACGGAGGGCGGTTCCCCCACATCGAGGCGTTCTCCGACTTCGGTAGCGACCATCCGGGCTCGGTGCTGTGGGGCTTCATATCCGCCCCCCACCAGGTGGTGGCCGACGCGGTGTCGCAGGCCAACTTCCAGATGATCGTGTTCCTGCTGGCGCCGGTCATGCTGTTGCCGTTGGTGGCGCCCCGCTACGTAGTACCCGTGCTGCCCCTGTTCGCGGTGTACCTGGTGGCCGACGTGCCATCGGGCCACTTGGCGGAGGCCTCCCAGACAGTGCCGATGATTCCGTTCGTCTTCGCCGCCACGGTGTTCGCCTTGGCCCGGTCCGGCCGGGTCTTGGTGGAGCGGGTGAACGTCGACCGCCGCCTGCTTACCGCCCTGGTGCTGACGGCCAGCCTCTTCTTCTTGCGCGATGCCCCAAGCTCGCTGTACGAGAGGCCGTGGGACTGGGGCCAGCGCGACACGCTGGACATCGCCCGACAGGAGGCCGCCGATCTGATTCCCCCCGATGCGTCAGTGCGGGCTTCAGAGCAGGTCCTGCCCCTGCTGTCGGATCGGACCCGGCTGTACCAGCTTCATGCCGGCGACGACCCTGACAGCGCCGCGGTGGCGGCCACTCCCAAGGTGGAGTGGATTGTGTTCGATGCCGAGTCGGCACCCGAGTGGAGTCCCCTCGACATCGAGAGCTTCGATTTGGACATTCGGCGAACCGGCTTTGAGCGGCTGGACCTGGAAGAGGAGGTAGCGGGCCTGCGGATCTACCGGCTCCGCAATGTGATCCAGAGCTAGCCAGCCGCTGGAAGGTGGGAGCGCATGGCCTCGGCGGCCTGGGCCAGCTCTTCGGGGGGAACCGAGGCTTTGGCGTTGGCAAAGCTCAGGTCGGCGATATCGAACATCGGGATCACGTGCAGGTGAGTGTGGGGCACCTCGTGGCCGGCAATGATGAGCCCGACTCGGGGGGGCCCGAATGCGGCCATCTGGGCATTGCCCACCGTTTGGGCCACGACCATGAGATGGGCGGCCAATTCGGGAGGGACGTCCAGCCAGTGGTCGATCTCGGCCCGGGGCAGGACGAGCGCGTGGCCGGCCTGTATGGGGTTGATGGACAAGATGGCGACGCAGTCGTCGTCTTCCCACACGAAGTGACCCGGAAGATCCCGGTTGATGATCATCGTGAACACGCTGGCCATGGCCCCATGGTAGGGGCGATGGCCCAGAGGCCGTAACATCTCCGCCCATGGAGGAGTCACAGTCGAAGCCGACAGAGTGGCGGGTTTGGACCGTACCCAACTTGGTGTCGGTGTTGCGGCTGGGGTGTGTGCCGGTGTTCTGCGTGTTGCTTCTGGGCATGGGAAATCGGGCCGGAGCGGCCATCCTGCTCGGTGTGCTGGGGGCCACCGACTGGGTGGACGGGTATATCGCCCGGCGATTCGACCAGGGCTCCGAGTTGGGGAAGATCCTGGATCCCACCGCCGACCGGCTGATGTTCTTGGCCGCGGTGGTGGTGATGATGGTGGACGGCTCGCTTCATGCGGCATTCGGGGTGACCATGCTGGCCAGGGAGGCAGCGGTTTCGCTGGCCACAGTGGTGCTGGCGGCAATGGGGGCCCGCAGGATCGACGTGACCTGGACCGGCAAAACCTCCACGTTCGGCCTTATGTTCGCTCTGCCGTTCCTCTTGCTCGGCGACTCGAGCGTGAGCGGAGGCACCGCGTTGCGCGGCGTCGGCTGGGGCCTGGGCATCCCCTCGCTGGCCCTCAGCTACTACGCCGCGATTGAGTACATCCCCAAGGCCCGTCAAGCACTTGCCGAGGGAAGGGCGGGCCGAACCGCAGCCTCAAGCTGAGGTTGAGAGTTTTCCCGCTACCCGGTACGGTGTTCGCAATGAACGTTCTCGCTGTTCGCAGAGCATTGCTTTCGGGATCGGGAGTCTGAAGGGAAAGAAATGAACGTACCGGCAGAACTGCGCTATTCCGAAGACCATGAATGGACCAGGGTTGAGGGCAACCGGGTGTGTTTGGGCATCACCGACTATGCCCAGGATGCCCTGGGCGACGTCGTCTACATCGATCTTCCCCCGGTAGGGACCGACGTGGCCAGCGGGGAGCCGTTCAGCGAGGTCGAGTCCACCAAGTCGGTCTCAGAGATCTATGCGCCGTTGTCGGGCACCATCGTCGAGGTGAACACCGATCTGATCGACCACCCCGAGCGGCTCAACGAGGATCCCTACGGCGAGGGGTGGATCTGTGTCATCGAGGCCTCCGACCTGTCGGAGCTGGACAGCCTCCTCGACGCAGCGGCCTACACAGAGTTGACTGAGAGCGTCGATTGACTACCCGGTCTCACGATGACGAGGCCAGCGATGGCTTGTGCCCGCGGTGCGGCCATCTCAACGAGCCCGGAGCCAATTTCTGCGCGTCGTGCGGGTACCAGCTCAGGTCCGACGGCATGGTTGAGGGGGCGGCAACCGTCGACGAGCCCACCACGGAGTTGGACCTAGAATCCAACCTGATCCTGCATCCCGCGGTGCTGGTGGTTACCCAGGGGCCGACCGCGGGGAGCCGATTCGAGCTGTCCGAGGCTCGGGTGACCGTGGGACGCCATCCCGACTCCGACATCTTCTTGGACGACATCACGGTGTCGCGGCGGCACGCCGAGGTTTATCGGGACGGCCTGGTGCAGCATGTCAAAGACATGGGCTCGCTGAACGGCACCTATCTGAACAGTCGGCGGGTGGAGGATGCCGGCCTGAAGAACGGCGACCAGCTCCAGGTAGGCCGATTCAAGCTGGTGTTCTACGACGGGACCAGCGAATGACCGCTCAGCACCGGTCAATCGGTCAAGTTTTGGATTTGCTGAAGGACGAGTTCTCCGACATCAGCATCTCCAAGATCCGCTTTCTGGAGAGCCAGGGCTTGATCGACCCCGAGCGCAACCAGTCCGGCTACCGGAAGTTCACCGAATCCGACATCAACCGGCTGCGGTGGATTCTGGAGCAACAGCGAGATCATTTCCTGCCCCTCAAGGTCATCAAGGAGCGCATCGACGGCGAGGCCTTCGACGAAGTGGACGGACGCGGCGAGGCTGGCGACGGCGAGGCTGGCGAGGGTGAGGCTGTCCGTCGCACGCGGAAGGCTGGGGGACCGAACCCATTGGATGCGGGAGCGGTCTCGGTATCGCTGACCCTCGACGAGCTGGCGTCGGCCAGCGGGCTGAGCCCGTCCAAGATCGTTGAGCTGGAGAAGTTCGGCCTCATCGAGCCTCTGGACGACGGAGCGCTCTCGCAATACGGCGCGGAAGCGGTCATCGTGGCCAAAGTGGCCGCTGGGTTCTTGGCCCATGGGCTGGAGCCCCGCCATCTACGGGCCTACAAATCGGCCGCCGAGCGGGAGGCAGGACTGCTGGAACAGCGGATCATGCCGCTGGTGATGCAGCGAACGCCCAAGTCTCGCAAGCAGTCCCAAGACGTTCTGGTGGAGCTGATCAACCTCGGCTCGGAGCTGCGGCTCTCGCTGCTTCGGGGGGCCTTGGCCAACCACACCGGGAATCGCAAATAGCGGCGTGAACCGCGCCGACCCCGAGTTATACGCCAGCCGGGAGGCCATCAAGCAGGCCGTTGGGCGCGTCGCCGCTGAGATCTCCCAGCAGTGCTCAGACGGGGTGGTGCTGGTGTCGGTGCTGAAGGGGAGCCTGCCGTTCCTCGCCGATCTGGTCCGGGCGGTGGACATCGAGGTAGAGGTGGATTTCTTGGCGCTGTCCCGATTCGCCGCCGACTCGGGCCGCGTCCGGCTGGTCAAGGACCTGGACTGCGATGTGGGCGGGCGCGAGGTGGTGCTGGTTGAGGACATCGTGGACACCGGGTTGAGCCTCGGCTATCTGATGGGGGAGCTGCGCCGCCGGTCGGCTGCATCGGTGGGGGTGGCTGCATTGTTGAACCGGAGCGCGCGGCGCATCTTGCCGCTGGAGCCCGACTATGTGGGGTTCGAGGCCCCCGACGAGTTCTTCTTGGGGTACGGCCTCGACTGGGATGGCCGGTACCGGAATCTGGACCGATTGGTCATCGGAGATCCTGGTCTATTGGCCGACGATCCCGACGCCTACGTCCGTATCCTCTACTAACGTGGAGTCAATGAAGGAGATGGAGCTGATCGGGGTTCGGATCGAACTTCCGTCTAATGCCCCGATTGTGCTGCTGCGGGAGACCGAAGGCGACTGCCGGCTCCTGCCCATCTTCATCGGAGGTGCGGAGGCCCAGGCCATTGCTCTGGCCATGGAGGAGGTGGAGACGCCTCGCCCCATGACCCACGACCTGTTCAAGAACGTGCTCGACGACTTGGGGGTGCGGATCGAGCGCATCGTGGTTACCGAGCTGCGGGATCGGACCTTCTATGCCGAGTTGGAGTTGGCGGGAGGAAACGGGGCCCGGCGAATCTCCAGCCGCCCCTCCGATGCGGTGGCCTTGGCCGTGCGCACCGGCGCCCCGATCTTCGCCGACGAGTCGGTGCTGGAGGCCGCGGGGCACACTGTGGAGCCCGACGAGCCCGAAGGGGAAGAGCCCCCGGCCGAGGAAGTTCTTGACCAATTCAGGGAGTTTTTGGACCAAGTAACCCCGGACGACTTCAACGGCTGAGGCCTTTTCGCCTCGAAATCCGTTCTTGACAATCCACAGATCGACGTTTACCCTGTGGAAATCCATTGGCGTAGTTTCCCCGGTGTAATATGCCGAATTGGGAACGCGCCCCGGCACTGGAGAGTCAAATGAGCGAGCACGGACAAGTAGCCAGCGACTTCAGTTCCCCCCAGACCATCGAGATCGTCGGCATCACCTACCGCCAGTTGGACTACTGGACACGCACCGAATTGGTGACTTCTACCGCGCAGGGTGCCGAGGGAAGCGGCAGCCGCCGCCGGTACTCCTACAATGATCTGCTGGAGTTAAAGCTGATCAAGCGGCTTTTGGACGAGGGAATCGCCCTCCAACGGGTGCGCGAGGTGTTCGACTACCTGCGCGACGAGCTGGGCGAGGAAGTGGCCAGCGCCGATTTGGTGATCAACGGCAACCAGTCGCTTCTGGTCCGCACCGACGAGCAGATTCTGGATGCACTGCGCCAAGGCCAGGGCGCTCTTTACCTTCGCATGGAAGGCCTGATCGAAGAGGTAGAGGCCGCCGTTAGAGAACTGCCCGTGGAAGAGCCTCTGCCTGTGGATACTGCTGAGCCCCAAACCGGTGCCAGCACGGCCCAAACCGGCTCTTAGGGAGGCCGCCGAAAGCGTGTTCGCCCACGATTCCGAGCGGCAATTCGCCGAATTGCTCGATTTCTACGGGGTCGAGTGGCGATATGAGCCGGAGACCTTTGTGCTCTCCTGCAACGAGTCAGGCGAGGTGACCGAGGCTTTCACGCCGGATTTCTACCTGCCCCAATTCGACCGCTACGTGGAAATCACCACGGCGCGCCAGAAGTACATCACCCGCAAGAACGGCAAGGTTCGCCGGTTGCGGGAGCGCTATCCCGGCATTGATGTCGTCGTGTTGTGCCAGCGGGACTATCACAGCCTGCTGAGCAAGTACGGCTTCGACGATGTCACCGGAATGGATGGCGATCTGACCCACACTGGCGCCGGAACCGGCTAGCCGGAAAGGGGTCGACATGCGTTCCTCTCCGCTGGAGAGTCGGCACCGGGCGCTGGGAGCCAAGTTGGTTCCTTTCGGCGGCTGGGAGATGCCGCTCTCGTATCCGTCGGGCACGCTGGCCGAGCATCGGGCCTGTCGAACCGAAGCAGTGGTGTTCGATGTGAGCCATCTGGGGACGCTTCGCGTGTCGGGCCCCGAAGCCCTCGATCGGCTTCAGCAGGCGTTCACCAACGATCTGGCCCGGATTGGCCCGGGCCGCACCCAATACACCCACCTTCTGGACGAGGACGCCTCGGTGCTGGACGACATCATCGTCTGGTGGACTCAGCCGGAGAGCTTCGACGTCATGCCCAACGCCTCCAACACCGACCGGGTGCGCGACGCCTTGGGTGGCTCCGATACCGATGCCGGTTTTCGGGCCGAGGACGTTACCGCCAGTCGGGCGGTGCTGGCAGTGCAGGGTCCCGAAGCTCGTGGCCTTCTGGCCGAGGTGTCGCCCGGTGCGTCGGAGGTGCCCCGAAACTGCGTTGCCCCGGTGGAGTGGCAGGGCACCGCGCTGACCGTGGCCGGCACCGGCTATACCGGGGAGGACGGGGTGGAGATTGCCGTGCCCGTGGCTGCGGCCGAGCGGCTCTGGGATGCGGTGACCGTGGCGGGAATCATTCCCGCTGGCCTGGGGGCTCGGGACACCCTTCGCCTGGAGAAGGGCCTGCCGCTGCACGGCCACGAATTGGGACCAGGCATCACTCCACTGCAAGCCGGATTGGGCTGGGTGGTGCGCTGGGACAAGCCGTCATTCCAGGGTCGGGATGCGCTGGCCGCGGAGCGGGAGAGGGGCATTCACCGTCGTCTTCGGGGATTGCGGGTGGAGGGCCGACGTCCGCCCCGGGAGGGTCAAGCTGTGCTGCGGGACGGCGAGGCTGTGGGGGAGGTCACGTCGGGCAACTTCTCACCCATGCTGGAGACCGGTATCGCTCTGGCCTTTGTCCCTCCCGACGCTGACATCGGAGATGAGCTGGCCGTGGACATGCGGGGCACCCCCACGCCGGCCACCGTGGTCAAGCTCCCATTCGTCTAGGGAGTTACGCGGCGCCTATAGCCTCGAGCACTCGGCTCTGGGGGATGCCGCCCCGCCACGAGGTCAGGATTGTTCCGTTTCTGTCCAGCAGCATCCCTGCGGGCTGGCCGGAGATACCCAGTTGACGCCAAGACTCGAATGTCGGATCCCAGAGCATGGTGAAGGTCGTTCCAGTGGACTGCACGAAGCTCTCGGCCAACCCGAGGCTGTCTTGGGTTCCGACTCCGATCACTGTGAGCTTGTCAGAATTGTTTCGAGCGAACTGCTCGACGCTGGGGGCTTCCCGGCGGCAGATGGTTCAATGGGGTGCCCAGAACCAAAGAACGAGGGGCTGGTCCGCGGGGGCGAAACTGGCCAGATTCACGGAGGCTCCGGTGGCCACGTCCACCAGCTCAACCGAGGGCAGATCAGATGCCGGGGCTGGGGCGTCGGTCTCGGTGGCCGGTTCGGGTGCGGGTGTTTGAGCGGCAGGCGCTTCAGAGGGAGGTGGTGCCTCAGATGGGGCAGTCTCCGGCCCGTCGCTGCTGTCTCCGCACGCGGCTGCGCCGAGGGCCAAGCCGACGGCAATGGCGAGAACCTTGATCTTCGGTCTCATGGTTGCTTCCACCTCAGGCCGATCCAATGCCGGCCACCTTGTCCAGGATCCAGCTGTGCGACGGGTTGGCCCGCATGTCGATTTCCTGTCCGAACCGGTTGAGGACGATTATCCGGTGCTGGCTGGTGATTCCCAGCCCGTTCCAGGATGCACCGGACGAATCCCAGAGCATCAGGAGCGAATTTCCGGATCCAGTACGGCGCACGAAGTCCTCGGCCTGTCCAAGAGTGTCTCGGGCGCCCACCCCGATCATGGTGAATTTGTCGGTGTTGTCTCGAGCCAACTGCTCGAGGCCGGGGGCTTCCCGGCGGCAGGTGGGTCAATGGGGCGCCCAGAACCACAGCACGATGGGCCGATCCGACGGAGCAAAGCTGGCCAGGTTTACGGTGGCCCCGGTGGCCACGTTCACCATCTGCACCGAAGGCAGGTCTGAATCGGGAACCGGCGTGGGCGGCGGGGTCGGCTCGGGAGTTGGTTCCAATGTGGGCTCCGGTGTGGGCCGCGGTGTCGGCCGGGGCGTCGCGGCTGTCGTGGGTGGTGGCGCCGTGGGCGTGGAGGCGGGAGTAGACGCTGGCACCGGTGTCGCCTGCGGGGCTGAGGTGGCCGCTGGGGCGGCGGTAGCTGCTGGCTCGGGAGCAGATGTCGACTCGGGAGCGGCTGCCGGCTCAGTGGGAGCGCTGGTTGTTGCTGCCTCGGTCGGATCGGGGGTTGGAGCCTCGTCTGGCTGGGGCAAGTCGGGAGAAGCTCCCATGCTGTCCTGGTCGGTTCCCGGCTCTGTCGTCGCTTCGGCGGTCGCGGCCTCGGTAGGTGTCGGATCCTGCGCCGTTTGCCGATCTGACTCCGCGAGGGTGGATGCCGCGGTGGGAGCGGCCGTCGCTGCGGCGTTGTCGGTCTCCGAAGTCTCGGAACTCCCGCAGGCGCCGACGACCAGGCTCAATGCCAGCGCCACAGCCAAGGCAGCGGCGACCCTCCTGGTCCGGTGACCAGGCCAGAGAGATGGAGGACTCACCCTCCCGATGCTATCGCCGCGCCTTGGGAATGGCAGCAGCGACAGCTATCGGGGGTCGTCGAATCGCTAACCGAGTGGCCGGTAGGGCGCGGTTTGCTGGACGCAGGTGGGAATGTCGGGATCGCCGGGACATGGGAAGTTGAACGCCAACTCGGTCACCACGTCGGGGGCACCGAACTTGTTGGGGCCGAAGGTGGCGGGAAGCTGGTGCTGGATGTCCACCGAACCCAGGTTCTGGAAGGCGGTGTAGATGTCCTGGCGGGTGGGGTTGGGCCCAGCGTCGTAGATGGCCCGGGCCACCATGCGCATCTCGGTACACACCGTGGACGTCATGCCGTAGGCGCTGTCGTAGCTCCCGTAGACCTCCCGGGTGTGGCTGGCGCCGATGGCGCTGTGGGCCGCATAGGTCTCGTTGCACATGATATTCAGCGGTGCGTTGAAGCTGAGCACCGGGTCGTCGGAGCGGAAGTTCCCGGTGGGGGCATCGTCGATGATGATGGTGCCGTTGTACATCTCCGCGGCGGCGTCTCCGCCGAACTGAGCCACCTTGCCCGACACCAGGTCGCCTGCCTGGCTGTTGAAGTCGGAGTTGTAGAACTGCACGTCGCCGGGGGCGTAGCCCTGGTTGACCATCTCATTGATGAACTGGGGCAGGCTGAGCACGTTGAGGCCGGGGAAGACCACGTCGACCCCCTCTTCCAGCATCCGCTCCACCGCGATGTCGTTGCCCTCGCGGCAGGTGGTGGCCCCGCCGCAGCCGATTTGCTCGGCAACGGCAATCTCGTAGCCCGCGGCCTCTATGACATCGATGATCCCGGCCTGCACGGTCTCGGGTTGTCCGGGGGTGTCGGGCCAGATCACCGCAATGGTCTTTCCATCCAAGGCGCCGGTGTCGATGATCGCCTGGGTCATGTTGACCACCGAATCCTCGGCCACGGGGCTTAGCGAGTACAAAAGGCCGTTAGCCTGCTCGTGAAACTCGCGGGGGTTGCCCTGGGTGGTGAGGAACAGGGTGTCGTGGTCGGCTGCGATGCACAATATTGCGCTGCCCTGGAAGCCGGTGGTGTTGGTCACGATCACCGCGTTGTGATCCTCGGTGGCCTCGATACAGGCTTGGTTGCGCAGCGTGTCGATGTCCTCGCCACCGCCGCCCAGCGCGGACACCTCCACAAGGCGGAGGTCGATCTGGCGACCCCAGATCCCGTTGCAATCCTCGTTGATCGCCTTGGTGAACGCCTCGAACATGTCTGCGGGGTCGCCCACAGGGACGGCGAAGCCGATGCCCTCCAGTTCCTCCAGCTTGGTGCGAAGGTGGACGATGGTGATGGAGTCCTCTGTGATGCCGACGTCGGTTGCCTGCGGGGGCGAGTCCGGATCGGGTGTGGCCGTGCAGAACACATCCAGCGGCTGGAACGGGTGGGAGCGGTCGAAGGTCTTATGGAAATCGATGAACAAGTCGCCCCGGGGCTCGTCGAAACCGATGTCCACCTCTTCTTCCTCGGCTGGTTCCGAAGGCTCGCCTGAATCGTCGGATGGCTCTGTGGACTCTTCTCCGTCGGTGGCCGGGGCCTCGGTGTCATCTGCCGGTGCTGGCTCGTCTTCACCGGCGCTATCTGCCGGGGTTTCCGGCTCGTCGGTGGCCGGAGCTTCGGCTTCTTCTGCCGGTGCTGGCTGTGCGCCTCCGTCGTCATCGTCGTCGCCGCCGCATGCCGCGGCAATGAGCGCCAATGCCAGTAGCGCCCCCAGAATCTTGAGCATTTTTTGAGACACGGTTACCCCTCTCCGTCGTATGGCGACGAACAGTAGCCGATGGTGGTTGAAGGTGTATAGGGGTCGAGTAATGCGCTGCACTGTTGCGATGGCGTAGTCTCGCGGCCCGATGGGGGACCAAATGGGCGACTCGGCAAAACCGGACGTCGACAGCTCGCAGCTGGACGACCCAGCCAATCTGGCCTCGGCGGTCTTCGAGGAGGAGTCCAAACGCTTAGCTGAACAGGCGGCAAAGTCGGAGGTGGTGGTGCTACCCGACGACCTGCTGCCCGGTGTCGGCGAAGCGCCCATGACCCTCCGGCAGGGAATCCGGGCTGGCGGGGCCAGCATGCTCGTGGTGCTCTTTCTGCTCAATGTGATCGACGAGTTCGACCGGGTGGCGATCGCCGTGCTCCTGCCCGACCTCCAAGACGCCTTCGGCGTGTCCGACACGGTGATCTTGGGCATCTCCTCGTTCGGTGGTGTGGCCCTGGTGCTGGGTGCGGTGCCGCTGGCCTGGCTGGCCGACCGGGTGAAGCGCACCCTCATCGTGCCAGTGGCCACTGCGGGGTGGGCAGTGAGTGTGTTTCTCACCGGATTGGTGAGGAACCCATTCCAGTATTTCTGGACCCGGGTTCTCACCGGGGCGGGCCAGGCCAACCGGTTGCCAGTGCATTCCTCACTGCTCACCGATACCTATCCCATTCCCGCTCGGGCTCGGATATTCGCCTTCGAGGGCATGGGCCGGCCCATTGGCCTGCTGATCGGGCCGGTGCTGGCCGGTGCCATCGCCTCGATTGCCGGTGGGGATGACGGGTGGCGCTGGGCGTTCTACATCTTCGCCATACCGCCGATTGTGCTGGCGCTGGTGTCGCTGATTCTGAAGGAACCCCCGCGAGCGGGCAACGAGCAGCAGGCCATCTTGGGCGAGCAGTACGATATGCCCCCCATCGGGTCGGATCTTCCGGTTTCGATGTCCACGGCATTCGCCCGACTCAAGAAGGTCAAGACCTTCTACTTCCTGGCCGTGGGGGTGGGCACCCTCGGTTTCGCGCTGGTCACGCTGCCCAGCCAGCTCAACCTGATGCTGGAAGACGAATACGGCTACGAAGCCTTCCAGCGGGGCTGGGTGACCTCGCTGGTGTGGCTGGCCAGCCTGGTGGCCATCCCCATCTCGGGCTTCAAGTTCGACGGTATGTTCCGGGAGGATCCGGCCAAGATGGTGCGGACCGCGGGCACGCTCATCATCATGTCGGGCGTGTTGGTGCTCGTCGCCATGCGGTTCCACCAGCCCGCCATCATGATCTTCGGCATCAGCCTGGCCAACGCCTGCACATCGGCCTCCTTTGTGGCCGCCGCCCCCACTATCGGTGCGGTAGCCCCCTACCGGATGCGAGCCCAGGCGTTCGCGTTGTTGCCGGTGTTCATCTTCTTGATGGGCGGATTCATGGGCAGCATCATCGCCGGTTCCATCAGCGACGCCCACGGAGAGCGCCTGGCCATCAGCATCGTGGCCCCGCCGGCTTCGATCATCGGCGGCTTGCTGGTGGCCTACGGCTCCCGCTACATCAAACGCGATATCTCGCTGGCGGTGAGCGAGCTGGTGGAGGAGCAAGAGGAGATGCGCCGCATGTCGGAGCATCCCGATGACATCCCGGTGCTCCAAGTGCGGGGGCTGGACTACAGCTACGGCCCGGTGCAGGTTCTTTTCGACTGCGGTTTGGAAGTGCGCCGCGGGGAGACGCTGGCCCTGCTGGGCACCAACGGCGCGGGCAAGTCCACCCTCTTGCGGGCGGTCAGCGGCTTGGGCGTGCCCGACCGGGGGGCCATCCGGCTCAACGGGCGCACCATCACCTACGCCGATGCCGAGTTGCGCTTCAAGCAGGGCATCGTGCAGGTGCGAGGAGGCGCCGGGGTGTTCCCCGGCCTGACGGTGGAGGAGAACCTCCTGGCCACCATGCTCAGCACGAAAGAAGAGAAGGCCGAGATCTACCGGCGAGTCGAGCGGGTGTACGACGTGTTCGGCGCGCTGCGGGAGAAGCGCAACCAAGCCGCAGGAGACCTCTCTGGAGGCCAGCAGCAGATGCTGGCCTTCGGGATGGGCTTGATGCACGAACCCGAAGTGCTGCTCATCGACGAGCTCTCACTGGGCCTGGCCCCGGTGGTGGTGCAGGAGCTGCTGGAGGTGGTGGAACAGCTGAAGCAGACCGGGCTGACCATGATCATCGTCGAGCAGTCGCTGAACGTGGCCCTGAGCGTGGCCGAGCGGGCGGTGTTCATGGAGAAGGGCCGGGTGCGCTTCGAGGGACCGGCCCAAGAGCTGGCCGAGCGAGACGACCTCGTTCGGGCGGTGTTCCTCGGCGCCGAGGGCGGTTGAGCGGTGAGGCGAGCTGACACGGGCCGAAACCGGATGGCCGCGCTGTGATCGACATCGGCTGGGAGATCTCCCAACAGGACTTGTTCTCGGGCAGCGTGCAGGGGCTCATCGTGGCCGCACTGGCTGCCGGCTTCGTGCTCATCTACCGGTCGACCGGGGTGCTCAACTTCGCCCACGCCGAGATCGGCAGTTTCGGCGTTGCCCTGATGGCCATGCTCACGTTCCGCTACGACGTGCCCTACTGGCTGGCGTTTTTCTTGTCGGTTGGGGCGGCGGCCGGATTTGCCATGGTCACGGAGCTAGTAGTGGTGCGACGGCTGTTCAACTCGCCGCGCCTGGTTTTGTTCATCGCCACGCTGGGAGTGGCCCAGTTAGCCATCTTTGCCTCCATCCAGCTTCCCGACGTGTCCCGGCCCGGGCCGTTCCCGTTGCCCCCGAAGCTAACCGCTCAAGAGTTCCGCTGGGAGGTGACCGATCACCTCCGCATCGGCGGGCGCGAGCTGATCGTGGTGATCATGGTGCCACTGGTCATAGCCGTACTGGCGTTGTTCTTGGGCCGAACCCGATTCGGATTGGCCATCAGAGCTTCTGCCGAAAACGCCGACACCGGGAGGCTGTTCGGAATCAGCGTGCGACGGGTGTCCACCATGGTGTGGACCATCGGCGGGGCGCTGGCCGGCGTCACGCTCATCTTGTTGGCGCCGTTCCGGGTCAGCGCGGCCGACGCGGGCACAGCCAGCCTCGGGCCGGGCCTGCTCTTGCGAGTGCTGCTGGTGGCGTTGATCGCCCGGATGCGATCGCTGTGGGTCACGCTGATCGCCGGAATCTGTCTGGGAATCTTCCAGCGACTGTTCCAGGGCAACGTTGACCGGGAAATCCGCGAGGCGGTGGATGTGATCTTCTTCATCGCCATCCTGGTGATCACGGTGATGTTCGCCCGTCGAGCCACCGAGGACGAGGGGGAATGGTCGCTGTCGCCCAAGGTAAAGGCCATCCCCGAGCGGCTCCGAGGCCTGTGGTACATCCGCAATCTGTCGAGATTCGGATTTGTCGCCTTGTTCGGTGCTCTAGTGCTGCTCGGACTGTTCCTCTCCAAGAACTCCAACCTCTACACCTGGACCCGCATCTTGGGTTTCGCCTTGATCGCCTTGTCGGTGTCGATGCTCACCGGCTGGGCGGGGCAGCTCTCGCTGGGCCAATTCGCCTTTGCCGGAGTGGGCGGTCTCACGGTGGTGGCCCTGACCGAGAACGGCGACATTCCCATTCCGTTCGACTGGTGGGATTGGTCGTTCGACCTTCCTTGGGGGGTGGCCATGGTGATCGCGGTGGCCGCGGGAATGATCACCGCCTTCATCATCGGCGTGCCCGCTTTGCGGGTGAAAGGGCTCATGCTGGCGGTGACCACGCTGGCCTTCGCCATCGCCGCCATGTCGTGGATCTTTGCGCAGGACGTGTTCACCCAAGGTTCTACAAACTCGCCCAAAGTCATCCCTCCGGTGTGGGGCCCGTTCGACTTCACCGCTTCCCGGAAGTCGTATTTCTTCTTGGTGCTTGTATTGCTGGCCCTTGCGGTGTGGATGGTGTCCCATCTGCGCAAGACCGGAATCGGCCGAATGATGATCGCGGTGCGCGACAACGAGGACATGGCCGCGGCCTCCACCGTGTCGGGAAGCCGGATCAAGCTCATTTCGTTCACCCTGGCCGGTGGGTTGGCTGCGCTCGGGGGTGGGCTGATCATCACCGGCGAGCCCACCATCAACCCTCAAGTCCTGTTCAACTCCAATGAGTCGATCAACGTGATCGCCATAGCCATCATCGGCGGGCTGGGATCGATTGCCGGGCCGCTTCTGGGCGTATTGTGGGTCAAAGGCATCCCTGCCATCTTTGGGGCCAGCGACGAAGTGCGGCTGCTCACCTCCGGCGTGGGCCTTCTATTGCTGTTGATGTACTTCCCTGGCGGGTTCATGCAACTCCTCTACAAGCTGCGCGACTTCTTGTTAGGGCTGGCAGATGAGCGCATGGCGGCGCGCGATGCGGCAATGCCGGTGCCGGCGTTGGACAAGCCGGTGCCGATCACCAGCGAGCGCACAGTTTCTGTTGAGGAGGGCCATCCATGGCTGGCGGTGCGGGACGTGCATGTCCACTTCGGCGGGAAGGTGGCGGTGGACGAGGTCTCCATTGACGTGTACCAGGGAGAGCTGGTCGGGCTGATCGGCTCCAATGGGGCAGGCAAGTCCACCCTCATGAACGCGGTCAGCGGGTTCGTGCCGTTCAAGGGCCAAGTGGAAGTGCTGGGCAGGGACATCTCGCACCTGCCGTCGTATCGCCGCCACCGGGGCGGACTGGGCCGGGGATTCCAGCACGCCAAGATCTATCCAGATCTCACCGTGAGAGAAGCGTTGATGGTGGCGATGGAGGCCCGAGACCGATCATTGCTGGTCCCGTCGCTGCTGGGGGTGCCGCCATCGCCGGGCCAAGAGCGGCGTAAGCGGGCCGACGTCGACAGCCTCATGGACTTTGTGGGGCTGGGGCGCTATGCCGATCACTTCATCTCCAACCTGTCTACCGGAACCCGCCGCATTGTGGAGTTGGCCAGCCTGCTGGCGGTGGACGCCAAAGTGCTACTGCTGGACGAGCCCACCGGGGGGGTGGCCCAGCGGGAGAGCGAGGCGTTCGGTCCGCTCATCCGCCGCATCCAGGCCGAGTTGGGCGCCGCGGTGGTGGTGATCGAGCACGACATGCCGCTGGTCATGAGCATCAGCGACCGGGTGTACTGCTTGGAGGCAGGGCGGGTGATCTCTGAGGGATCTCCTGAGGAGGTGAGGAACGATCCGCTGGTGATCGCGTCTTATCTGGGGACTGATGTGAGGGCGATTGAGCGGTCGGGGGAGCGCACTACCTAGATCCTCCGAAGGGCGGGGTCAGCGATTGATGGGGGGATGTAGAAGGCGTCGTCGGGGTTTAGGTCGGTTCCAGGGGGGACTAGCTCGTCTATGCGGTCTAGGACGTCGTTTGACAGGCGCAGATCGGGATCTTCTAGGGCGGCGTCCAACTGGGTTGGGGTTCTTGGGCCGATGATGGTGGAGGTGACCGCGGGGTGGGCCAGAGTGAAGGCGTAGGCCAGGGTGGCCATAGAGCAGCCCACCTCGGCTGAGAGGGCGTCGAGTTCCTCCACTAGGTCGAGCTTGTGGGCCACCACGGGGTTTTCTCGGTCCCATCGTTTGGCGCTGACCAGGTTGCGGGTGGCTCTCGAGTTCTCCGGCCACTCGGCGTTCTTGCGGTACTTGCCGGTGAGCCAGCCGCCGTTGAGCGGGCTCCATACGATCACGCCCATGTCGTAGGCCAGGCAGGTGGGCAGCACGGCCCGTTCGATCTCCCGGGTAAAAATGGAATACGGGGGTTGCTCGCAGCGGACCCTCTCCAGGCCGCGGCGCTCGGCGGCCCATTGGCCCTCCACAATGAGTTCGGCCGGGAAGGTGGAGGTGCCGATCATGCGGATCTTGCCCGCCCGCACCAGATCGGTGAGCGCGGCCAGGGTGTCGCCGAAATCGGTGCGGGGGTCGGGGCGGTGCATCTGGTACAGGTCGATGTAGTCGGTGTCGAGGCGGCGCAGGCTGTCTTCCACCGCCTGGGTCACCCAGCGGCGGGAGCCGCCCTGCATGTTGATGTCGTCGCCCATCGGGCCGTAGAACTTGGTAGCCAGCACCACGTTGTCGCGCCGCCCCTTGATGGCCCGCCCGACGATCTCCTCGGAAATGCCCATGTTGTAGCGGTCGGCGGTGTCGATGAAGTTGATCCCGGCGTCGAGGGCTTTGTGGGTCATGGCCGCGCACTCGGCCTCATCGTTGTTGCCCGCGGGGCCGTACATCATGGCCCCCAAACAAAGGGCGCTCACCTGGACTCCGGATCCTCCCAGCGTGCGGTATTCCATTGCGGTTCCTTTCGAGTGACTCGACGAGCTGGAGCTACTGGCCGGCGGCCTGGGCAATCACCGCGGCCACGGCCTCGGGCTGGGCCAACATGGGGGAGTGGCTGCCCTCCATCACGACGGAGTTGGCGACCATCCCAGCGCAAGTCTGCTGGAACTCCGCGGTCAGAGTGCGGTCGTCGGCGCACACGATGTAGGTGGACTCGACATCCCGCCATGCCGCCCGGGCATAGGGGTGTGGTGCCTGACCCAGCGGTTGGGGGCGGAGCTGCGACTCGGCCCAGGCGACATCCTCAGGGGAGCAGTCGTGGTAGAAGAGGTTGCCCGCGGCCCCGGGCTTCACCGAGCTGTAGCCGTCGTCGCCGTGCTCGAGAGAGGGAAAGAAGTTCTCGGCGATCACCGCCTCGGCTACATCGGGGGGATTCGCCTCGTCGCTCTCGTCGCCGGGGAGGATGGCGGCCAAATACACCAGATGGTCCACCGTGGCCGGGTCGAGCCCGGAGATGGACAGGCCGCCGAGGGAATGGCCCACAGCCACCACCGGCCCTTCACCACCCAAATGCTCCCTCATGCCGCTCACATCGGCCTGGAATGCGGCGATGTCCTCTGCGGTGGTCGGACGGCACAAGTCGGAGGCGTGGACGGCGATGCCCATGTCCCTCAAGCATTCCTGTACCCGCTCCCAACACCATGGTCCGTGAAACGCCCCATGGGCCAAAACAACTCCTGCGGTCATGGGGCCGAACTGTAGTCCCCGCTAAGTTGCCGCCATGGAGTCCACAGAATCGCTGGAGAAGCGGCTGGAGCGGCTGGAGTCCATCGAGGAGATCCGGGGGTTGGCTGCCCGCTACTGCCTGGCGCTGGACATGCGGGCCACCGACGGCTGGGTAAGCCTGTTCCCCGCTGATGTGCAGGTGGGCCGGGGCCGCTCCGGGCGGGCCGCGCTGGCCGAGTGGTTCCGCGAGACGATGAGCCGCCAGTTCACCGGCACCGCCCACGTGACCGGCAACCACATCATCGAGTTCGACGGGCCTGATCGGGCCCGCGGGGTGGTTTACTCCCGCAACGAGCACGAGACCGGCGATGAGTGGGTGATCATGACCATGATGTACTGGGACGACTACGAGCGCATCGACGGCCGGTGGTACTTCCGGCGGCGCCTGCCCCTGTACTGGTACGCCACCGATCTGAACGCCCCTCCGATTGGCGACAACAAGATGCGCTGGCCCGATGAGGCGCCCTATGAGGGGGCGTGGCATGAATTCTGGCCCACTTATCGGGAGTTCTGGGAGTCTCGATTGGACGAGCCTGCCGATGTGGCCGAACCTGCGCCGGTGGGGGAGTTTCTGACCTGGTTGCGGGGCAACGCCGGAGGGCTCCCCAGCGTGCGAGTGCGCTAACAGTGCGGGCCGCATACCACGAGACCCAGGGCGGGCTGGATGTGCTGCGGGTGGGGGAACTGCCCGATCCCGAGTCGGGACCTCACGATGTGCTCATCCAGGTGAAGGCCACGTCGATGGATCGGGTGGACGTGTATTGGCGGGAGGGCTCGCACGGCATGAAGCTTCGCTGGCTCCAGCACGTTGGCGGACGGGACATCGCCGGGGTCGTGGAGGCTGTGGGGGCGGAGGTGACGTCGGTGGCTGTTGGCGACCGGGTGGTGGCATCAGGGGAGCGGACCCACGCCTCGATGGCTCTGGCTCCCGCGGAGTTGACGTTTCCCCTCCCTGACGGCATCAGCTTCGAGGCCGGCGGGGCCACACCCACCGCAGGCCGCTCAGCTCATCAGGCCCTTGTCGAGAAGGCTCGGATCCAGCCGGGCGAGACCGTGCTGGTTATGGCCGCGGGCTCGGGAGTGGGGAGTTTCGGGATACAGATTGCCCGGGCAATGGGCTGTCGGGTCATCGCTACTGCTGGCTCTGGCCAAAAACGAGCCAAGGCGATGGAGCTGGGCGCGGAGCTGGCCATCGACCACTACAGCGAAGACATCGTTGCGGCGGTGAGAGAGGCCACCGACGGGAGAGGCGTGAATGTGGTGCTCGACCACGTGGGCACCCCGGTGTTCGCCGCCGCGGTGCGGTCGCTGGCCCCTGAAGGTCGGTTTGTGACCTGCGGGGTGACTGCCGGGCACGTCGGTGAATTGCACTTGGGCCAGTTGTTCGTGAAGGGCATCACCCTCATGGGGGTGGGCCGTCCCGACAACCAGCGGATCGCGGCCACCATGAGGGGATTGCTAGGCATGATCGCCCAGGGACAGGTCACGCCGCAGATCGCCGCGGTGTACGGGCTAGATGAGATCGCCGAGGCCCACCGGCTGATGGAGAGTTCCGACTTCTTCGGCAAGATCGTTCTTGTCCCCTAGGAGGACTATGCGCTCATTCGAATTTCCCATCGAGGCGGGCCACATTCAGGAGTTCAAACGGGCAGTGGGCGAATACGACGCGACATTCGACCCCGACGCGGCAGCCCCGCCCACGTTCATGGTGGCCGCCGACCGCTACGACCCCGACTACGACCGCCGACTGCGCTCCGACCGGCCCTGGCCACCGGTGGCGCCCGAGTCGGGTTCGGGGTTCCACGCCGGGATGGTGTTCGAGTACTACCGCCATCCCCGTTCCGGGGAAGTGCTCACCGCCACCGTGGCCGACGGCGAGGAGTGGTTCAAACAGGGGCGGCGTGGCGGCCAGTTGCGGTTCCGGGAGATCGTCACCACCTTTGTCGACGGCGACGGCCAGCCGTGCGTGACCGCCCGCTGGATCAACGTGCGCGCCGACAACGAGGTGCGGGAATGAAGCCCGAGGTTGGTGCTCGACACCGCCAAGTGGTGGCCGAGGGGCTCACCCGCACCCAGTTGGTGGCCTACGCCGGGGCCTCCGGGGACTTCCACCCCTTCCATCACGACGAGATTTACGCCACCACCCACGGCTTCGACCAACTCTTCGCCCACGGCATGCTGACCATGGGCATCACTGGTCAGGCCTTGGTGACGGTGTTCGGAGATGAGGGATTGGACCGCTACGCAGCCGATTTTCTGAAGCCGGTGTGGCCGGGAGACACGCTGGCCACCGAACTGGTGGTGACCGCGGTCCACGCCGACGGCACAGTGGAGGTGGACATCTCCACCACAGATCAAAACGGCACGCAGGTGTTGCGGGGTACTGCGGCCGGGAGGCTGGCCGCAGAGTAAGCCTGATCAGGCCAGTAGCTCTTGGAGCCTCTCTACGGGGTCGCCGGAGGTCACCAATGCCTCGCCGATAAGTGCCGCGTCATAGCCCGCCTTGCGCACCGCGGCCATCGTGGTGCCACCGGGGACAGCGATGCCTGATTCGGCCACCGTCACTACATGGTCAGGAAGAAGCGGTGCCATGCGCTCGGCCCGCTGGTAGTCCATGGTGAATGCCTCGCTCTTGGGCTTCTCCCGCTGGTTGACCCCGATGATGTCGGCCCCGGCCTTGAGGGCGACTTCTAGCTCGCTCTCCGACTTCACCTCGGTGAGCACGTCCATGCCCAACGACAAGGCCAACTGGTGAAGTTCGGCCAACTGGGTACCGGTGAGGTCGGCCACGATCAGCAGTAGCGCATCAGCCCCCATCGCTTGGGATTCATGGACGTCTTCGACGCTGGTGATGAAATCCTTACGGAGGACGGGCAGCCCAGAGGATCGGGATGCCGCGGCCAGGTCGTCGCCGCTGCCGCCGAACATCTCCTGGTTGGTGAGCACCGACAAGCTGGACGCCCCACCGTCGCGATAGGCCACTGCCAATTCTGCTGGGTCTAGGTCTGTGTTCAGATTGCCTCGAGACGGAGAACGACGCTTGATCTCCGCGATGATGGCCACGTCGTTGCCAGCCAAAAGTGACTGCTTGAAACGCCCCGCGCGACTGGACCGCTCATCAGTTCCCATGAGTCGGATGATACGGGGGAGTTCTGCCGCCGGAGAAAGCAGAAACGGGGGCTAAGTGACCGCAGGCATCACTTCTGCGGCGAACAAGCTGAGCGTCTCAGGGGTGGCGAAGTCGCTGAATTGGAGGACGAACTGCTCGGCGCCCATTTCCCGGTCGGCCTGAAGGCCCTCGGCCACCTCTTCTGGGGTACCTGCTAAGAGGGCCCAATCGCCGAATCGGCGCTGGGCAGTGGCCACTATCTCGTCTCGGGCCGCCGTGGAAGGGGCCAGCCCGATGGCCCGCTGCACCGATAGCCGGGCGTTCCCCGATAGGGGTAGCAACTCGGCCAATTCGGCCATGCCGTACACCGGGCAGTTCCACCAGTCGGCGAAGTCCCGCACCAAGGGCATTGTGAGTTTGCGGCCGGCGCCGCCGATCACGATCGGAATGTGGCCATTTACCGGGGTTGGCTGTTGCTGGGCATTCTCCATCTGGAAGAAGCGGCCATGATGATTCACCGGCTCACCGGTGAGCAGCGCCCGCACCACTTCCAGGGTCTCACGCAGGCGAGCGGCCCGCACCGCGGGCGGCTCGTCGCCGAGGCCGAAACGCTCCATCTCGTCGGGCACCGAGCCCCACCCGATGCCCAGATCGAAACGACCTCCGCTGAAGTGATCCAGGCTCACCACCATTTTGGCCAGCAGAGCCGGATGGCGGAACTGCCCGCACAGCACCATGTGTCCAATACGCACTTGCTCGGTCCACGCCGCCACCGCGGTGGCCATCACAAAGGCGTCGTACATAGGAGCGGCGGACAACAAGGGCGGGTTCAGGTGATCCATGAGGTCGATCTTGTGGAACCCGCACGCCTCCGCGGCCCGCACCCGCTCTTCGATGGTGGCCATGTCCATCCTCATCTGCGGCATGAACACGCTGAACTGCGGAGGGTTGCTCATGTCAGCTTCACTTTCCCAGGCCGCGGCGTTGCATATCGTCGGTGTCGACAGTCCAGTCGCGCATGGCCTGTTCTTCAACTTCTTTGGCTTCGACGAAGCTCATCCCATCGGTGTCGTCGTAGATACGCATGGTGGCTGCGGTGGCGGGGGTGGTGGAGGCCACGATCTGGGCGGCTAGCCCTATGGCATTTTCCAGAAGCTCGCTGTGGGGGACGACGTGGTTGACCAGGCCTATGCGGAGAGCCTCTTCGGCGTAGACGAAGCGGGCGGTGGCGGTCATCTCCTTGGCCATGCGCTTGCCCACCGCTCGGGGCAACAGCGCGGTCATTCCCCAGGCGGCGATGACACCGATTTTGGCGTGGGTGTCGGCGAATCGCGCCTGGTCGGAGGCCATGATGAAGTCGCAGCTAAGGGCGATTTCCAGGCCGCCGGTGACGCAGGTCCCGTTCACCGCGCAGATCAAGGGCTTGGCGGTGTCTCGACAGGCCTGGGCTGGGTCCTCGGCTTGCCGCTTGTTCCCGTCAGGTTTTTCTGACACGCCGTCGGCGGCCACTTCTCGCAGGTCTACGCCGCCAGTGAACACCGGGTCGGCTCCGGTGAGGATGACGGCGTCCACTCCGTCGTCGGCATCGGCTGCCCGCAGCGCAGTGCACAGGTCGTTGCGCATCCGCTTGGTCATGGCGTTGCGGGCCTCAGGCCGGTTCAAGGTGATGACAGCAATGCGGTCCTCGATCTCGAAGAGCAGGCGCTGGTCATCGGGGGTGATGGCTTTCTCGGCAGGTTTGGCCATATCGTCAGCAGCCGTCGATGATGCCCACGGCCTGTTGGCGCAACCAGTGATCGGCCAACACCAGAAGCACTTGGGCCTCCACCATGGGAACTGCTCGGGGCAGTACGCACGGATCGTGGCGACCGCGGGCGGCCAGCGTGACCGGGTTGTTGTCGCGGTCGACTGTCTCCTGGGGCGACGCAATAGTGGCGGTGGGTTTGAACGCCACTCGGATCACAATGTCCTCGCCATTGCTGATGCCGCCCTGTACTCCACCGGAACGATTGGCAGTAGTGCGGGGCCGACCGTCTGGCCCAGGGGCAAAGGGGTCGTTGTGCTCTCGGCCGGTCATGGTCACCCCGGCGAAGCCCGAGCCAATCTCGAAGCCCTTGGCCGCGGGTAACGACAGCGCGGCTTTGGCGAAGTCGGCTTCCAGCTTGTCGAACACCGGTTCGCCTAGACCCGGGGGGACCCTTCGGGCCACGCATTCGACTATTCCGCCCAGCGAGTTGCCGTCGCGGCGGGCCGCTTCGATGGCCTCGGTCATGGCCTCCGCGTGTTCGGGCGACGGGCATCGGGTGGCGTCGGCCTCCACGTCGGCCAACGTCACCGCAGTGTGATCGACATCGGCCGTAATGGTGCTCACCTGGCGTACCCAGGCCAGCACCTCGATGTCGGCCACGGTCCGAAGGAGCTGGCGGGCGATGGCGCCGGCCGCCACCCGGCCGATGGTTTCCCGGGCGCTGGCTCGCCCCCCTCCCTGCCAGTTGCGTATGCCGTACTTGGCCTCGGTGGTGTAGTCGGCGTGGGAGGGACGGTAGACGTCCTTGAAGTCCTCATACGCGCTGGGCCGGGCATCGGTGTTGCCCACCAACACGGCAATAGGCGATCCCAGCGTTTGGCCCTCGAATGTCCCCGAGAGGATCTGTACCTTGTCGGCCTCGTCCCGCAGCGTGGTGAGCCGGCTCTGACCAGGACGCCTCCGGTCGAGATCGTGCTGGATCATCTTCTCGTCCAGCGGAAGCCGGGGTGGACAGCCATCCACTACCGCGCCGATGCCTCCACCGTGGGATTCCCCGAAGGTCGTTACCCGGAACAATCGCCCGGTCGAACTGCTCATTGCATCTCAACACTACAGACCGGGCTCTGCCGGTCTGGGGGTCATATTCGGGCGGTACTGATAGCGGCCATGCGTGGGCCGGCACACCTGTGGCAGTGTCGGGACATGGATTTGGGCTTATCGGGCAAAGTGGCGCTGGTGACGGGGAGCTATCGGGGCACGGGCAGCGGGGTCGCCCGAGTTCTGGCCGCCGAAGGCGCTGAGGTGGTGGTTCACGGATTTGAGGAGGGGCAGGCCGACTGGCTGGCCGATGAGCTGGGGTCGCCGGTTCGAGCAGTGTGGGGGGACATCTGCACCGATGAGGGTGCCGAAACGGTGGTCAGCCAGTGCGGCCCAGTGGACATCCTGGTCAACAACTACGGCGTGGCGGTGGGCGGCACTTGGGGAGATGACGGCACGGATGTCTGGGTGGATGCCTACAACCGCAATGTGCTCACCGCGGTTCGGATGACCCGACTCATGGTTCCCGCCATGATGGAGCAGGGTTGGGGCCGGATCGTGCTTGTCTCGACCGTGGGCGCGACTCGTCCCGGCGATCGCATTCCGGGTTACTACGCGGCCAAGGGCGCGCTCCCGGCTATGACGGTGAGCCTGGCCCGGGAATTGGCCGGCACTGGGGTGACGGTGAACTGCGTGAGCCCGGGGGCTATCGCCACTCCAGAGCTGGTGGAAATGTGGACTCGTCAGGCCGAGCGGGAGGGCCGTTCCACCGATTGGGCCGAGATCGAGCGCCACGTCACCACCGAGATCATGCCCACGCTTACCGGGCGCATCGCCACAGTGTCCGATGTGGGGGAGTTGGTGGCTTTCGTGTGCAGCGACCGGGCCCGCCAGATCCACGGCGCCCACCTTCGCATCGACGGGGGTGCGGCCGACGTGGTGACTTGAACCAGCGGCTTGAGCCTCCCCCTCACTAGGCTGCCCGGCGATGCCGACCTTGTATGACGTCGTCCGCGACTTCAGCCACACCTGGCCCGACAAACTGGCCGTGCTCACTGAGCAGGATGGACACCGCTCCTTCCGAGAGCTGGCGGCCCACGGCGGGGCTCTAGCCCATCAATTCCAAACCCGCTTCGGTTTGGGCCTGGGCGATCGGGCTTGCATCTGGATGCAGAACCGCCCCGAGTACATCGAGTGCCAGCTGGGCATGCAGGCCATCGGCTTAGCGGGCGTTCCCATCAACCCGGAGTGGACCGATCCGGAACTGGATTTCGTGCTCAACCACTCTCGGTGCCGCTTGGTGTTCGCTGAGGCCGAGCGGGCCGAGCGGGCGGTGGCCCTCACCTCGGGCATGGACTTGGTGGAAGCAGTGGTGAGCGTGGACGAGCCGGTGGACGGGGCGTTGCTGCTGGCCGATCTCATCGGCGAGGCGCCGGAGGGCGCGGGCCTGGACCTGCCCCCGGTGGACGGGTTTGTGGAGGGCAACGTGCTCTACACCTCGGGCACTACCACCGGGCGCCCCAAAGCGGTGCCCATGAGCCCTGAGCTGTTTGCCGGCGGGGCGGTGCCCTATGAGGAGATGTTCGGGCTGAGCCACACCGATCGCTCGCTGGTGGTGACCCCGCTGTTCCACGGCAATGCCATGGGTGGGGCCATGTCGGCGTTGAGCCGGGGAGCCAGCGTGGTCATGCAGCGCAAGTTCTCGGCGTCGCGTTTCTGGGCGCTGGTCGACCTCTACCGCCCGACCTACTTCCTCACCCTGGTGCCCATCATCAACATCTTGATGGCCCAGCCCCCTGGTCCCCATGAGAAATCGCATTCGCTGAGGGTGATGATCCCGTTGGGCTGCGCCCCAATCATCGAGCAGATCGAGGAGCGCTATGGGGTGCCGTGCATGGACTGGTACGGCATGACCGAGGCCGGGTCGGGAACCTACACCCGGTTGGACGAGCCCCGCCGGCCCGGCTCGGTAGGCAAGCCGTTCGAGGGGTCGGTGCTGCGGATATTTCTGCCCGACGGCTCCGAGGCGCCGACGGGTGAAACCGGGGAGATCTGCTTTCTGCGGTCCACCATCGGGTTCAACGGCTACATCGAGGACCCCGAGGCCACCGAGGCCGCCACCTCAGGAGACTGGTTCCGCACCGGCGACCTGGGCTACGTGGACGACGATGGCTACTTGTACTTCGTCGACCGCCAAAAGGACATCGTGCGCCGAGGCGGGGAGAACCTGTCCACCATCGAGGTGGAGACCGCCCTGCGCACCCACCCCGCGGTGGGCGACATCGCCGTGGTGGCCCGCCCCGACCCGGTACTGGGCGAGACAGTGGCCGCGTTCATCGTGGTAGCCGACGGCTACGAGCTCCCCACCGAGGACGACCTACGAACCCATACCGAAGGCACCCTGGCCCCCTACAAGGTCCCCACCACCATTCAGCTCATCGACGAGCTTCCCCGCACCGGCAACGGCAAAGTAGAGAAATTCCGCCTCCGCCAGCGCTTCAACTAAGCAAACTCGGCTCGGATTTGGGGGCCGTGCTGGTTGAGAGCCGGGATAGAGGGGGAGTCGTCGGGAGCGGCCTGGTCCCAGTCGGCGGTGGTGGCGGGGGCGGGAAGGTCGACGGTGCCGTCGGCGTGGGTCACATTGATTCGGTTGAGCTGGGGGTGAGCGGAGAGTCCGGCCACGTCGTTGACTGCGCCGAAGGCCATCCGGCAGTCGGTGAGCTTGATGTGGAGTCCATCTGTGCTCAGGCGGGCGAACACCTCGGCTACAGCGTCGTCGGTCGCGGCACGGTTCGTGACTCGAGCCTTGTTGGTGGCGAAGCGGGGATCGTGAGACAGGTCCGGTCGGTCGAGCACTTCTTCGCACAGGGTGCGCCACTCCCGGTCGGACTGCACGGCGATGAGCAGGGTAGTGCCGTCGGAGGTGGCAAACCCGCCGTAGGGGGCGATGGACGGGTGGGCCAGCCCGACTCGTTCAGGTCCCTGGCCGAGGTAGTCATGGTGTAGCAGGGGAACGGTCATCCATTCGGCCATGGTGGAGAACAGCGAGACCTCGATGTTCGCGCCTTCGCCGGTGCGGGCTTGGCGGACCAATGCCTGGCTGATGGCCCGGGCCGCGGCCTCTCCGGTGGCGATGTCGGCCACCGACACCCCCACTCGACCGAGCGGCCCCGGTGCTCCTGACACCGACACCAGGCCGCTTTCGGCCTGCACCAGCAGGTCGTAGGCCTTCATTTGGGCATACGGCCCGGTCGGTCCGTAGCCGGAGATATCGCAGGTCACCAGGCGGGGATCCTGCTCACGCAGGGACTCTGAGCCGAAACCCAGCCGCTGGGCCGCGCCCACGGCCAGATTCTGGATGTAAACGTCGGCCCGTTCGATCATCCGGCTCAGCAGTGCTTGGTCTTCACCGTCTTTGAGGTCGAGAACGATCGACTCCTTGCCCCGGTTGAGCCATGCGAAGTAGCTGGACAGCCCGTCGGCGGCCGCGTCGTAGCCCCGGGAGAAGTCGCCCTCGGCTCGCTCGATTTTGATCACCCTGGCTCCGGCGTCGGCCAGCCGACACGATGTCAGCGGCGCGGCCACTGCTTGTTCGATAGAGACCACCAGCACGCCATCCAGGGGCTTGGCCGAGCTCACTCCAGCAACGTACCTCTGCATGGACTGAAACGACACACCACTAAGCTCCGGCAATGACGCCTGAAGAGATCCTGGACCTAGCCCGTGAGCACGCCGCGGCCGAAGCGGAGAATGACGCCGAGCGAACACTGGCCACGTTGGTGGACGAGCCCACCTATGAGTTTTGGCCGATGGGCAAGGGGTTCACCGGTGGCGACCTGGCCCGGACGTTCTATCTGGAGCAGTATCCGCAGTTCGCCCAGCGGGTGACCGGCTACGGGGTGCTGGGGGAGTGGACCAACGACCAGTGCGCCATCCAGGAGTACTGGGTGGAGATCGACGGCCAGACCCGCCACATGGTCATGTCCATGATGCCTGCGGAAGGGAACCTGCTCACCGGGGAGAAGCTGTACTGCGACGACGGCTTTGTGGAGGCTTTGCTCGGCCCCCTTTGTGAGCATTTGAAGCCGCTCTAGCCCAAGAGGTGCTTTTGTACTTTGCCCAGCGCGTTGCGGGGGAGTTCTTTGACCAGGTGGAGTATGCGGGGGTGTTTGAAGTCGGCGCACATGCCCTCTAGGTGGGAGCGCAGGTCGTCCAGGTCGGGGGCCTTTCGAGAGGCTGGCACCACCCATGCGGTGACTAGCTCGCCCCACTCCTCGTCGGGGGTGCCGGTGATGGCTACGTCGTCGACTTCAGGGTGGGAGCGCAGGGCATCTTCTACCTCGCGGGGGTAGACGTTCAGGCCTCCGGAGATCACCAATTCCTTGGCCCGGCCCCGCAGTTTCAGATAGCCAGCTTCGTCGAACTCGCCTAAATCGCCGGTGCGGAACCAGCGGTCTTGGTCAAATGCCTCGTCGGTGGCCTCGGGACGGCGCCAGTATCCAGCAAAGACGTTGGGCCCCCGCACCAGGACTTCGCTGCTGTCGGGGGCTAACCGCAGCTCTACGCCAGGGAGGGGGAAGCCCACTGTGCCGGCTCGGCGCTCCTCGTCGTAAGGGTTGGACACCAGCATGATGGTCTCGGTCATGCCGTAGCGCTCTAGCACCCGCACTCCGGCGGCCACTTCAAGGTGGTGGTGCAGATCAGCGGACAGAGGAGCAGACCCGGCCACGCAGAGCCGAAGACTGGCGAGCTCTCCAACCCTGGGCGACTGGGCCAGGCGGGTGTACATGGTGGGCACGCCGAAAAAGAGCGTGGCGTCGTGGGCTTGGGCGGCATCCAGCACCGCGTCGGGGGAGAACCCGTCAAGCAGCACCGCGGAGGCGCCGGTCAGCAGGGTGCCGTGGAGCCCCACCCCCAGTCCGTGCATGTGAAATAGGGGCAGGGCCAATACCAGGCGGTCGTCGGGCGTCCAACGCCAGGCAATGCGCACCGACTCGGCTCCGGCCAGCAAGTTCCCATGGGTCAGCACCGCTCCTTTGGGTACCCCGGTGGTTCCCGACGTATAGCCCAACAGCGCAGGATCGCCGCTGGAAAGCTGATCGAGGCTGGGCGCCGTGCCTTCGTCTAGATCCAGTCGGGGGGAGACCACCGTCATCTCCGGGGCAAGCTCGGCCAGCCACCGGACCCATTCGGGCTTGTCCACCACCGCAGCCCGAGGATCGGCGTCATCCACGATGTGGTCCAGCTCGGCTCGCTGATAGGCCCCGTTCACCGGTACCACGATCAACCCCAGCCGCAGGGCAGCCACATGGGCAACCACCAAGTCGACCGACGCGGCCGCGGAGAGGATGACCCGATCGCCCTTGCGGAGACCCGCACCGAAGAGCCTTCCGGCTGCGACCTTCGTGCGCCGAGCCAAGTCGCCCCTCGAAATCCACCCGGTCCCTGCGTCCCACAGGGTCGGCTTGGACGCCCCAGAAGCCCAGCGCTTGCTCCAAGCTGCTGGCAGGGTGACCTCGTCCAGCAAGTCCACGTCATCGGGATCTATGCCTCTAGGAAAGTGGACAGCATCGGCTCGGGCAGTGCTCACGACTCACGATAATGTCACTCCCCGTGCCCCTGAACCTGGCTACTGCGTGGGAAAAAATTGCGGAAGTGACGCCAGACGCTGATGCGGTGGTGTGTCATCCGGTCAGCCGAACCTGGCAAGAGTTTGAGAATCGGGCAGCTCGGCTAGCGGCTGCGCTGGGGGAGTTCGGCATCGGTGCGGGCGACAACGTAGGGCTGTACCTGTACAACGGGAACCCCTATAGCGAGGTCACTTTCGGGGCGTTCAAGGTCCGGGCGGCTCCCTGCAATGTGAACTACCGCTATTTGGCCGGGGAGTTGCGCAATCTCTTGGAGGACGCTGACGCCAAGGCAGTGTTCTTCTCTCCCGAGCTGGCCGACCGGGTAGAGGAGGCCAGGGCCAGCCTGCCCTTGCTGCGGGCGGCCATCTGTGTGGGCGAGCCCAGCGACCCAGTACCCGACTGGGCGCTGGACTACGAGACTCTGATCGCCGACCACGATCCGGCGCCGCCCATCGACCGAAGCCCTGACGACCTGTGGATCCTCTACACCGGCGGCACTACCGGCAATCCCAAAGGGGTCATGTGGCCCCACAGTTCGGTGATTGGCGCCATGGCCCCCAACTTCAAAGCGCTGAGGCTGCCGATCCCGGAAACCCTGGAGCAGGTCAAGTCCAACATCGCGGCCATCCATGACAGCAACCGGGTAACCCGCCAGCTGGCGGCCTCTCCTCTTATGCACGGCACGGCCAGCATTGTGGCGCTGGCCACCTTCACCCAGGGCGGGGCGGTGATCACCATGCCCGAGCGCAGCTTCGACGCCGATGCCCTGTGGCGCTGTGTGGAACGCGACCGGACCACTGTGCTCACCATCGTGGGGGACGCCTTCGGCCGGCCCATGGCCGAGGCATTGGATGCGGCTGCCGCCCGAGGCGAGCCTTACGACCTGTCGTCGGTATTCATGGTCATGTCGTCAGGGGTGATCTGGAGCCAGCCGGCAAAAGAAGCTCTGCTGGCACACAAGGACATGAAGTTGGTGGACTCCCTGGGATCCAGCGAAGGCACCGGCACGGGCATGAGGATCAGCGACCGCGAAGGCGGATCCGCCACCGCTCGGTTCACCCTGGGGGATAACGCCGCGGTGTTCGACGAAAACGACCAACCGGTGGAGCCCGGCTCGGGACAGCAGGGGATGGTGGCGGTGGGCGGCCCCATCCCCATCGGGTACTACAAGGACCCGGAGAAGACAGCGGCCACATTCCGCACCATCGGGGGGAGGCGCTGGTCGGTGCCCGGCGATTGGGCCACCGTGGAGGCCGACGGCACCATCACGCTGTTGGGCCGGGGCTCGGCCTGCATCAACAGCGCGGGGGAGAAAATCTATCCAGAAGAGGTGGAAGAGGCGGTGAAGGCCCACCCAGCGGTGGCCGACTGCCTGGTGGTGGGAGTGCCCGATCCCAAATGGGGCGAAGCGGTGACCGCCGTGGTGCAGATGGCCGGCGACCCGGCATCTCAGAATGTGGGCGACGACGAGGTCATCGCCGACGCCCGCACCCGCTTGGCGGCCTACAAGCTTCCCAAATCGCTCATCCGAGCCGATGCCGTCCAGCGGGGGGCCAACGGCAAGCCCGATTACCAGTGGGCTAAGCAATTCGCGCTCGACTCTCTGTCGGAGCAAGCCCCGATCTGAAAACATAGAGCCATGAGCATCAAAGTGACTGCGCTGCCGGCGGCCTTGGGCGCAACGGTAGAAGGGCTCGATGTCGATCACCTCGACGACGGGGTAGCGGCCGAGCTGAAGGAGGCGTTCTGGGCCCACAAGGTGCTGTTCTTCCCCCAGGTTCATTTGACCAATGAGCAGCACGTGGCCTTGGGCTCGCTGTTCGGCGACCTGGAGGCGGTGAGCAACGACGACACCGACCATCGCTACCACCACACGGTGGACGATGAGGGCAAGATCCTGGTGCTGGACAGCTCCAACGAGTACTCGCGGGCCAACTTCTGGCACACCGACGTGACGTTCGCCCGCCAGCCCCCGCTGGGGTCGCTGCTGTCTATGAAGGAGTCACCGCCCTCCGGTGGCGACACCATGTGGGCTAATACCCAGGCTGCCTACGAGGGGCTGTCGCAGCCCCTCAAGGCGGCTCTCGAAGGGGTCATCGCCCGCCACGGCCGGGCTGGGCTGACCGAGTTCACCGATCACCCGGCGATAACCGTTCATCCCGAGACCGGCAAACGGATCCTGTTTGTGAATCGGGGTTGGACGTCATCGCTCCAGGGGATGAGCCACCTGGAGAGCAGATGCCTGCTGGCCTTGCTGTGTGACCACATGGAGCAGCCCGAGTACATCGTGCGGTGGCGATGGAGCGACGGCGACGCCGCCTTGTGGGACAACCGCTGCACCATGCACTACGCCATCGACGATTACGGAACCGACCACCGCCGCATCCACCGGGTCACCATCTACGACCCCTCCGGCGCAGGCCCAGTTGCTGCCACCCCCGCGGCGTAGCTAGAGCTCCAACAGCGCCTGTTCGACCACTTCGGTCAGCGCGGGATGGATGTAGAGCTGCCCTCGGGCCATCTCGTCCACGGTGAGGCCGAACTGCATCCCCTGGATGAGCTGCTGGATCAGGGTGGGGGCCTGAGGGCCGATGATGTGGGCACCCAGCAAGAGCCGGGTCTCAGGATCGGCCAGCACCTTGGTGAAGCTGGTGGTGTCCTCCATGGCCCAGCCGTAGGCGGTATCGCTGTAGGGGCGAACGGCTCGGAGATAGGGCCGCCCCTCGGCCCGCAGGGCTTGTTCTGTGGCCCCGACCGCGGCCACCTGGGGATAGGCGAACACCGCATGGGGAATGCCGGAGTGATCGGGCACCCGCAGGTCGTCGGGGTGGGCGATGTTGTGGGCCACCGCTCGGGTGTCCTCGTTGGCGGTGTGCTTGAGCTGAGCGGCATGGCAGATGTCGCCCAGCGCCCATACACCCTCCACCCCGGTGCGAAGATACTCATCGGTCACCACGTAGCCGCCTTCGTCTAGCTCCACCCCTGAACGGGTCACGCCCAGTTGCTCGCCGTTGGGTATTCGGCCGGTGGCCAACAGCAGCACATCGCCGGTCACATCCCTGGCCTCGGTATGAACAGCGACTTGCGATCCCGTTCGGGAAACACCGTCAATGGGGGATCCCAGCGCGCAGTCCATCCTCTGGGACACGATTTCGGTAAACGCGGCCGACACGTCCTCATCCTCGGCCCGCAGCAGCCGCTCGGAGCGGTTCACGATGGACACCGACACGCCCATGGCGTCGAAAACATGGCCCAATTCGGCGGCGATATAGCCCCCACCCAAGATCACCAGCCGCTCGGGCAGCACCTCGAGGCGCATGACGGTGTCGGAGGTGTGATACGGGACCTCATCCAGGCCAGGGATCGGGGGGATGAATGGCCGGGCCCCGGCGGCCAGCACGATGTGGTCGCCGGTGAGCTGATGCCCCTTCACCTCAAGGGTTTTGTGGCCGACAAAGCGGGCATCGCCGTTGAACACGGTCACGTTGTCGAGGCTGTGGCGGTAGTCCTCCCCGCCTTGGGCAATGGGATCGATGCGCCCGAACACCCGGCCCACGATCTCGGGCCAGCGCACACCGTCCAGCGAGGTGTCCACCCCGAGATGCCCGGTGCGGCCCGCTTGGTGGGCCATGTCGGCGGCGTACACGAACATCTTTGAGGGGATGCAGCCCCGGTTGAGACAGGTGCCGCCGAATACGTCACGCTCGATCAGCGCCACCCGCCAATCGTCGAAATCGGGGGTGAGGACGCTGTTGCCCGACCCGGTGCCCACCACCACCAGATCGAAATGCTCGGGCGATTCAGGCATAGACGAGATCAGCCGTCCTGGGGAGGCCCTTTGGCGGTTTGGTCCTCGTCGATGAGCTGGCCCCGGAAGCTGGGGTTGCGGCCCTTTTGGATGTCTTCGTGGCGATTCATGATGGCTGGGGCGTACACGTAGTCGGTCCAGATGTAGAACTGGTTGTCGAGCACGGCGTTGTACACCAGCTCGGCCACTTCGGACGGCTTCACTGCGTCTTCGTAGATGGCCATCATCAACTGGATCCGCTCCTCGTCCTCGGGGGTTAGATCGGGCGGGATGATCGGCGAGCGCAGCGTCTCTGGGCGGTTGCGCTCGGAGTTGATGATGTTGGTGGTCACTAGGCCGGGACACAGCACCGACACGCCCACCGACGAGCCGCTCTCCTGGAGCTCGTTATAGAGCGTCTCGGAAATCGTCACCACCGCGTGCTTGGAGGCGTTGTAGGGGCCGATGTTGGGATAAGAAGTGTGCCCGGCGATTGAGCCGGTATTCACTATGTGGCCGTCACCGTGCTCCAAAAGATGGGGCAAAAACACCCGGAGGCCGTGAATCACCCCCCAAAGATTCACACCGAGCACCCACTGCCAGTCGGCGGTGGTCAGGGTGTGCATCAACCCGCCGGCGCCCACCCCGGCGTTGTTGCACACCACGTTGACCTGCCCGAACCGGGAGAAGGCCGCCTCAGCCAGATCGTCCATGTCCCCCTCGGAGCTCACGTCGGTGAGCACACCCACTGCGTCCACCCCAGCGTCGTTCAACTCGGCCACCGCAGCGTCCATGGCCGGGCCTTCCACGTCGGCGATCATGATGCGGGCCCCGGCCGCTCCGAATCGGTCAGCCATGGCCCGGCCCATCCCGCTGGCCCCGCCGGTGATGACTGCCGCTTTGCCCTGAAGAGTGTCCATGAGCCGACGCTATCGCCTGTCTGCAACAGAAAGCGGTGTCGGAAACTAGGGTTCCCGCCGTGAGCACAGTCAACGCTGTCGTGATGTATCCGCTGGCAATGGAGGATTCGGAGCTCGAAGACCTGCACCGCCGTTTTCCCGGCGTCAAGTTCGACAACATCGGTTATTTCGAGCCTCATGGGCTGCGGGATGCCAAGGCCAAGGGTCGGTTCACCGAGGAACTCCTGGCCACTGCGCCGCTCCTGACAGAGGCAGAGAAAGACACCATCGCCGCGGCCGACGTGTTGATGGCCCTCGACCTGCCCCCGGGAATCAGGGATTGGGCGCCTCGACTGCGGTGGGTGCAGGCAATTGGCGCGGGCATTGGGCAACTCGAGCCGGCCGAATTGAAAGCCAAGGGCATCGCGTTGACCAACGCCGCCGGGGTGGCCTCTGCCCCGATCGCCGAGTTCGCCATCGGCCGCCTGCTGGAGGTGTGGAAGGACATCCGGGTGCTTGAGGGTCAGCAAAGGGAACACCACTGGCAGATGCATCAAGGGCTGTTGGTGAAGGGGAAGACCATCGGCATTGTGGGCTTGGGGGCCATCGGACGAGACGTGGCCCGTCGGGCCAAGGCCTTCGAGACAACAGTGCTCGGAAATCGCCGCTCGGCGCAACCCGGCGACACCGATCCCGACGTGGATGAGCTCTACGGCCTCGACGGGCTCGATGAGATGCTCGCCCGCTGCGACGCGGTGGTGTTATCCGCCCCCCACACCCCCGAAACCATCGATCTGTTCGACGCCGAGCGCTTGGGACGGCTCAAGCTGGGCGCGGTGGTGGTGAATGTGGGCCGGGGGTCGATCATCGACGAGGACGCGCTGGTAGCCGCGCTGGAGTCGGGTCAGGTGGGCGCCGCTGTGCTGGACGTGACCCGAGAAGAGCCCCTGCCTGCCGACAGCCCGCTGTGGGACGCCCCCAACATGTATCTGTCGCCCCATTGCTCCACCGCCCGCGAGGGTTACAACGAAGCTCTCATGGAATTGTTCCGCGACAATCTGGAACGCTTTCTGGCCGATGAGCCGCTTCGCAACGTGGTAGACCCCGACCGGGGATACTGAGAGCAGGGAGAAGAAAATGCCATCAGATGCCTACAACGCCGCAGTCGACGCGCTAAAGCAGCAGATGCAGGCGGCAAACGCCGGTCCGCCTCCTGATTTGGCTACGACCCGGGCCGGTTTTGAAGCGTCATATAGCTCGATGCCTGTTCCCGAAGGGGTGAGTTTCACTCCGGTGGACGCCGGAGGGGTTTCCGCCGAGTGGGTGACGCCTCCCGTGGTGGAAGGCAACCGGACCATCATCTACTTGCATGGCGGAGGCTATGTAGTGGGCAACCTGAATACCCATCGCCACGTGGTCAGCCGCCTGGCGGTCGGGGCCAAGGCCCGGTTGTTGAACGTGGACTATCGCCTTGCTCCTGAGAACCCCTACCCGGCCGCGTTGGACGACGCCATGGCCGCGTGGCAATGGCACCTGGCCAATGGGGGAGAGGCGGCCTGCACTGCCATCAGCGGCGATTCCGCCGGTGGGGGACTGACCATTGCGCTGTGCATGAAGCTGCGCGACGAGGGTATGGAGCAGCCCGCCTGCGCCGCCCCCATCTCGCCGTGGACCGACTTGACATTCTCCGGCGATTCCATGACCGAGCGGGCTGACCGCGACCCCATGCTTGCCGGCGCCGACTCCCTGCACGGCATGGTCATGGCCTACGCGCAAAGCGTGGATGCCACCGATCCCTACATCTCCCCGGTGTTCGGCACCTTCGACAACCTGCCCCCGATGATGATTCAGGTGGGTACCGAGGAGGTGCTCTACGACGACAGCACCCGAGTGGTCAAGGGCATCGAGAACGCCAACGGCTCCGTAGAGTTCCGCCCCTGGCAGGACATGATGCACGTCTGGCACCTCTTGGCCAGCGTGGCTCCCGAAGCCGAAGAAGGCATCGCCGAGCTGGGTGCCTACATCGCGGAGATGACTTAGCTAGCCGCCAACCTCGCGCCCAAGGTGCGGAGCTGTTGGGTGCCGGCACCGAGGCTGCATTCGATGTGCTTGTTCCACAGGGTGTAGCGGTGCAGCGGGTAGTCGACGCTAACCCCCATGCCGCCGTGGACATGCTGGGTGGCGTGGGCCACGTCGTGGGCCCAGTGAGAGGCGTACCACTTGGCGATGGGCAGCCGTAGCGAAGCATCGTTGCCCATAGTCAAGTCATAGAGCACGGCGTTTGTGCACAGTCGCACCGCCTCCACGTGCATGAATTGGTCGGCCAAGCGCTGGGTGACCGCCTGGAACGTGGCTACCGGACGGCCAAACTGCTCCCGCTCGGAGGTGTAGTCCGCAGCGAGCCGCAGTGCTCGGTCCACCACTCCCATCTGGATGGCGCACAGCAGGGCCACCGCCCGGTCAGCCAACCAGGCCACGGACGCGCCGTCGGCATCCCCAATTGGCTCGCAGGGGATGCCGTAGAAGCTCACCTGGTGTACCGGTTGAAGCCGGGTGGACACGCCCGCTTCCATGGTTATCCCGGGATCGGCCAGGTCCACCAAGAACAACCCGGTTCCGCTGATAATGCCGTTGTCAGTGCCGTCGTCGAGTCCCGCTATCACCAGGATCTTGGAAGATTCGGCGGCGAACTCCACTACCTCTTTGGTGCCCACCAACTTGCCGTCCACCACCCGGGCAGTGGGATTGGTGATGTCATCGTTCAGGTACTCCTGTAAGCCGAGGGTCAGAACATTGGACCCATTGGCATAGCCGGGAAGCTCTCGCCGACGCTGCTCTTCGGAGCCGAAAGCGTCCACCGCCAGCGCGGCCAGCATCCCGCTCCACAAAGGAAGCGGGGCGACATGGCGGCCTTGGGCCTCCAGAACCTGGCCGACGGCGATCAGGTCCAGCCCACCACCGCCTATTTCTTCGCTCAGGCCGATGCCCACCAACCCAGCTGCGGCCAGTTCGCCGTAGAGGTCCCGGTCGAACCACTCTTCGGCGGCTTCGATTTCCATGAGCCGCTCCATGTCGAGGCGGTCGCCCATGATCCGGTTAGCCAGCTCGGAAACCGCTTGCTGTTCTTCACTAAGGGTGAAATCCATTTGCCGTTCTCCTCCCTGCGCTACTTGCGCCGCTTCTCGCGGGGTAGGCCGAGTCCGGCCATTCCGATAATGTCCCGCTGGATCTCGTTGGTTCCACCACCAAAGGTCAGAATCCAACAGCCCCGGTAGGACTCCTCCATCCGGCTGGAGAACTCGGCATGGGGAGAGCCCTTCTTGAGGTGGCCGGTAGCCCCTACCACTTCGGTCAAACCGGAGTAGATGAGGTGCATCGACTCTGAGCCCCACACCTTGATGGTGGAGGCCAGAGCAGGATTCACTGTGTTGTTCACCGTGGACTCGTAGGCCACCTTCCAGTTCATCAGGTCCAAGAACTCCACCCGGGCCCGGCACTCGGCCAGCTTGACCTGCACCCATTCCTGGTCGATCACCCGGCGGCCGTCGGGAAGTTTGGCCTCCTTTGCCCATTCCACCGCTTGGTTCACCAGATTGGCGATGCCCCCGGAGGCGCACAGCGAGACTCGCTCGTGGTTGAGTTGATTGGTGATGAGGCCCCAGCCCCCGTTCACCTCACCCACCCGCAACCAGTCGGGCACCCGCACGTTGTCGTAGAACGTGGAGGTGGTGTGGGAACCGCCCATGGTGATGAACGGCTGGATGTCGAAACCGGGGTCGTCGGCGGGGGCCAAGAACATGGTGATGCCCTTGTGGGCAGGGGCGTCGGGGTCGGTGCGGGCCGCCAACCACACATAGTCGGCGTCGTAGGCCAGGCTGGTGAACTGCTTTTGGCCGTTGATGATCCACTCGTCGCCGTCGCGCACCGCCCGGGTCTTGAGCGCGGCCAGGTCGGTGCCCGCGGTGGGCTCGGAATAGCCGATGGAGAAATGCATCTCTCCGGCCAGGATCTTCTTCAAGAAGAAGTCCTTCTGGCGGTCGGTGCCGTAATCCCGAATGGTCGGGCCGACGGTGTTGATGGTGAGGAAGGGCACCGGCACTTGGGCAGCCCATGACTCGTTGAAGAAGATGTACTGCTCGATGGGGGTGAATCCCTTGCCGCCGTACTCCACGGGCCAGCCCACGCCCAGCCAGCCGTCGCTGCCGATCTGGCGGATCAGCGCTTTGTAATCCTCGTTGGCCTCGGTCTCGGTGTGGCGGATCTTCTCGCGCACCTCATCGGTCATGAGATTGGCGAAATATGTCCGCAACTCCTGCTGAAGCTCTAGCTGGTCATCGGTCAACTCGACGCGCATGGGGTAAGTGTGCCAGCCCCAGCCCGCGGTTGATATGTCGTAGGTAGCATGGGTGGCTGTGTTGGTGGTGGGCCTGACTGGGGGAATCGGAGCGGGAAAGTCAACCGCTGCGGCCCGGTTTGGCGAATTAGGAGCAACAGTGCTTGATGTGGATGCCATCGGTAGGCAGGTCTTGGCCCCCGGGGGTCGAGCCGAGCAGGGGGTGATTGACGCTTTCGGCCCTGGCATCTTGGGCGAGGATGGCCACATTGATCGGGGGAAGGTAGCCGCCGAGGTGTTCGGGCGCCCCGACCGGTTGGCGGCCCTCGAGGCCGTTAGCCACCCGGCTATCAACGCGGAGCTCGATGTTCAACTCCGGGGCTTGGCCGACGGGGGAGAAGTGCAGGTGGTGGTGCTCGACATGGCAGTGCTGACCGAGAGCCGCCTGGGTCAATTGGAATCGGGGCGGGGCTATACCCAGGTGGTGGTGGTGGAGGCTCCCGAGGCGGTGCGCCTGCCCCGGCTCATCGAGCGGGGCCTCACCGAGGAGCAGGCCCAAGCCCGTATGGCCAGCCAGGCCACCGACGCTCAGCGCCGGGCGATAGCCGACCATGTGATCGTTAACGACGGCACTCCCAAAGAGCTTGCCGCGGCGGTAGATCAGGTTTGGGCTGAGCTGACCGGCGGCTAGCCGACCACCCGGCCGCTACGAGCGAGGGACCGCCTCCCAGGGCTGGCCCTTGTAGGGATCGGGCTCCTTGGGCAGGCCCAGCACCCGCTCTCCGATTATGTTGCGCTGCACCTCGTTGGTGCCCCCGGCAATGCCCATACCCGGTGAGCTAATCACCCCGTCGGCCCACTGCTGGCCGTCATCGTCGTCGGCCGCCCAGGCTTGGCCCGACGCACCGGCCAACTCGATGGCCAAGTCGGCTGCCTGGCGGCTGATCAGCGCGGCGTTCAGCTTGGCGATGGACCCCTCCGGCCCGGGTGCCCGCCCCGCCTCGGCTGCCTGGCGGATCCGCATCCCGATGAAGCCCTGGATCTGCTCTCGGATGTGGAGATCGACCAACGCACTTCGGGTCACAAGATCGGTGTTGCAACCCCGCCTTTGGGCTTCGGCGATGAGCTGGGCACTGCCCATGCGGCCGCTCATGGCCCCCGAGCCGCCAGCACCGATGGCCACCCTCTCGTACATGAGCATGGCCACCGCCACATTCCAGCCTTCGCCCTCGCCAGCCACCAGACAGTCGTGGCTCACCCTCACGTCGGTCAGGTAGATCTCGTTGAAGTGCGAGCTCCCGTTGATTTGGCGCAGCGGTCGGATGTCCACGCCGGGCAGCGACAGGTCGACAATGAACATGGAAAGCCCCCGGTGCTTGGGCTGGGCGGGGTCGGTGCGGGCCACGCACAGTCCGTATTCGCAGTACTGGGCCCCAGAGGTCCAAACCTTCTGGCCGTTCAGCACCCACTCATCGCCGTCGCGCACCGCCCGAGTGGCCAACGAGGCCACATCGGAGCCGGCACCGGGCTCAGAGAACATCTGGCACCAGAGGTCGTCGCAGCGGATGATCCGGGATTGGAAGCGCGCCTTCTGCTCTGGGGTGCCGAAGTCGTTCATCACCGGCAGGCACATGCCGTGGGAGATGGCCGCCGGTACCAGCGGTGCCTGGTATCGGGACAGCTCCTGGTTGAACACCTCGGTGAAACTTTTGTCCAAGCCCTGTCCGCCGTACTCCACTGGATAGGTGATTCCCCCTAGCCCGGCGTCGGCCAGTGCGCCGTGGAACCTTCGGCACTCGGCGACCAGCGTTTCCTCGGTCCACTCCACGGGCGGTTCGCTGCGGTGAACGGCGTTCTCCGCGAGGAACTCCCGGGTTTGCTGGCGAAACTCCTCAAGGGTCACGGTCATGGCTCAGACACTACGACTCTCGACAATCGCCCAAAGAGTGGGAATGCGAATCTATGCCGCGGGGCGGACCGCCTCGGCCGGATCCATTCGGGATGCCCTCCACGAGGGGTACATGCCAGCCACCAGCCCAACTCCTACGGTCACAGCCAGACCGATGATGATGAAGGAGAACTCGATGGTGAAGGGCCAGTCCAGAATCTGGGTGACCACGGCCACCACCGCCAGGCCGAGCACTATGCCCATCAGACCGCCGAACAGGGTCAACAGCACCGACTCGATGAGGAACTGCACCGCGATGTGGGATTTCTTGGCCCCCAACGCCCGGCGCACCCCTATCTCGCCCCGGCGCTCCAGTACCGAGATCAGCATGATGTTGCCCACCCCGATGGCGCCTACCACGATGATCACAATCACCAGCAGACTGAGCAGGGATTCAAAATTTTCGCTGATGATCTCTCGTGCTTCTAGATCCAACGACGACACTGCCACCTCGCCGGGGGCCTCGGGATTGGCTTGGCGGGGGAGCAGCTCCCGTACCTGTTCGATCACGTCCAGATCGGCTTGAACCCAAATGCGCTCGGGATTGGCGTCGGCATCGTAGAGCCGCTCGGCCACCGTGTATCCGATTAACGCGGCCCGGTTCAACGTCAAGCCCTGGCTGATGGTGAACGGGTCTAGGATGCCGATGACCGCGAATTCGTGTCCCGATATGTGGATAGTGGGGTTGGCGTAGAGCTCGTCGAATCCCAGCACCTGAGCAGTGTCGGAGCCCAGAACCACGGTGGGTACATGCACGGTGGCGGCGTCGTGAAATCGGCCGGCGGCCACTCCGCCCCGCAAGGGGATGAGCAGGTCCAAGTCTTCCTCTTCTACCGCGAACAATCGGATGCCCCCTGTTTCCACTTCGGGAATCAAATCGGTCTTGCGCACGGTGGCCGGTACCCGGCGGATGGAGGCCACCACGTCGACCAGTTCTCGCATATGGGTGTCGATGGCCGCAGCTGCGCCAGGCAGCAGTTCGGGGTCTTCGGCGAAAGAGGTGCCGGGGGTCAACTCCAGCACGTCGATCCCTTGCTCTAGGAGGTCGCGTTGGGCATCGGCCTCTCCCGAGTTGATGATGCCCACCAGAGCGATCAACGAGGCCACACCGATAGCGATGCCGATGGCGGCCATGGCGGTGCGGCCCTTGCGTGTCCGCAGTCCGAGGGTGCCCAATGAGATGGCATCGCGAGACCGCAGCCGACTGCGGGAGACATCAGTCATGGGGCCGCGGGTTGCCGAGCGGGGCGGGTCATCTCAGCCGACTGTCGAGTCGTGGCTGATAAGACCATCGAGGATGGCCACCGAGCGGGGCATGCGGGCGGCCAGCTCTCGATCGTGGGTGATGATCACTATGGTCGAGCCTGCCCGGTGAAGTTCCAAGAAGAGCTCCACGATCTCCTCAGTGGTCTGAGAGTCGAGGTTCCCGGTGGGCTCATCGGCCAGCACAATCGCCGGGTCGCCCAACAGAGCCCGGGCAATGGCCACGCGCTGGCGCTCCCCACCGGAGAGCTTGCCCGGCCTCTGGCCCATCCGGTGGCCAAGCCCGACCCGATTCAGCACCTCGCGGGCCATCTGTCGCCGCCATCGGAGGCTGAGCCCCTGATACAGGTTGCCGGTGGCCACATTGTCGAGAGCCGAGAGCCCTTCCAGCAGATGAAACTGCTGGAACACGAATCCGATTCGATGACCCCGCACTCCAGCCACTTCCCGATCTGACAAGTTCGAGAGCGCATGCCCGTCCACCACCACCTCACCTGAGGTGGGATGGTCCAATGCCCCCATAATGTTCAACATGGTGCTCTTGCCCGACCCAGAGGGCCCGACCACAGCCACCAGTTCGCCGGCCCGGATTACGAGGTCTACGCCGTCGAGTGCTCGCACCGGGGGAGAACCCGGGTACTGCTTGACCACGTGGTGCAGTTCAAGCACCTTTCTGGGCTGTGTCAACATCTGGACGCCCCTTCGTGGGCTTGGGGCGACTAGGGGATTCGCACCAGGTCGCCCACCTGGAGGTCACCGTCGGTGATCTCCACGAAGGCGTCCACGAACGTGCCCACCTGAACCGGGACCAGAGTGGTGGAATCGTCGCCCACCACCTCTACGGAGAACCCTCCGTCCACGGTGGCGATCAGCGCGGAGGCGGGGACCACCAAGGCATTGGGGGTTACCTCCTTGGTGATGGTCCAATCCACGGGAGCGGCGTCGAACCTGGACGACGCCTCACCATCCAATAGAACAATGATTATCTCGATGGTGGGATCTCCCGGGGCGCCGGTCTGGGCGTTGATCAGCCGAGTGGCCACCCGGGCCACCTCTACCACTGCTCCTGGAGCGATGCGGCCATCGGGCAATTCCACCTCCACGCGGTCCAACCGGTTGACGATCTCGGCATCGGCGGGATCGAGATCGCTGACGATCTCCTGGTACTGGCCGGTGATGCTAAACGCAGCCGCTTGGGCTGAGATCGTCTGGCCTTCGCTCACATTGACCGATGAGATGCGGATGGGCTCTTCGATGAATACCACGAAGCCCATTTCGATGGCACCGGTCTCTTCGACGCCCAATCGGTTCTGCCACTCTTCTACAACATCTTCGGTGACTCGGGTGAACTCCTCATCGATTGTCATGTCCTCGTAGCCGGAAATTCTCATGTCAGCTAGGGCCTGCTCGAGCTGTTCAACGTCGGGGCCGTCTTCCATGTCGCGTTCAAACCGCCGATACATGGGGCGCTCACCCCGCAGCAGGAAAACCGGATAGCTGTTCACCTCGAAGAGCACGTCGCCCGCATCGAGTACATCGCCCTCTTCGGGGAGTCGACCAGTGACGATGCCCGCAGTGTTGGTGTGCAATTGCTCAGGGTCGCCATAGCCGAGGGTGCCCGAGAACTCTTCCGTGTCGACCAAGTCGCGTCTCACGACCTCCACGGTGTTCAGCTCCTCGGTATCGCGCAGAATGCTGGCATTGACTGTGGGACCCGGGACAGAGGTCTTGGTTTCTCCCGTTGGCTGCGCAGTGCTGGTCCCTGTGGTCGGAGTTTGCGTACTGCTACCCGATGACTGGGCGCTGACGGTGCTCGAAGCTAGTTCGGACGCTTGGGCTGGGGTATCGGTCGGAGGCGGTGCGGCTGCTTGGTTGCGCTCGGCGCCGCCCATTACCGGCAAGCACACTCTCAGTGCCGTCTGGATCTCAGAATCGATGTTTCCACCGCCATCGCCGGCCCCGGGAAAGCCGGTATTGGGATATTGCGCAAAGTCTGGATCAGGGAATTCGTCTAGGCCCTGGTCTCGCATGCACTGGGAGAACGCCACCGCGTTCTCCTCCTGCTCCACCTGCTGGACGTTGGTGTCCTGCTGCGGGGCCAGGGCGATCAGCTCGGTGAAGACACCGGCGCATGTCTGGAGGGCCGGCGCCAATCCCGGCTGGGTGAAGCTCACTCCCGCCTCCTGCATGGCGGTTATGAACGACGCCTGGTCAACAATCTGCGAACTGTCGATATCGGGGAAGTCGGGAAATCCCTCCTCGCGGATACAGCGGGAGAATTCCACAAACGCTTCATCGCGCAACCGCAGCAACTCTTCCTCGGACAGTTCTCCCTCGGTGTCGGCTTGGGCGGGCACCAGTGTTTCAAACTGCTGGTCAAGATCTGGATCGGCTGGTTGATCGGCAATCTGCTCGTTGTTCGATCCTGGCGCTGGATCTAGATCGGCCGGGGGATTGTTGATGCGGTCCAGCACGTCGAACAGGCCGTCGGGCAGCACCTCGCTCAGGTCAGTGGTGACCACGTTCTCGTTGTCGCTGCCCGTCGGGGTGCCGCACGCGGTGGCGATCAGCGCCAGAGCCATCGAGGCGGTGGCCGTGCGAGCAAGTCTTGATTGTGTTCGCAGGAATTTCATGATGTCTCCAATCCGAACATTCTCCGGGCGTTGTCCCCGGCTATTGCCACCTTGTCGTCGTCAGACAGGTCGGACTCCAGGAGTTGTCCGAGGATGTGGCTGATGCGCTGGCCCAAGGGCCATGAGTAGAGATCGGTTCCATATACATAGCGGTGAGCGCCGTGCTGGCGGACATGGTTCGCAATGAAATCGAAATTGTACGAAAGGCTGCAATCAAACACCAGATTGGGATAAGTGGCGGCCAGGTGTCCGCAGTGCTTGGTGCCCTCGTGGGTGGAGTAGCCGTCGAGCACCAGCATGGTCAGATCTGGGTGGCGAGAGGCCAGCTGTCCCACCTTCCACAGAGACTCCTCTGCACTCTCGTCCAGGGCGTGGACCACCGGCAGCAGGCCTAATTCGCCCATGGCCCCGACATAGGTGGTCACCCAGTGGTTGTCGATGCTCACCCCTTGGAAGCGGGTGTGGAAGCTAATCCCAGCCAGCCCCAGAGGCCCGGCGGCCCGCTCCAACTCGGCCAGGCTTATTTCGCCGTCTCGGGGTTCCACGATGCCGATGGCCACCGGGAAGCGATCCGGATTGGCGTCTCGGTAGGCCGCGATTTTGTCATTCTCGGCCTGGGTGTCGGCATGGCCGTTGGGTCGCAGATACCCGTGGCCGGGAATCACCGCGGCCTGCTCGATTCCGCCGCTGTCCATGATCTCGAGACGCTTGGCCAGCTCCAATGCGGCATACGCCTCGGGATCGGGAGCCTCCTCGGGCGGCAGGCCCAGGGCCCCTGAGGCGTCGCCAACGTGGTGGTGGACGTCGAAAACCGATATGCCCGAGGTAGCGCCCACCGCTATCTCCGCTTGAACTCGGGCTTTCGCTTCTGGCTGAAGGCCAGCGGCCCCTCTTTGGCGTCATCGCTTTGGAACACCTTCCAGCCGTATTCGAACTCGTGGGCTAGGGCCTCTTCTTCGGTCATGCCGTCGGTCTCGTGCAGGGTGCGCAATATGGCCTCCACGGCCAGAGGACCGTTCTCGCAGATGACAGCGGCGATCTCCTTGGCCTTGTCCAAAGCCTGGCCGTCGGGCACCACATGGCCGACCAAGCCGATGTCTTTGGCCTCGGCGGCGGTGATGTGCTTGCCGGTGAGCAGGATCTCCGCGGCGACGGTGTAGGGGATTTGGCGGCGCAGCCGCACCGCGGAGCCTCCCATGGGATAAAGCGACCACCGGGCCTCAGACACACCGAACCGGGCGCTCTCTCCGGCCACGCGTATGTCCATGGCCTGGAGGATCTCGGTGCCGCCAGCTATGGCCACGCCTTCCACCGCAGCGATAATCGGCTTGGTGGGCCGGTAACTGCGCAGCAGTGCCTTCCAGTGGAGTTCGGGATCGGCGGCCTGGCGGGCGGCCACGTCGATCTCGGGGTCGGCGTTGCCGGCATCGCCGCTCATGGCCTTCAGATCGGCCCCCGAGCTGAAGTTGCCCCCCGCGCCGGTCACAATGATGCAGCGGATGTCGTCGTTGTTGTCCGCCTCCTCGTAGGCGCCCAACATCCGCACCATCATGGCCCCCGACAAGGCGTTGTAGCGCTCGGGGCGGTTCATGGTGATGATGATTGATTGGCCGTCTCGTTCCACGATGGCATCGGGCACCGGCTGGTCTCCTTTGTTTCAGGCCACAAATCTGGCAGCCCCCGAAAACTAGTGGGCCGGTGGGTTCTGGGGCGAAACGGCTGTGGGCCTACGAGGCGGGTTCTTGGAGGTCCTCGATGGGCGGGCAGGCGCAGAAAACGTTCTTGTCACCGTGGGCCCCGTCGATGCGCCCGATCGGGGGCCAGTACTTTCGGTCCCGGAAACCGGGAAGGCCGAACGCGGCCTGCTCTCGGGTATAGGGACGGTCCCAGGCGCTACTAGTGATGGCGTCAGCGGTGTGAGGCGCCCGCCGCAGCGGGCTGTCCTCCATCGTGATCAGCCCGTCGGCCACCTGGTCGATCTCGGCTCGGATGGCGACCATGGCCGCCACGAAGCGGTCGAGCTCGACCTTGGACTCCGACTCGGTGGGCTCGACCATCAGCGTTCCCGCCACCGGGAACGAAACGGTGGGAGCGTGGAAGCCGAAATCGATGAGCCGCTTGGCCACGTCCTCTACCGTGACTCCGGTCTGGGCGTGGAGGGGCCGCAGGTCGATGATGCACTCATGGGCCACCAGGCCGTTCTCGCCGGTGTAGAGCACCGGGAACATCCCATCGAGGTGTTTGGCCAGGTAGTTGGCGCTTAGCAGGGCCACACCCGTGGCCTCGGTTAGCCCTTCGCCGCCCATGGCGGTTATGTAGGCCCAGGAGATTGGCAGAATGCCCGCGGAGCCCCAAGGAGCGGCTGAAATCGCCCCCACACCCGTGGACGGGCCGGCTTCGGCCACCACCGGGTGGTTGGGCAGGTGTGGGGCGAGATGGGGGCCGACCGCCACTGGACCCACCCCGGGTCCGCCGCCGCCGTGGGGAATGCAAAACGTCTTGTGGAGGTTCAGGTGGGAAACATCGGCCCCGAACTGGCCGGGTTGGGCCACCCCCACCAGTGCATTCAGGTTTGCCCCGTCCAGATACACCTGCCCCCCATAGGCGTGGATCAGGTCGCATACCTCGGTCACAGTGGCCTCGTATACGCCGTGGGTGGACGGGTAGGTGATCATCAGGGCGCTGAGGCGGTCGTCGTGCTCAACCACCTTGGACTTGAGATCTTCCAAGTCCACGTTGCCGTTGTCGTCGCATTTGACCACCACCACCTTCATCCCGGCCATGACTGCGCTGGCCGCATTGGTGCCGTGGGCCGAGGCTGGGATCAAACAAATATCCCGCTGTGTTTCGCCTCGGGCTGTGTGGTAGCCCCGGATGGCCAGCAGCCCAGCCAACTCTCCTTGCGACCCGGCGTTGGGCTGGAGCGACACCGCGGCGTATCCGGTGATGGTCACCAGCATCTGTTCCAGCTCGTGGATCATTTCCCGGTATCCCACGGTCTGGTCGGCCGGGGCAAAGGGATGCATGGCGGCGAACTCGGGCCAGCTCACCGGCTCCATCTGAGTGGTGGCGTTCAGCTTCATGGTGCACGACCCCAGCGGGATCATGGTGCGGTCCAGGGCCAGGTCCTTGGAGGCCAAGTGGCGCAGATAGCGCAGCATCTCGGTCTCGCTGTGATATCGGTGGAAAGTCGGATGGGTCAGGTACTCGCTGGCGCGGATGCTGTCGGGCGCCAGGGCGTCGGGAGTGGTCGCGTCAAGATCGTCGATGTCCTGGAGATCAGCGGCAATCCCAAAGGCCCGCCACAAGGAGACCACCGTGCTTCGGGTGGAGGTCTCGTCCAAAGAGAATCCCACGGTGTCGTCGTCAACTGGGCGCAGGTTGAGCCCCTCGGCCAATGCCGCGGCCACAATCTCAGAGGCTTGGCCGGGCACTCGGACGGTAACGGTGTCGAAGAAGTGCTCGGCGGCCAACTCGAAGCCGGCCTGGCGCAACCCGTGGGCGGAAATGGCGGTCAGGCGGTGGACCCGCTGGGCGATGCGAGCCAGCCCTTCGGGGCCGTGGTACACGGCGTACATGGCGGCCATAACCGCCAACAGCACCTGCGCGGTGCAGATGTTGCTGGTGGCCCGCTCTCGGCGGATGTGCTGCTCTCGAGTCTGGAGGGTGAGCCGGTAGGCCACCGCGCCGGCGTCGTCGATCGATACCCCGGCCAATCGGCCAGGAAGCGATCGCATGGCGGACTCGGGCACGGATATGAACCCGGCGTGAGGGCCGCCGAAGCCCAGCGGCACCCCGAACCGCTGTGAGGAGCCCACCACCACGTCGGCGCCCAGTTCCCCAGGCGGGGTCAGCAGGCAAAGCGCCAACAGATCGGTGGCCACTGCTACCAGGGCATTGACGTTGTGCGCGGCGGCAATGATCCCGCTCAGGTCGCCGATGCGCCCCGAACTGCCGGGATACGACACCAGCATTCCAAACGCCCCGTCAGCCAACTCCTCGATGTCGGCCTGCTCCAGATCGGCGACCACCACCTCGATGCCCAGCGGTTCGGCGCGGGTGGCCACAACGTCGATGGTCTGGGGATGGGTGTCGGCATCCACGATGAACCGGTCGTCGGGTGCTTTGCGGTTGAGCCTCCGCAGCAGCGTCATGGCCTCAGCCGCCGCGGTGCCCTCATCGAGCAGCGAGGCGTTGGCCATGCCCATGGCGCACAAATCGGTGACCAGGGTCTGGAAATTGATCAGCGCCTCCAGACGGCCCTGCGAGATCTCCGGCTGATACGGCGTGTAGGCGGTGTACCAGGCCGGATTCTCCAGCACATTGCGGCGGATCACTGGCGGGGTGATGGTGTCGTAGTAGCCCATGCCGATCAGCGATGTGACCACCGAGTTGCGGTCAGCCAGCGCTCGCAGTGCCTCGGTGGTGGCCGCCTCAGTCAGTCCCGGGGGCAGCTCCAGAGGACTGTCGGCGCGGATATTGGGCGGTACGGCGGCGTCCACCAGAGCCGAGAGGCTATCGAAGCCCAGATCCGCCAGCATGGCCTTCTGGTCATCGGCGCTGGGGCCGATGTGGCGGGCTTGGAACTCACTGGGGTTTTCCAGCGCGGCCAGGCTGTTGGGAGTGTCCGGCGGGGATGACATGGTGGATCTGAGGAACTAGGGGGCTACTGCGGCTCCATCGGTGAGTCCATAGCGGTTGAACGGCCCGAAGAAGCCGTGCTCGTACAGGCCGTAGCCCACATTGCCTTCGTAGCTGTAGCGGGCCACATGGTCAACCACGCCGTATTGTCCAAGTGGCTTGACTTCTTTCTCCACGCTCAACACCTTGCCTTGAACTACCAGATCGGGCCCCTGGTACATACCGTGGCGCCAATCAGCATCCATGCCGTACCCGGTGCCCACTGAGACAAAGTTTACCAGCAGAGGTTGGCAGTCGATATCAATGCCAGCCTCAGGAAACGAGATGGTGGAGTGGGTGAGCACCCGGGTACCCGACTCGAAGGTGTGATCGTGCTCGGGCCGGCCCAGATCCTCGTCGGGGCGGCCATCGGCCCACACCCTTTTGCCCTCCACTAGCCGGCGGTCGCCGTTGTCTTCCTCATTGTTCATGTAGAGCACGGCGTGGTCGTCGAACATCATCGGGAAGTAGTTCCACATTCCGGCCATGACATTGACCCCTTGGCGGATGCCGTCGCCCTCGGGCTCGCCAATGGGGCGGATGCCCCATGAGCGGTCGCGGGCGCCGCCCCACCGGTCGGGGGTCACTGCGAAGTCCTCACCGCCCACCGATAGGATGCCCTCCCACCGGCCGAGTTGGGCGAAACGCTGGGTGTTGAACACCACGCGCCCCTCGCTGCGAATGAATTGGTTGGGTTCCTCGATGGCCCGGATTGACGCATCCCAGGTCACGTCCATGGCAATGGTGTGCTCGTTGGGTTCCACGATGAAGCGCACCTTTTGGAGAGGCTCAATGACCTCGATGCGCATGGGGCCGACCGACATGTCCATCCGGTCGGTAAGCGGACGGGAGCCCCGGATCACATGGTGCTCGTCGTCCCGGCGCACACAGCAGAAAGCGTCATGGACACCCAGATTGGGGTACTGGCCCATGCCGAATATGGCGAACAGCTCATCACTGGAGCCGTGCATACAGAAGTAGTTGCGGTCGTAGAAGTTCCTGTCGGAGGTGCCCGCGTGGCGAATCCAGTTGGGTGATTGGTGGACTGGGAACTCGTCCCATGAGGAGATGGCCATTGCCGTCCTTTCAGTAACCGTTGCGCGGTGGCCTACCTTATGTCCTCGTAGCAACGGCAATAGAAGGCAGATGGCCATGAATAACACGATGGAAGGCAAGGTGGCTCTGGTCACCGGTGGGGCCAGCGGGATCGGCCAAGCCGCCGCGGTGCTGTTTGCCCGGAGGGGGGCGAGCGTAGCGGTGGCCGACCGCAACGCGGAGGGCGGTGCCGAGACGGTGGCTCTGGTGGAGGCCGAAGGAGGCCAGGGCCAGTTCTTCGCCACGGATGTGACCGACGAAGACCAAGTGGCAGCCCTGGTGGCTTCGGTAGTGTCGGAATTCGGCCAGCTCGACTACGCCTTCAACAATGCGGGCATCACCCATCCTTCCCGCCTCTTCCACGAGCTCACGCTCGAGCAATGGGATGAGATGATCGCGGTGAACCTGACCTCGGTGTTTCTGTGCATGAAACACGAGATCATCCAGATGCTGGCCCAGGGCGGAGGAGCCATCGTGAACACCGCGTCGGGGGCGGCGCTCATTCCCGCACCCGGCCAGCCTCACTACACCGCGGCCAAGCGGGGAGTGCTGGGGCTAACCACCTACGCCGCCGACGAGCTCAACAACAAGGGCATCCGGGTGAATGCCATCTGCCCGGGCATGATCGACACACCCATGGTGGCATCGTGGCGGGAGTCGAGCCCGGAGATGGCCGAAGCCGTGATCCAGATGATGCCGGGGGGGCGCCTGGGGCTGCCCGTGGAGGTGGCTGAGGCCGCGGTATGGCTGTGCAGCGACGAAGCCCGCTGGGTATCGGGCGACACCATGGTGGTGGACGGCGGAATGCTCAACCGGTAAGTGTGTCGCGCGCGTCCGGGCGGCGGGTCCTGTCACCTACGGCGGCTTGGCCGGCGGAGCGGCCAAGTCCGCCTACGGTGCCACCCACCGCCCTCTGGGGGTGCCTCCTGCGTGGTTGAGCCCATAAGGTCTTGGTGTGAATTCGAGAACGCAGGTGGCCGCGGTAGAGGGGTTGTTTACGCTCGACTCTGACGAGCCTTGGTTGATCGGGGGGCGGGCTCGGAGTCGGGGTTCATACTTTTTCCCTAAGTCGCTGGCTGGTTCCGATCCGGCTTGTTTGGGGGACGAGATTGAAGAGGTGCTGCTCAGCCGGACTGGCGAGCTTTGGTCGTACACCACCGGTGAGTACGCTCCGCCTGCGCCCTATGTGATTCCCGGCGATGAGTTCGAGCCCTACGTGGTTGCCGCGGTGCGGCTGGCCGAGGAGAACTTGGTGGTGCTGGGCCAAGTGGTAGAAGGCGTATCGGTGGAGGATCTCTCGGTGGGTATGGAGATGGAGTTGGTTATCGATGTGCTCTACTCCGATGAGGAGCACGACTACTTGGTATGGAAGTGGGCCCCAGTCGGTACGAGTGAAAATGGAGAACAGTGATGGATGACATCGCCATTTTGGGTGTGGGGATGCACCCGTGGGGCAAGTGGGGCCGCAACTTCGTGGAGTACGGGGAGAAGGCGGCTCGCGACGCGCTGGCCGACGCCGAGGTGGGCTGGGACGAGATCCAGTTCGTATCCGGGGCCAACAGCGTGCGCTGTGGCTATCCGGGCTATGTGTCGGCGTCCACCTTCGCCAACGCATTGGGGTTCACCGGCTGCCAGCTGGCCAGCTCGTACGCGGCCTGCGCCTCAGGAGCCACCGCGCTGAGCATCGCCCGGGCCCAGATCCTGTCCGGGGTATGCGACGTGGCTCTGGTGGTGGGGGCAGAGTCCACTCCCAAGGGGTTCTTCGCCCCCAATGCCGGTGAGCGCCACGAAGACCCCGATTGGCTCCGGTTCCACCTGGTGGGGGCCACCAACCCCACATATTTCGCCCTCTACGCCCGGCGGCGCATGGCGCTATTCGGAGACACCTCCGAGGACTTCGCCGCGGTGAAGGTCAAGAACTCCCGCCACGGGGTGTTCAACCCCAACGCCCGGTACACCAAGGAATACGACGTCGACGACATCGCCAACTCTCCGATGGTGGCCGACCCGCTGCGGCTGCTGGAGATCTGCGCTACCTCCGATGGGGGCGCGGCTCTAGTGGTGTCCAGCTTGGAATGGGCCGCCAGCCGGGGAGTGGACAACCCGGTGCGGGTGTCGGGCATTTCCACCGTTAGCCCCACCTATCCCAACAGCGTGATCGAATTGCCCTATCTGGCATCAGACTCGTGGGCCGCGGCGGGCGACGAAACCATGACCTTCAAGGACAACATCGCGGCCCGGGCCTATGAGGAAGCCTCGGTGTCGCCCGAAGACCTGGATTTCGCCGAGGTGTACGACCTGTCGTCGGCCTACGAGCTCGACTGGTACGAGCACATCGGGCTGTGCGAGCGGGGCGAGGCCGCCAAACTGCTTAGGGCGGGAGACACCGCGCTGGGCGGCCGCATCCCGGTGAATCCCTCGGGTGGGCTGGGAGCATTCGGTGAAGCAGTACCGGCCCAGGCCATCGCCCAGATATGCGAGATGGTCTGGCAGCTCCGGGGTGAGGCTGGCCATCGTCAGGTGGAGGGGGCCAAAGTGGGCCTTTCCATCAACCACGGCATGTTCGGTCACGGTTCCTCAGTGATCTGCACCCGGTAGGCGGCTCACCCGGTTTTCGGTACGGGGGAGTTCCCCCTCGCTAGAGTGCCCGCCATGGCACCGCCTGATCTGCTCAGTTCCGACGAAGACCGCTACGAGGTGTACCGGGTCTACCGCGACGAATACCCGTGCTTTCATGATGAGGCTTCCGATACCTGGTTCGTGAGCCGCTACGCCGACGTAGAGCACGTTTTCAAGAACCCGGCGTTCAGCACCGACATGTACGAGTGGATGATCGAGCCAGCCCACGGGCCGACGCTGCTGTCCAAGCACGGGGCCGAGCACTCCCGCTACCGCAATCTGGTGGCCCCCTTCTTCCGGGGTGCTCTGCTGGAGGCCGATTTCATGCCCATGATCGAGGCCCAGGCCAAATCCATGATCGACCAATGGCTGGCCGACGGCCAGTGCGATCTGGTGGAGGGGCTGTCGAGGTACCTCCCCATCAAGGTGATCGTGGCCATGCTGGGCCTGCCCGACGAAGACCACCCCAAGTTTCAAGACTGGTACGAGTCAATCAACCGGTTCGTGTCAAACATCAACCAGGACCCGGACATCATCGCGGAGGGGGAGCAAACCCGGGTGGAGTTCCAGGAGTACCTGATGCCGGTGATCGCCGAGCGCCGCCGCAACCCCGGCAGCGATTTGCTGTCAAATCTGGTCACCGCCGAGATCGACGGGAGCGGCCTGTCGGATATCGAGGTCAAGTCGTTCACCAGTTTGCTGCTCACCGCCGGGGGTGAGACCACCGACAAGGCCATCGCCAGCCTGTTCAAAAACCTGCTTGAGCACCCGGACCAACTCGAACAGGTGCGCAATGACCGCTCGATGGTCACCATGGCGGTGGCCGAGACCCTGCGCTACAGCCCGCCGGCCCACTGGATACAGCGCTTGCCCCACGAGGAGGCAGAGCTTCCCTCAGGCACCGGCACCATTCCCGCTGGCGCCACGGTGACAGGCATAATCGGCGCGGCCAATCGGGACGAGCGCAAGTACACCCATACCGATCCCGAGCTGTTCGACGTCAATCGCAAGGACCTCCCGGCATCCAGCGCCTTCGCCGCCAATGCCGAACACACCACTTTCTGCTTCGGCCGCCACCATTGCGTGGGCTCTTACTTGGCCAAGGCCGAGATAGAAGCTGCGCTCAATATCGTGCTCGATTGCACTGAAAGCCTCAGACTGGCCGACGGATTCGAGGCCAAGGAGGTCGGAGTATTCCTTCGGGCTCCCGCCGAGCTCCACGTGGAGTTTGACCCGGTGGGCAGCGGGTGAGGACTCAAGGGGATTGGTGCTGGATAAACGGTTTTCCTACTATTGGAAGATCACACGTTGGACAGTTCTTGAATCGTCCAGAGAGGGGACAACAATGAAACGATCCTTGTGGAAGCTGCTGGCTGTTCTGCTGGCGTTCACGCTGGTCGCGGCCGCGTGCGGTAACGACGATGACGACGCCGCCGACGAGCCAGCGCCCGCCCCGGCCACCGAGGCGCCTGCCCCGGCACCGACCGAGGCGCCCACTGAAGCTCCGGCCCCTGAGCCCGAGCCAACTGAGGAGATGGCTCCGGAGCTGCCCGACATCACAATCGGGTATCTCCAGTGGATCTACGCCGATGAGGCTGGCAAGCGCATTGAGGACGCCGCGAAAGAGGCGGTGGACTTCCTCGGCTGGGGCTGGATCTCATGTGACGCAAATGGCGATCCAGCCCAAATGCCAGTCTGCGGAAACCAGCTGCTCGACGATGGCATCGATGTGATGCTCACCGACGGCATTCCTGAAGCGTTTATAACTGACGTGCTTGAGCGAGCCGAAGAAGAGGGTGTGCCGGTGCTGTCGGCTGGCGGCGAGGTGGACCCCCGCAACTTCTACATCGCCAGCTTCGCCTCTGACGACACCGACCTTGGTGTGCAACTCGCCAACTATGTAGCCGAGCAATTCCCCGGCGGGGCCCGAATCATCGTGCAGGAGGTGCCAACGGCCTGGAGCGATAAGCGCATCACAGGACTCAACTCGGTGATCGAAGGCACTGGCATCGAGATCGTCGACTTGTGGGAGGGCGATTTTGCCAACTTGGTAGCCGGTACGGAAGCAGACGTGACCACCAAGCTCCAGCAGTTTGAAGATATTGATGCTGTATGGATCAACTTCTCAGTCGCATCCATTGGTGCCGCATCGGCTATTGGAGCGCTTTACCCCGATGGTGATGACCCTGATCGGCCGCTTTTGGTCACCTTCTACGCCAACCCCACGACGGTCAACGACATTCGTGCTGGGAGAGTTGACGCTGCGGTGGATGAGAAGCTCGAGTGGCAGAGCTGGGCCCAGGTGGATGCGGTGGCCGAGCTGTTGGCATTCGGCACTCACCCGAGCCAAGAGCGTGCACCGGACTATGACGGCATCAACTTCTCGGTACGCCAGGTGGTTACCATTGACACCGTGAACGCAATGCCGGCTGATAGCACAGAGGTTCCGGCGCCAGACCCGCCGGGTGACTACGAGGAGTACTTCCGCAACAAGTGGTGCGGACAGTTCAGCGGGGTCGCAAACTGCGGATAATGCCCTGTTCTTGCACTGTGGCGCATACTTGATGTCTATGGTTGAGCCGGCGACAAGCAGTCTTGTCGCCGGCTCAATCGCGCTTGGGAACTAATTCCGACTTGAGGAGGCTTTAGGAATGACTGACACGACCACTCCATCTGAATCGTTGAAGTCTCGTCCTGCCTTCAGTGTCCTGTCATTTATTTCTCAATATGGGGTCATACTGACTCTCTTAGCCAGTGTAGTGACGTTTGCAATTCTCAATGACCGGTATATAGATCCTGGAATTCGCAACACTCTCAACATAGCATCTCCATTGCTGCTTCTAGCCTTGGGACTCACTGCGGTTCTTGCAATGGGCGATTTTGACTTGTCCGTTACTGGCATACAGTCGGCGGCAGGGGCGATTGTCGTGCTCCTTATTGTCAATCATGACTGGTATTGGATTTGGGCAATCCTGATTGGTCTAGCATTCTGTCTTGTTGCTGGTGTTGTCAACGGCACGTTGGTTTCTTATATAGGAATGCCTTCCTTTATCACTACTCTTGCTACTGGACTGATCTTGTTTGGTACTAGGTATGAGAGTGCTGATGGCCGAAATATCACTGGCTCAGAAGATCTACCCGATATCTATCGCGACTTTGGTGTTGGTCAACCGGACCCTTGGCTTTCCTTACATACGCCGGTGTGGATTTCTATAGGAATGGCGATACTGCTATGGCTGCTGATGTCTAAGACAGAAGTAGGTCGTTATATGTATGCCATTGGCGGCAATCCTGAAGCGGCAAGATTATCCGGCATAAATGTCAAGTTACTACGGGCATCTGGCTTCGTGATTGTTGGCGCAATGGCCCTGGTTGCCGCAGTTACTTCAACAGCAAGGACTGCCTCGGCAGTAGCTGACAGTGGTTTCTCAACGCTCCTTGGGGCTTATGCGGCAGCTTTTTTGGGAGCCGCAGCCTCAAGGCGTGCGCTATTCAACGTGCCGGGGACGGTGCTGGGCGTGATCTTCTTGCAAGCGGTTGACCGGGGCCTAATTTTGGAGGGGTATAGTACCGGAGTTCGGGATATTGCCAAGGGCTGCATTTTGTTGTTGGCTATGGCGTTTACACGCATTGGCGCTTCCCGGCGATGACAACTTCTGCTTTAGCTGTACCGACACCGCTTCTCAATATCTCCGAGGTAACCAAGCGTTATCCCGGCGTGCTAGCGGTTGACAATGTGTCTCTCTCGCTAGAGGCTGGCCAAATCATCGGGCTGGTGGGTAAGAACGGAGCGGGCAAGAGCACGCTGATCAAGATTATTGCTGGGGCTGAGTACGCCGATGATGGTTATTTGCACCTCAACGGTGAACCTTTGGAACTGCACCGGCCCCACGATGCCACCGACGCTGGGCTGGCCTTCGTGCATCAGGACTTGCAAGATGTTGGAGATCTGTCGGTGGCCGAGAACGTGATGTTGGGCTTGGGCTATCCCCGCAAGCTGGGGCTGTTTGTGGACTGGTCCGAACTTTACCGCCAGGCCGCAGAGACCATTGCCCGCCTGGAAGTAGACATCGATCCCCGGCAACCGGTGGGAGAGCTGAGCGTGGCCGAGCAGCGTCTGGTGATGATCGCCCGGGGGCTGGCTCAGGAGGCCCAGCTTCTGGTGTTGGATGAGCCCAGTGCATCGCTCACTGATGAGGAGATTGAGCACCTCTTTGCAGTGGTGCGGCGGTTGCGGGACGATGGAATGGCCGTGGTGTACGTATCTCATCGGTTGGAGGAGGTCTTTGAGCTCACTGAGCGGGTAATTGTGATGCGCAACGGCCAGTTGGTGGCCGATGAGGCCACCGCCTCGCTGAACCGGGCTTCGCTGATCTCCCATATCACGGGTCATGAGCACGCCCAAACGGCGGCCGAGCGCAGAGCGAGCCGGGGAGTGGGCGGGCGGCCCGATAGCGAAGTGCTGCTTGAGGTGGAAGGGGTGAGCGCCGATACTGGGGTAAACGACTGTTCATTTGATGTGCGAAAAGGTGAGATCCTAGGGCTGGGCGGGCTGGTGGGCAGCGGCCGAACCGAATTGGCTCGGGCGGTCTTCGGTGCCGACCATCGCCAGGAGGGTTCGGTTCGGGTCCACGGGCAAGAGATCAGGGACAACCATCCGGCAGAGTCCATGGCAGCCGGTTTGGCCCTCTTGCCCGAAGACCGCAAAACCCAGGGCAACATCATGGATTTCAGCGTGAGGAACAACATCACGCTGGCTTCATTGGATCGCCACCGGGTGCGCCCGCGGGTGCCGGCCCCATTGCCGCGGTCGGAGAAGCAGGCGGCAGAGCGCCGGATCGACCGGTTGAGCATCGCCACCCCCCACGACCGGCAACTAGTGCGGCTGTTGTCAGGCGGGAATCAGCAGAAGGTGGTTATCGCCAAATGGCTGGAGCAGGGGGCCGATGTACTGATCTTCGATGAGCCCACCATCGGAGTTGATGTGGACGGCAAAGAGGAGATCTACGACATCATGGAGGAGCTGGCCGCCGAGGGTAAGGCGGTGGTGTTCATCTCCTCAGAGTTTTCTGAATTAGTCGGCGTATGCCATCGGGTGCTGGTGCTCCATGAAGGCCGAATCGTCGGCGAGCTTGAGGGTGACGCAGTCACCGAGCCGGCCATCGTGGAAATCTGCTACAGCCAGCACTGATCACCCTGTTACGCTGGGGTTTCTCGGTTTGTGGTGTGGGTTATGTCACTGCCGATCATTACTGTGTTCGGCCACGGGCTCTGTTGAGCCGAGATGAATACTAAATCCACGAGGCGGGTATGAAAAAGCTTCTGATCCTGTTGCTTAGCGCGGCCTTGGTTGCGGCCGCCTGCTCGGATAGTGAAACCCATGTGCCGGTCACCGGCCAGATCGACTCGGGTGAAATCACGGCGGCCGACGAAGCCGCTCCCAGCCCCCAAGCCACTGCGGAGCCCACGGCTGCGTCGGAAGCTGAGGACGAAGACGGCGAGGTCGCCGAACCTGAGACCCCGGCTGAAGAGGAGATCAGTTGCCAGGCTGCCGATGGCACCCCCGATGCTCTGGCGGAAGAGGGCCTGCTGCCGATCGACCCTGCCGTGAAGATCGGTGCGCTGGAGAACGGGCTTACCTACTACGTGCGGTCCAACGACAGCCCGGGCGGTGCTTTGTCATTGCGTTTGGTGGTGAACGCGGGATCACTCAATGAGCCCTTCGCGGGGGCCAACCATGCCCACTTCCTCGAGCACATGCTGTTCAACGGCACTGAGAAGTATCCCGGCAACGAGATCACCGACGCCTTGCAGAGCATCGGAGTGGAATTCGGCCCGGATATCAACGCCTACACCTCATTCGACGAGACGGTCTACATGCTCGACCTGGTTATCGACGAGGAAGAAGACTCGGTGGGTACCGCCTTCGACGTGCTGTCCCAGTGGGCTCATGCCGCCACAATTGACCCCGATGATGTGGAGGAAGAGCGGGGCATTGTCCGAGACGAATACCGCCTGAGGGACGAGTCCGGCCAGGGCATTATTCTCGACGTGTTCGACCGGATGTACAGCCAGGGCACCCCCTATGAGGGCCGTGCGCCGGGTGGCACGGCCGAGAACATCGAGGCAACCACGGCTGAGGATCTACGGGCCTTTTACGAGACGTGGTACGTGCCCTCCAATATGGCGGTTGTCGCGGTGGGCGACCTGCCCCTCGACACGCTTGAATCCCTGGTGGAGGAGTATTTCTGCGACATTCCCGCTGGAGATGATCCTGGTGCGGTCGATACCTGGTCGGCGTTGAATCCCGAGGCAACCTTCGACACAGCCGCCTCCCCTGAGCAGTCCTACTCTTATCTCTCGCTGGACATTCGCCTGCCGTCCTGGGATCCCAACACCATCGAAGGCGACCGCCAACTGTGGATCGAAGAGATCATCAGCATCATGGTGGAGAATCGTTTGCAGGACGGCTACGAACAGGGATTCCTGTCGCAGATCGACCCGACGCACTGGGCGTCGTTCTCCTATACCCGGGGCTTGCGGTATTACGGCACCAATTTGCGGGCCGACAATTTCTCGGCGGCCTTAACCGACTATTGGTCGTTGTTGCTCAGCCTGAGCGAGCACGGCTTTGCCGATGCTGATCTGGAGCGGGCGGCCAAGGCCATCAGGGCCGACCTGGATTCGGCGATCCAGGCGGCGCCCACCACCCAAGACCGCCAGCACGCCGATCGCTATGCAGCGCACTTCCTGGCCGGAAGTGATATCGGCCAGTTGGAAGACACTGCCGAGCGGGTCGGCGCTCTGCTCGACGAGGTGCAGGTTGACGACCTTACCGACCGATATCGGGAAATCCTGGATGAGAGCGGGCTGATTCTCATCGCGGTGGGGGCCGATTCCTCCCAGGTTCCCTCGGTGGAGGAGTTGCAGGCTGCACTGGACGCCGCTGGGCCAGGTGAGCTTCCGGAGATGATTGGAGAGGCGACCGAGCTCCTCGCCGTTCCCGATCCGGTTGATCCGGTGAGCGAAGGCCCGATTGAGGCCATAACCGATGAGTTGGAGAATGCCTATGAGTGGGAGTTCGCCAACGGGGCCCGGGTGATGTACGCCTACTCCGACATCTCTGAGAACGAGGTTGGCCTACAGGCCATTTCCTGGGGTGGCTGGTCGGCTCTCGAGGAGGGAGACCGTCCGTTGGCCCAGTACCTGGCTACTCGGGCAGTGGCCAACAGCGGATTGGGCGAATTGAGCCCAGCGCAGATCTCTCGCTATCTGGATGATCGCAACGCTCAAGTCGGGCCGTTCATCAGCGAGACCACGGAGGGTATAGCGGGCGCTTCGGACACTCTCGGGGTCGAGACGATGTTCCAGCTCATGCATCTGTATATGACCGAACCCCGGGTATATGATCAGGCTTTCGCCGAAGCGGCCAATGTCGGCGACATCATCTTGTCGCTTTCGGCATCCGACCCCGACTGGCAGGAGGCAGTGGCCTATCTCGAGGCCCGTCACGGCGAGGCGTTCGGCTGGTTCAACCTGGTTGCTCCTCCGGAGACGCTGGACTCATTGACCGCAGAGTCGCTATTCGACATCTACCAGCAGCGCTTCGGCGGAGTGGACGACCTGGTGGTGGTGGTCGTCGGCGACGTGGAACGCGACGTCGTGGATCGGATGGCGCGCACCTATGTGGGCACGCTTCCCGCCGGGGAGGCCGACAGCTACGTGAATCGCCGACTTGGCGAGCCTGATGGAGTCGTGCGGGTCGAAGTGGTGCTCGGGCCCGACGTGCAGTCCACGACCGCGACCTACTACTACGAGGTATTGGCCGAGGTGAATCCTGCATCGCAGATAGCGGTCGACGTGCTCCAGGTGATTTTGGACGACCGTCTGATCGACGATGTCCGAGAAGACCTGGGCGATACCTATGTCGTCGCCGGTTCGATCGCCATGAGCATTACGCCTGAGCCCAGGATCAGCGGAGAGGTCTTCGCTACCGGCGATCCCGAGCAGATGGACAGCATCGAGGCAGAAATGGCCCGCATCTTGGCCGAGCTGCACGCAGGAGACATCACCCCGGAGGAGTTCGAGCAAGCCCGGGCTGTGGTGGGCGACAACTACGAGCTGATCGACAATGCCGACCTGACCAATGTGCTGCTTCGCCGGCCCTACGCCGACGACGACGAGCTTCCCACACCGAGGCGGATGATCGAGGAGCTAGAAGCACTAGAGCTGGATGCCGTGCAGGAAATCGCCGCGTTGCTCTTCGATCCCGATCAGCACATCCAGATAATCAGGGTGCTGCCTTAGCAACGCGATGATCAGACCTGGCGCTCCTCGTCGGCCCAGTGGGGGTCGCGCAGCACTCGCTTGAGAATCTTGCCGGTGGGGGCCTTGGGCAACTCGTCCACGAAGGCCACCGACCTTGGCTTCTGGTATGAGGCCAAGTTCTCGCGGGCGGCATCTATGATCTCGTCCTCGGTGGCGGTCATGCCCGGCTTGAGCACCACGTAGGCCATCACCGACTCGCCCCAGGTGTCGTCGGGCACGCCGATAACTGCGGTCTCCAGCACGGCCTGGTGGGTGGCGATGGCTTCTTCGACCTGCACCGAGTAGATGTTCTCGCCGCCGGAGATGATCATGTCTTTGGCCCGGTCCACGATGAACACGTAGCGCTCGTCGTCCCAGGTGGCGATGTCGCCGGTCCACATCCAACCGTCTTTGATGGTGTCGGCGGTGAGGTCGGGGCGGCGGAAGTAGCCCAGCATGTTGGCCTCAGACTTCACGATGATCTGCCCCGGTGTCTTGCCGTCGCAGGGAACGTCCACGCCGTCGGCATCCACCACCCGAACCGAGGTGACGAACCCCTCCCGGCCGCACGACCGAAGCCGCTCGGGGCGGTGGTCGTCGCGGATGGCCCGGATGTGGTCCTCCTGGGCCAGGAAGCACATGGTGGTGCCCTCGGTCTGGCCGTAGCCCTGGATCAGGGTGCAGGGGAACTTGTCCATGGCTTCGGTGATCACCCGCGACGGCATGGGGCCGCCCCCGTATTGGATGTTGCGCAGGCTGGAGATGTCGTAGTTGTCGAACCCCTCTACCGCCATCATCCAGTTCAACATGGTGGTGACGCCCAAAAAGGCCGACACCTTCTCAGCCTGAATCAACTCCAGGGCCAAGGTGGCGTCGAAGTTCATCAGCACCAGCGGGCAGCCGTGGGCCAGGTAGTTCATGGCCAGCACCACCGGGATGTGGAACATCTGCCCGGTGAGCATGTACACGTCGCTGGGGACGATGCGCTCGGCCACCGTCTGGTTGAGCATCCCGAAGTAGACGCTGCGGTGGCTGTGCAGGGCGCCCTTGGACTCCCCGGTGGTGCCCCCGGTGTAGAGGATGAACAGCGGGTCGGTGTCGCCAATGTCGGACGATCCCTCGGGCTCGGCATCCGACGATGAGGCCACCAGCTCTTCATAGGAGCCGTCGCCGCCTTCGCCGTACTGGAGCCAGTGCTCCACCGAGCTCACCAATCCGGACAGCTCGGCCGACTCGGCGGCGTATGCGCCCTGGGTGATGTAGGCCCGGGGCTCCCCGTTGTTGACGATCTTGGCCAGCTCGGGCGCCGACAGACGCCAATTCATGGGCTGGGCCACCAGGCCTGAACGCCCGCAGGCGAAGTACAGCGCGGCGTACTCCACCGAGTTCTGGCTCAAGATGCCGACCCGGTCGCCCATTTCCAGGCCCAGGCCGACCAGCCCGTTGGCCAGACGGCGGACGTGTTCGTCGAAGGCCGCGAACGTGACCCGCTGGCCGGTGGTGGAGTCGATGATCGCCTCGCGGTTCGGCGTCTGCCGGGCCCACTTGGCGGGAATCTGGCCGATGTTCATCTGCGGCTCCTTTCTAGAGACCGGTGGCGATGCTCATGGCCGCTTATGGCCGACCGTGCCTAGTAGGGCAGGTCGAGAGCCAAGAAGCGCTTTTGGATCTTCCAGTCGTCGCCCACCCGCACGCAGTCGTCGGTGTACACGCCGCTGGAGAGAACGGTCAGCTGGCCGTTCTCCACGGTGATGAGCACCAGGTAGCTGATGGCGGTGATGGAGTCCTCGGTCTCGTTCTCGAAGTAGAGGTTGGTCACTACGTGGCGCCGCTGATCGGTCTGCTCTTCCATCGCCCCGCTGAACAGCCCGGCAATGGCCTCCGAACCCTCGAAGGTGATCGGGTCGCCGCCGGCGATGGTCATCGCGAACACGGGGTTGTCGGGAGCGAACATCCCGATGAGGAAGTCGCTGTCGCCCACGTCGTAGGCCACCCCGGCGTGGTTCAAAAGCTCGGTTACTGCTTGCTTGTCTGCCATTGGATCACTCCATTCCCAGTTGCTCTACCGTGCCTCGCCACGCAAGCGAGCCACCGTCGATCAAAATGTACGCGCCGTTGATGAAGCCGGCCTCACGGCTGGCCAAGAAGCACACCAACTCGCCCACCTCCGACGGGAGTCCCAAGCGGGGGATGAGCGAAGTGTTTATGAGCGCCTTCTCGAATGCCGCCGGGTCGTCGGCCTGCTTCACGAAGTCGGTGACCATGTCGGTGGCAATGGCGGTGGGGCCGTAGCAGTTGACCCTGATCCCCAGCGGGGCCAAATCCACCGCCAGGTTCTGGGTTTGCAGCCGGATACCGCCCTTGGAGGTGCCGTAGGCCGAGTTGTTCGGATAGGCCGACTGGGCGCCGGTGGAGGCCGCGTTGACGATCGACGGCCAGTCGCTCTCTTTGAGGTAGGGGAGGGCAGCCTTCGAGCAGATCCACGGGGCGACGGCGTTGACCTCCACCACCTTGCGGAACACGTCGAGGGGCATCTGCTCCAGGTTGCACTGGTCAGCGGCGGCCAGCCCGCTCTCGTGGATGCCGGCGTTGTTGTGCAGCACGTCGATGCCGCCGAAGGCCTCAGCGGCGGCCGCCATCAGCGTCTCCACCTGGCCGGTGTCGGTCACATCGCAGTGCTGGTATGCCGCAGTGCCGCCCGAGGCGTTGATCTCGTCGGCTACTGCCTGTCCTTGCTCGTCGCTCAGGTCGGACACCATCACTTTGGCGCCCTTGCTGGCCGCGACCCGGGCGGTGGCTGCTCCGATTCCGGTCGCCGATCCGGTGATGACGAATCGCAGTCCTTCGATGCCCATTTGTGCCCCCTTGTGCGAGATACGGCCCGCAGCGTAGGCGGCTGGGTTGGTGGCTGTAAAACGATGGCCCGACACAGGAGGCGAATGCAGGGTGGAAGATGTCTGTTGGTACATTTGGCCGGTGCCTACCGTGTCTACAACCCCGCCAGAGCGAGCGGGGTCGGATCCTCGGCCCGAGTTGGTACTCAGCAATGGCCATGTCGAGTTGACTGGCAGCCGGTGTCCGAATTGTCGCCATCCCATGACCACGACACCGCCCCGATGCCCAGTATGCGGTCATGACTCCATGGAGGCTGCCACCTTCGGCCCACGGGGCACGGTATTCAGCTCGACGGTGCTGAGGATTCCTGTGCCGGGACGGACTCCGCCATTTACTTTGGCCTATGTAGACATGGATGACGGCCCCCGCATTCTGGTCCATGTGGTGGGTCCCGATGAGGCCCTGGTTCCCGGCAGCCGAGTCGTGCTGTCGGGCTGGAATGGCCACGGCGACCCGGTAGTGGAGAGGTGCGGGCCATGACCGGTCGGAGCACAGCCATTTGGGGGGTGGGGACCTCGGCATTCGGCAAGCAGACCTCGTTGGGCGGCCCCCGGCTGGCGTGGCAGGCGACGACAGAAGCGCTCGATGACGCCGGGTTGAAGGCCGCTGACATCGAGGCGGTGTATGCCGGCTCGGTGTTCGGCGATCCTGGCACCGTTACCCGCAGCCTCCAGCAGATCGGCATCGTGGAGGTTCCGGTCATCACCATTGAGAACGCCTGTGCCAGCGGGACTTCAGCGTTCCATGAAGCTCGCATGGCGGTGGATACCGGCCGCTTCGAGCGGGTGTTGGCCTTCGGCATAGAGACCATGACGTCGCACTTCGACGGAGCCATCAGCCCCATTGCCTCCGACCCCGACGGAGCCCAGGGCTATGCCATGCCCAGCATCTACGGCATGTCGGCCACCAGGTACCAATATGAATTCGGGGTTACCGGCGAGCAGATGGCTGCGATAGCGGTGAAGAATCGCCGCCACGCGGTGGGCAATCCCCGAGCCCAACACCGCAAGACCGTTACCCTCAAACAGGTGCTGGGCAGCCGCATGGTGGCCGACCCGATCACCCTTTTCCAGTGCTGCTCCATCGCCGATGCTGCGGCCGCCGCGGTGGTTGGACCGCTGGGCGGTTCACAAGACCCGCGTGGGGAAGTAGCCATTCGCTCCAGCGCCCTGCGCTCGGGCCGACTGTGGGACCACACCACCGAAAAGGTGTGGGGCTGGGACATCGTGGCCGACACGGCGGCCCGGGCCTATGAAGAGGCCGGGGTGGGCGTTGGCGACATCGACGTATTCGAGGTTCACGATGCCTTCACCATCGGAGAGATCATCACCACCGAGGCGTTGGGGCTGTGCGAGCTGGGTGAAGGCGGCCGGTTGGTGGAGTCGGGCCATACCTCATTGGGCGGCCCCCAGCCGGTGAACCCATCGGGCGGTCTCTTGTCGCGGGGCCACCCGCTGGGTGCCACCGGTTTGGCTCAGATCGCCGAGATTGTGTGGCAACTACGAGGTATGGCCGCCGATCGCCAAGTGGCCGACGCCCGTCTCGGCGCAGTGGAGACCATGGGCGGCGGCACCGCAGGAATCGATGGCAACGCCTGCGTGGTGACCGTGTTGGAGCAGGTGGGATGACTCAATGAGCGAGGGGCAAATTTTGGCCATCGACGATGAGGTCTTGTCGCCGGAGCGGATCGCCGATCCCCACTCCTATTTCTCTGTGCTCCGCGAGCACGATCCGGTCCATTGGAATGAGAAGTACCGGGCGTGGTTCATCCACCGCTACGACGATGTACTCGACGCCCTGCGGGACCCCCGCTTCTCTTCAGAGCGCATCGGTGCTGCCTACGACCGTCTGACCGACGAGCAGAAGGCTCAGCGCCAGCCCACCTACGACATCTTGATGGACTGGCTGGTGTTCCGGGATCCCCCCGACCACACCCGGCTTCGGCGATTGGTGAGCCGGGCTTTCACCCCTCGAGCGGTGGAGGCTTGGCGGAATCGAATCAACGGCGTGGTCGAAGAGCTGATCGACGGCTTTTCCGACAAGGAGCACTTCGATCTGATCGAGGACTTTGCTTACCCCATCCCCGCGGTGGTGATCGCCGAGATGATGGGGGTGCCCGCCGACGACCGCGACCGGTTCAAAGACTGGTCCGACGACGTGATGATCCTGGTGTTCGGCGCCCGCGGCGTCGGGGACCGTCGGGCCCGTGCCCAGCAAGGGCTCGTCGAGTTGGCCGCCTACCTGGGCGATCTGGTGGCCCATTACCGCCAGCATCCGGCTGACAACATCATTTCCAATCTGGTGGAGGCTTCTGAGGGCGACGACAGCCTGGAAGATCCCGAGATCGTGGCCAACTGCGTGCTGTTTCTCTTCGGCGGCCACGAGACAACCACCAACCTGATCGGCAACGGCATTCGGGTGCTTCTCAACCATCCCGACCAGCTTCAGAAGCTGCGGGACGACCTCTCGCTGATCAAACCGGCAGTGGAGGAGATCCTGCGGTTCGACGGGCCGTCCAAGATGGAGGTCCGCACCCTGGCCGACGAGGTGGACATGGGGGATAAGACGCTCCCCGCGGGCGACATGGTTTATTTGGTGCAGCACGCTGCCAACCGGGATCCCGAGGCATTCGACCAGCCCGACCGGTTCGACATTGCCCGCGACCCCAACAACCACATCGGCTTTGGCTTCGGGCTGCACTTCTGCCTGGGCGCGTCAGTGGCTCGCCTGGAGGGAACGATTGCCTTGGAAGCCTTAGTGCGCCGCCTGCCCAATTTGGAGCTGGGGCCTGAGCCCGAAGTGTGGGTGCCCACCATGCTGAGCCGGGGATTGGAGCACTTGCCGGTGAGCCTCACATGAGCACGGCGCGGCCTCTGGAGGGTTTGGGCGCAGTGGTCACCGGAGCTACTGGCGACATCGGTGGGGCCATCGCCCGGGTGCTGGCCGACCATGGGGCCCGAGTCGGGCTAGTGGCCCGCCGGGTCGAGCGGTTGGAGGAGTTGGCCGGCGAGTTGCGAGATGGCGGCGCAGAAGTCTCTGTCTCCCCCTGCGATGTGACCGACCCCGACGCGGTGTCAGCCACCGCCGCGGCCATTGGCGAGGGGATTGGCTCCATAGACATCCTCATCAACAACGCGGGCGGGGCCCGTTTCACTGCCCCGGTGCTCGACATCAACGAACCGGGCTGGTCCAAAACCGTGGCCCTCAACCTGACCGCGCCGTTCTTGGTCTCCCAGGCGTTCGGCCGATCGATGATTGAGCGGGGCGGGGGCAGCATCGTCAACGTGGGATCCCTGTCGGGCCTGCGCCATCTGCCCGGCATGGCGGCTTACTCGGCGGCCAAGGGCGGCCTGTTCCAGCAGACCAAGGCGCTGGCCCGGGAGTGGGCCCCCCACGGCGTGCGGGTGAACGCAGTGGCCCCCGGCTTCGTCGACACCAGCGGCTGGGACAGCTACGACAAAGACGCGGTGGTGGCTGAGGCCGGCATCGGCATTCCGCTGGGCCGCTGGGCCACCGCCGAGGAAGTGGCATTGCCGGTGGCCTTCCTGGCCTCTCCGGCCGCGTCCTACATCACCGGCGCAGTGCTGGTGATCGACGGAGGAATGCTGGCCTAGCGTACGCTTCGCGGTCACTGTGGACCCGGAGAATGCACCTCCTCGCAGTGCCAGCGGCAGAATGGATGGGATGAGGAGGAGTGTTCGATGAGCCGCCTAGGTCCGTTGGTGGCGGTGGGTCGAACATCGGACGTCTTCGAATTCGGATCGAGTGCGGTGGTGAAGGTTCCCCGGCCATCCGTTCCCCGTCACTGGCCAGCTGAAGAGGCCGAGTTCACGGCCGCGGTGCGCGAGTTGGGTGCTCCCGCCCCAGCTGTGCTGGATGTCGTGCAGATCGAGAGCCGAGATGCGGTGGTGTTTGAGCGGGTGAGAGGCCCGTCGATGTGGGAGATGATCTTGGAGGTGCCTCATCGGGCAGCGTCATTCGGGCGGGAGCTGGCCGATGTCCACCGGCGCATCCTGCGGGCCGGGCTTCCCGCCGCAGTTCCCGGACTGGTGGGGAGAATGCAGAGCAAGATCGGCGAGGTCACGCAGTTCACCGACACCGAGCGTGTTGACGCGCTATTGGTAGTGGAGAAGTTGCCGCGCGGCGCAGCTCTGTTGCACGGCGACCTCCATCCGGGCAATGTTCTGATGAGCCCCACCGGTCCGATAGCCATTGACTGGTTCGACGCCGCTATCGGGCATCCCGTGGCCGACGTCGTCCGATCGTCGCTGCTGTTGCGGCCCTTCGACTCCGTGGTGGAGAGGCCGCATATGCCGCGGGCCGAGCCATCGGTTCTTCGGGAACTCCATGAGTCCTATGTGTCTGCGATGCACGACGTTCTGGCGCTTCCTCGCGATGAGCTTTGCCAGTGGGAGGCGGTGGTGGCCGCGAGCCGGTTAGCAGAGGAGGCGGAGGCTGACGAGTCGCCGCTGCTGGCTCTGTGGCAGGGTCGCTTAGGAGACGGGGATGCCTTCTTGTTGGATTTGTTAGAGGAGGTTGTCAGTCTCGAGGGCTCACCAGCACCGACCTGAGCGGGTCGAACACACCCACGGCAGCGGCAATGGCCAAGTTGTCCTCCGTGGTGGCGGGAAGCTCGACTCTAGCGCCCGCCTCGCGCGCGATCAGTGCGCCGGCGGCATAGTCGTAGACTTTCAGGTCGCGCTCAAAGTACGCGTCGAGGCGGCCACAGCCGACCCAGCACAAGTTCAGTGCAGCCGAGCCCATGCAGCGGATATCGCGGCAAACCGGAAGCAGTCGAATCAGCATCTGAGCTTGAGTTGCCCGTAGCCGGGCGTCATAGGCGAATCCCGTGGCCACGAGCGCGCCGTTCAGATCGGTCAGCGCCGTTGGTGCAATGGGTTCGCCCATGCGCCGCGCGCCAGTCGCCCGGGCTGCTGAGAACACCTCATTGCGGTGGATGTCGGCCACTGCGCCGGCAACCACCTCGCCCTCCAACGTTGCAGCGATGCTTACCGAGACGACGGGCAGATCATAGAGAAAGTTGACCGTCCCATCGATGGGGTCGACGATCCATCCCACGTTGTTGCCGCCGTCGTCGTCATCGAGCTCCTCGCCAACAATGGACGATCCGGGGCAGCGGGCCAGCAGTTCCGACCGGATGAGTTGCTCGCATTCCATGTCGGTGTGGGTGACCACATCAGTGGGGGAGGACTTGGTGCCAGCCGCGGTGGCTTGGCCGCTGCGCGCACAGACGTAGCTCGCGGCCAGCGAGGCAACTTGTATGGCAACGTCTTCGAGGTGGCGTGCTCTGGTTGTTGCGCTGCCTGCGCTCACGCCAGCAACACGGTGGTGCCCAGGGATTCGATGGTGGCGACTATGCGGGGGTCCACCTCAGTGTTGGTGACTAGCACGTCCACATCCGACCAGTCGGCAAAGCGGACGAACTGGTCTTGGCCGACCTTGGAGTGATCGACGAGGGCTACCACTCTGCGTGCCGCTCTTATCATCGCTTGCTTTAGCGCGGCTTCTTCGCGATAGGGGGTGGTCAGACCCTGGGTAGGCGACAGGCCATCACTGCTGATGAACAGGGTGTCCACGAGCAGCGGCTCGATGGCGGCAATTGCGTCGGCATCCACCATGGCCAGGGTGTTTTTGCGGAGTTTGCCGCCGATGACGATCACATCGGCGGTCTCATGCTCGGTGAGTACTTGAGCGGTGAGCAGGGAATTGGTCACTACCCGAAGTCCGCAGTTGCGGGGGAGCACTTCAGCGAACCGGGTGAGCGTGCTGCCTGAGTCGATGATGATGGAGCCGGAATCTGGGAGTTCCTGCACGGCTAGCTGGGCTAGTCGGCGTTTCTCGGCATCGTGTTGATCGGCCCGTACCGAAAGCAGCGGTTCGAAACCGGTTGTCTCCCAGGGAATCGCCCCGCCGTGCACTCGGCGGACCACCTGTTGGCGCTGGAGATCGGAGAGATCTCGGCGGATGGTCTCGGTGGTCACACCGAATCGGTCGGCCAGCTCGGCTACTTCGACTCGACCGCTTTGGAGCGTCATTCCCACGATCTCACGTTGCCGCTCCGTCTGAAAGAGCGTTGTTGTGGGCGGTTCAGTCAACTGGTCGGTCACCGAGGTCTCAATCCTCTTTCAGTGCTGTGATGATGGCTGATTGTACTCCCCGTTCCCGTAAAGAGCGGAGAGCCTGGGCGAAGGCATCCGAGAAGCGCTGAGACCGCGGCAGATCGTCCCCGAACACTTCGGGGAAGTCGAGGAAAGCCGCTGGGTAGTGTTGGGCTCGGCGGGCGTGGTTCATGGCGAGGTCGAGCATGGGATCGGGGGCCAAGCCCTCCGGAGTCCCCGCGAGGTACTCGCACCAGCCGGCCAGGGCCAATGCGCTGAGACCGATGGGTCCGCCTGCATCCAGCTGGGCTCTGAGCGTTGGCAGTAGGAACTTGGGGAACTTCACCGTCCCGTCTAGACAAAGACGGCTGATCTGGTCCCCGATGCTGGCGTTGGAGAACCGAGCGATGATCGACGCCACGTACTGGTTGAGATCGATCCCGGCAATGGGCGGTAAAACGGGGCGTGCTTCACGGGCTAAGAAGCCCGAGGCGAAGTCGTGCAATTCTGGGCAAACCATGGCCGCGCCGATGGTTTCCATCCCATGGAGGGCTGCCAAGTAGGCGAGGCAGGAGTGGCCTGCGTTGAGCAGGCGGAGCTTCATGAGCTCATAGGGCTTGGCGTCGGTTGTGGTCACTACGTCGAGCTGTTCCAAGGGAGGGCGCCCGGCGGCGAAGTCGTCCTCGATCACCCACTGCCGAAACGACTCGGTGACAACAGGCCAATTGTCATTGAAACCCTTGTGCGCGGCCAGCCAGGCTCGGTCTGAGTCGGTAGTCGCTGGCGTGATGCGGTCGACCATGCTGTTGGGAAAGGTCACCGAGTCGGCGATCCAGTCGGCGAGGCCCTCGTCAAGTGAGTGAGCTTCGCCGAGAGTGGCAGTGCGGGCCACCGAGCCGTTGCTGAGGATGTTGTCGCAACTGATCACAGTGAGTCCGGAGTGGCCGTCCTGGTAGCGCTGTTGGAGCCCGGCAGCAAGGATGCCGAAGGCCGATGTCGGCCCCGCGGTCGGCGAAACGGGGAGGTAGCCGCCGGTGACGTCGTCTACCGGGTAGCCGCCCTCGGTGATGGTGAGCGACACGATCTGGGTGGCTGGGTCGGCGATAGACGCGAGCAGCCGGTTGGCTCGGGGCGAGGCTTGAATGAAGTCGACGATGCTGCCAATAACCTCGACTTCGGTGGACTGGGGGCCCCTGGTGATGAGGGTGTAAAGGTAGTCCTGAGGCTTGAGGGCATCGACTATCGCCTGGTCGCTGGGAAGCACGCCAGCCCCGGTGATCGACCAGTCGCGGTTACCAGATTGGCACAGCTCGTGGATATAGGTGGCCAAGTGGGAGCGGTGGAAGCCGCCGACGCCGATATGGACAATACTGCGCTGGAGTCGGCTGCGGTCGTAGGTGGGAATGGACACAGACGCTGGCAGACGGTGGAGAGACCGGCTCCGGAGCAGGGTGTCTGGCGGTTCGGCTGGCACGGCCAGTCACTCTACTACCAACATAGACACAGGCAAAATATCGGTATATTGGGCAAGAACCCACATGAAACCAATTCTACGGCTTGCAATCCAAACTAAACCCAACTAGGTTCGGGCAAAATACCGTTGGGGAGGAAGTCTCCCGCCGGTTCCGACCCAAGGGGGAAAGCGCCAATGACAAGAACTAGCCGCAAGGGATGGAGCATTCGACTTCTGCTTCTCAGCCTGCTCGCGGTGTTTGCTCTCGTGGCCGCAGCGTGTGGCAACGACGATGACAGCGACACGTCGAGTGATGCACCGGCCACTGCTGCGGCGACGGCCGCCGCCACTGCTGCAGCGACCGAACAGCCCGCAGCCCCAGTTGAGAGCCGATCGATCAACGTGGCCATCGTTGGCAACCCGCAGATGGAGGACATCGCCAGCCTCACCCCGAGTCTGTTCACCGCCCAGACCGGCATCGAAGTCAACTACACGTTCCTCGAAGAACAGACCCTGCGCGAGATAGTCACTCGCGACGTGGGCGCTGGGGGCGAGCAGTTCGACGTGGTCATGATCGGCATGTTCGAGGCGCCGCAGTTCGGGGCCAACGGGTGGCTCTACGATCTCAACGACTTCGCCGCTGACACGCCCGAGTGGAACGTCGGCGACATCATCCCCGCAGTTCGCGGTGGCCTTTCCTATGAGGGAGGCCTCTACGCGTCGCCCTTCTATGCGGAGTCCTCGTTCGTCATGTACCGCCAAGACGTCATCGACGCCGCGGGTCTGACGATGCCGGACGCCCCCACCTGGGATGAGCTGGCCGACATCGCCCGCACCATCGACTCCGATGAGATGGCTGGCATCTGCTTACGGGGCAAGCCTGGCTGGGGCGACCTCGGTGCCGCCTTCACCACAGTTCTCAACACGTTCGGCGGCACCTGGTGGCTGGCCAACGCCGACGGCTCGATCGGAGCGGCCCAGGTTGATCAGCCTGAGTTCCGTGAGGCCCTTGAGTTCTATGTCGCGCTCATAAATGACGCCGGCCAGGACGACGCAGCCAACGCCAGCTTCAACGAGTGCTTGAGCCTCTACCAGAACGGCCAGGTGGCCATGTGGTACGACGCCACTGTCGCAGCCGGCATCCTCGAAGCCGACGACAGCCCGGTCAAGGGCCTCAACGGCTTCGCCCTCGCGCCGACCAAGGTCACCGACGCCTCTGGTTGGCTGTGGGCTTGGGCATTGGCAATTCCGCAGAACTCCTCCGACCCCGACACCGCGTGGGAGTACGTGAGCTGGGCCACCAGCGAGGAGTACATCAACGCTGCTGGTGAGTCGCTGGCTGGAGGCTGGGCCGCAGTCCCGCCGGGAACGCGCGAGTCAACCTACGCCAATCCGAACTATCAGGCTGCGGCGCAGGCCTTTGCCCAGAAGACGCTTGACGCCATGCTGGCCGCACCCATCGACAACCCGGGCACTACGCCCCGTCCGGGTTTGCCGGGTGTGCAGTACGTCGGCGTACCCGAATTCCAGGATGTCGGCACTCGCTGTACCGAGCAGTTCTCAGCTGCCATTGCCGGGTCGATCAGCGTTGATTCTGCTCTCAGTGCGTGTCAGGACATCGCGTCCGCAGTGAGCAACTAGGAGCACACTCACCCGAGAAAACCAACTGGCCAAGAAAGTGCATGTTCTCTCATTGAGATGCGTTGGCTTGGCCTAGGTTGAACAGAATTTCAGGAACAGGCTAGGGGGAGCCATGTCGCAGCAAACCGATCGAGCGGAGCAGGTAAAGAGACTGCAACGTCGAGAGGGTTGGCGGCGTCGGCTCCCCCTTGTTCCTGCCCTGCTGTTCACAATCGTTGTCACCCAGGTTCCATTCATCCTGAGTCTGTGGTACAGCCTTACCGAATGGAAGATCGTTCCGCCTGAGCCGCGGAACTTCATCGGCTTCGACAACTACGTCGATCTTCTCGACAATCGGTTCTTCCGAGAGGCGGTGTGGACCAGCGTCTGGATGACGGTCTCCGCGGTGCTGCTCTCGTTGCTGCTGGGAACGCTTCTCGCCATCCTGCTCGACCGAAAGTTCTTCGGACAGGGGTTTGTCAGGACGCTGTTGATCACTCCGTTTCTGATCATGCCGGTAGTTGCGGGGCTGGTGTGGAAGACGCAGGTGTTCAATTCGTCGTTCGGGGTGTTGAATTGGCTGCTTGATTCTCTGGGGTTCGAGCGGATCGAGTTCGTGACCCGCTGGCCGTTGTGGTCGATCGTCTCTGTGCTGGTGTGGCAATGGACGCCGTTCATGATGTTGATCGTGCTGGCCGGATTGCAGGGTCAGGATCAGTCGGTCTTGGAAGCCGCCCGGGTGGACGGCGCGTCGAGCAGGGCGATGTTCTTCCAGATCACGCTGCCCCAGCTCCGTCCATATCTTGAGTTGGGGATCCTGCTGGGTTCCATATACCTCATTCAGGTCTTCGACTACGTGGATGTGATCACCGGTGGGGGCCCCGACTCCACCAACGTGCCCTACTTCGTATTCCAGCGATCCATCGGCGGCGGCTGGCAGTTCGGCCAGGCCTCGGCCTACAGCATCGTGGTGGTGATCGCCTCCATCGTGATTGCCACTTTCGGTCTGCGGGTGCTGTCCAATCTCCTGGAAGGTGAGAAGCCATGAGGGCAGGCGGGACTGGTATGGAAGTTGGGAAGAAGCGAGCTGTCTCCTTCCTTCTGGGACTCTTGAGCTGGGGGGTCGCTCTTGTTTTCTTCTTCCCCATCTTCTGGATGGTTCTGAACGGCTTCAAAGAAGAGATTGATGCCAACACCGACCCGAAGCTTGTCTTCGACCCGACATTCGACCGGTTCGACGAGGTGACGTCTCAGACCCAGGGCTTGCTCGGCTTTAGAGAAGCATTCATGAACTCGGTGTGGGCAGTGTCGATCTCGACGATCTTGGTATTGGTCCTTGCCGTCCCGGCTGCCTACGCCCTCGCCATTCGGCCCGTAGCCAAGTGGCGGGATGTGTTGTTCTTCTTCATCTCCACAAAGTTCCTGCCGGTGGTGGCGGCGATCCTCCCGCTGTGGATAATCGCCCGGGAGTTGGATCTTCTGAACACTCGGCTGGTACTCATCATCCTCTATACCGCGATGAACCTCCCGCTGGCGGTGTGGATGCTCCGATCGTTCTTCAGCGAAGTGCCCAAAGAACTCATCGAGGCCGCCCAAATCGACGGGGCAAAGCTGCGCGGTCAGATCACCTCCGTGATCCTCCCTATTGTCGCTCCGGGCTTGGCCGCCACCGCTTTGTTGTGCGTGATCTTCGCTTGGAATGAGTTCTTCCTCGCCGTGCAGCTCAACCCGGTGGACGGGTCGACGATTCCCATCTGGGTTACCTCCAACGTCAGCACCCGCGGCAACTTCTTGGCCAAGCTGTCGGCTGCGTCCACTCTCGCCACCCTTCCGGTAGTGCTGGCTGGATGGCTGGCCCAGAAGCGGATGATTCGCGGCCTTTCGATGGGGGCGATCAAGTGATGTTGTTCAAGTGCCGAAAGGATCTGGGACATGGCTGAAGTCCGATACGAGAATGCCAGTCGCATCTATCCGGGAACCGACATTCCCGCGGTGGAGTCGCTGAACCTCGACATACCCGACGGAGAGCTCTTGGTGCTCGTGGGCCCATCGGGCTCGGGCAAGTCCACCGCGCTGCGAATGCTGGCCGGGCTGGAGTTCGTCGACGAGGGCAGTGTCTACATCAACAGCGAGGATGTGACGCTGACTCCGCCCCAAGACCGCGATATCGCCATGGTGTTCCAGAACTACGCCCTCTACCCCAATATGACCGTGCAGGCGAACATGGGTTTCGCGCTCAAACAGCAGGGTGTGGCGAAGCCGGAGCGGGCTGAGAGAGTGCAAGAAGCAGCTCGCATTCTTGATTTGGAGCCCTATCTGGATCGCAAGCCGAAGAACCTCTCGGGAGGGCAGCGCCAGCGGGTGGCGATGGGCCGGGCCATCGTACGCAGACCGCAGGTTTTCTTGATGGACGAGCCGCTCTCCAACCTCGATGCCAAGCTGAGAGTTCAGACTCGGACTGAACTCGCCGATCTCCAGGCCCGGTTGGGGGTTACCACCGTGTACGTAACCCATGATCAAGTAGAGGCCATGACCATGGGCCATCGGGTCGCGGTTCTCAAAGACGGGATTCTCCAGCAGGTCGACCGACCGCGAACCCTGTACAGCCGTCCGGTGAATTTGTTTGTTGCTGGCTTTATCGGCTCGCCAGCGATGAATCTTGTCGAAGCTGAGGCGGGTGGGCCGGATGGGGTCCGCCTCGGAACCCTCGCTCTTCCCCTAGATGAGCAAGTGGCCCATGAGCTGGCTGCTCGCGAGCCGGGTACCTATACCCTGGGAGTCCGCCCCGAGCACTTGCAACTGGCCAGCGAGGGCATTGCAGGGGAGGTCACCGTGGTGGAGGAACTGGGCTCAGAGTCGTACGTTCACGTCGCCGTTGAGCATCAGGGCGGATCGCTCCTTCTCGTCGTACGTGCTGAGGGCGAAACCATGACTCAACGCGGCGACAACGTCCAGGTCTCGTGCCGGGGCCCGGTTCATGTGTTTGCTTCCAACGGTGAGCGAATCGGAGCTTGAAGCACGAGATCGCAGCTGGCGGTCGAGGCGTATTCCCCTCCTCGCCTCGACCGCCATTGCTCATCGCTTTCGGAACTAGAGCATAGGGGCAGACGGCAGCAAGCGGCCCGTCTAGTTGCTGGTGAGGCGCAGGCCGGCGTCGAGCCGCACCACTTCGCCGTTGAGGAACACGTTCTCCATGAAGTGGACGACGAGGTTTCCAACATCGGCAGGGGTGCCCAGTCGGTGGGGGAAAACGTTGTCTTCCACCAGCTTGGCGATGAACTCCTCGTTGAGGGTGGCCAGCATGGGAGTGTCCATGGTGCCTGGGGCGATGGTCGTCACCCGGATGCCCCACACCGCCAGGTCGCGGGCCATGGGCAGGGTCAGGCCGATCACGCCGGCTTTTGACGAACCGTAGGCCGACTGGCCCACCTGGCCCTCGTAGCCGGCGATGGAGGCGATGTTCACGATGAGGCCCCGCTCGCCGTCTTCGTTGGGCTCGTTGGCCGACATGGCGGAAACCGCATGGCGGGCCACGTCGAACAGCCCGATCAGATTCACCTCGATGTGCTGGCGGAAGTGGTCCAAGGAGTTGGGGGTGCCGTCGCGGGAGACCACGCGTTGCCCAGAGCTGATCCCCGCGCAGCTCACCAGCAGGTCGACTCGGCCATGAGCTTCAGCCGCGGCGGCCACGGCCCGCTCGACGTCATCAGAGTCAGTGACATCAACGGGCACGAAAGCCACTGCCTCGCCCATGTCATCGGCCATGGCCTCCCCGGCCGATGAGGGCAGGTCCAAAATCACGGCCCGGCCGCCTTTGTCCACCAGGGTCTTGACCACCCCGGCACCCAGGCCGGAGGCGCCGCCAGTGACTAGAGCTACAGATCCTGATACCTGCATTGCTCAAAACTCCCGGAGGCGGGCGCTGGTCGGATCCACTTCGGTGCGCAGGATGTGCAACTCCTCAGCGGTGGGCTCCGCCGTGGTGGGAATATCGCCGTTGGGCATTATCACATCGAAGCCGGTGGCCTCCTGCACCTGCCCAGCGGTCACGCCGGGGTGCAGCGATGCCAGCCGCATGCGCTTGCTGGAAGGCTCGAAGTCGAACACGCACAGGTTGGTAATGCACAGCTGCGGTCCGCCGGGCATGCCCATGCGCTCGCGGTGGTCGCCGCCGTCGCCCCAGCCGATGCCGGAGCGGAAGTGGAGCTGGTCTACGAAGGTGCGGGGATCGTGGGTGGACGACCACAGGTAGATGCGGGGGATCATGGCTCCGAGGTCGGCCATGCCGCCGCCGCCGGGCAGGCGCACCTTGGGGGCGTCGTAGGGGCCGATAACCGTGTTGTTCACGTTGCCATAGGCGTCCATCTGCGCGCCCCGGAAGGCAAAGGTGTTGTAGCGGGCCCCCTGGGCGTAGCTCCAGAAGTCGAACGGGGAGTTGCTCAGCATGGAGGCCCCGCCCCACAGCGAGTCCGAGAGGGTGGAGTCGCCGATCTCATCGGGGTCGGCGTCGACAGCAATGGAACTTGCGGCCCATACCAACTCGGGGGCGTGGGTGCGTCGAGCCAGCAGATAGCCGCACACCGGGATGAACGACACCGCGCCGTTGAATGCCCGGGTGTCGTTGGCCATGGCCCGGGAGAAGGTCACCACCATCAATTCGTCCATGGTGCAGTCGTAGCCAGGTACTGGCGTGCTCATGCCGAAGCCCCTGTCGCCACGCTGTTGACGGCCAGGAAGTCTTCCCATGTCTCCGGCCCGACCACTCGTTCCTGGAAGAACTGGGTGAACGTCTCCCGGTCTCGGGCCGCCTGGGAGTATTCCATGAAAAACCCGGAGTCATGGCCGTAGTCGGGGAAGCATGAGCAGGGGTAGGCGCCCATCGGGGCCGGGGCCACCGTGTCGATCATGAACCTCGGGTACGTCGTTCGCTCCGGCTCGGCCGTGAAGGCCGCGTTGTCCACCACCCGCTCTACCGAGGCCACCGTGCGGGTGGCCGCGTTCACGATCTCGTTGTCCATCCACACCAGCTTGGGATTGACCCGAGTGTTGCCCCGATCGTCGGCCTCGTGGGCGTGGACCAGGGCCACATCCACCGGGAGGCGGGTGCAGGCCACGTAGTGCTCGCCGGTGGGCCCGTCCTTCTCCTCCCGCACCGCGCCGCTTTCGGCGTGCAGGCCGAGCACGTCGGTGCCCAGTCCGGCCTTGGTGGGCATGAATGGCAGGTTGTAGCTCTGGGCCTGGAGTCGGCAGATCAACAGGTGCTCGCTGTACTCCTCGATAGCCACTTGCCCCGACTGCACCGCCGCTCGGAAGTTGGGGGCGAGGCCCAAGCCCTCGAAGCTGACCAGCCCGGCGAGCACCCGGCGCACGCAGCCCCCGACCACCAACCAGTCCACCGCCATGCCGGACACAATGGCCACCAAGTCCAGGTCTTTCTTCTGCTGGCGAACCAGCTCGCGCACCAGGGCCATGGGGGCGCTGTTCATAGACAGGCCACCGATGGCCACGGTGGAACCGTCGGGAATCGACGCCGCCGCCTCTTGCAGTGTGGTGACTTTGCTCATGAGATCTTCCGCTTCCCCCTGACTGGCCATTCTTGAAGTTCTTGCAGCCCGCCGTACTATACGGCCCATGACTGACGCCCCAGACATCCTCTCGCCCGAGTACGACGCCGATCCCTACCCGTTCTACAAGGTGCTGCGCGACGAGTTTCCCGTGATGTGGCACGAGGGCACTCAGGCCTTCGTGATCAGCCGCTACGAGGATGTGGCCGGGGCGTTTCGCAACCCTCAGATCTCCAGCCGCAACTACGAGTGGCAGACCGAGCCGGTGCACGGGCGCACCATCTTGCAGATGGAGGGCAAGGAGCACTCGTCGTACCGGGGCATCGTGAATCCGATCTTCCGGGGCAGCTACCTGGAGCAGAGCATCGTGCCGGCCATCACCACGGCGGCCCGCCAGCAGATTGGCGAGTTCTTGGCCGACGGGGAGGTGGACCTGTGCAAGCGGTTCAGCACCTACTACCCGATCGGGGTGATCGTGCAGCTTCTCGACCTCCCCATGGAGGACGTGCCCCAGTTCTACGAGTGGTACACGATGATCATGGACTTCGTGTCCAACATCACCGGCGACGAAGAGAAGAATCGCCGGGGTATGGCGGCCCGGGTGGAGATGGGGGAGTACCTCATGCCCAAGATCGCTGAGCGGCGGGCCAATCCCGGCGACGATCTGCTCACCGCCATGGTGACCAAGGAGTTCGACGGCGTGCAGATGAGCGACGACGACATCCGCGGCTTTTGCAGCCTGCTGCTGACCGCCGGGGGAGAGACCACCGAGAAGGCCATAACCTTGACCATGCGCAACCTGCTGGACAACCCCGACCAGATGGCCGAGGTGCGGGCCGACCGCCAGCTCATCGGCCCGGCCTTCGCCGAGACGCTGCGGTTCACCGGGCCGGTGCAGATGATCATGCGCCACACCGACGAGGATGTGGAGTTCTCCGGAGGCACGGTGGCGGCGGGCCACACCCTGGAGCTGCTGCTGGGTGCGGCCAACCGGGATCCGGAGGCCTTCGACGAGCCCGACCGGTTCAACATCCACCGCTCCGACATGGAGTTCGACAAGGCGTTCACCGCGGCGGCCGACCACACTGCGTTCGCCCTGGGCCGTCATTTCTGCGTGGGATCGATGCTGGCCCGGGCCGAGTTGACCGTGGCCATGGACGCCCTGCTCGACGCCATGGACTACATCGCCTACGCCGACGGCTATGAGCAGGAGGAGACCGGGGTCTATACCCGGGGATTGACCTCGCTCCCGCTGACGTTCACCCCGAATCCGAATTTTGTTGCTGGCTAGCGGGGGACGACGTACCCGGCTTCGTCGCGGTCCCAGGTGTCGGGGGTGATGCCCTCTTCGCGGAGCTTGAACTTCTGCACTCGCTCGGAGGGGGTCTTGGGCAGGTCGTCACACCAGCGGACGAACCGGGGGACGGCGAAATGGGCCATGCGGGGCACGCAGAAGTCGAGCAACTCGGTCTCGGAGAGTTGGTGGTCGGGCTTGAGCACCACCACGGCCATCACCTCTTCTTCGCCCAGTTCGGAGGGAACGCCGATCACTGCTGACTCCAAGACCGCGTCGCAGGTGTTGATCACCGCTTCTACCTCGTAGGAGGAGATATTCTCTCCCCGGCGGCGCACGCAGTCTTTCATGCGGTCGATGAAGGTCAGGTAGCCGTCTTCGTCGAGGCGGCCCCGGTCGCCGGTGTGGAACCAGAGATTGCGGAACGCCTTCACGGTGGCGTCGGGCATGTCGAAGTAGCTGTCGATCATGATGTGGGGCTTTTTGGGCCGCACCACTATCTCCCCCGCGGTGTTGGGGGGCACCGGCCGGTCTTCGGGATCTACTACCTGCACGTGGTACAGGGCCGACTCCCGGCCCGCGGTGCCGATCTTGCGCATGCCTCGGCGGTTCTCGGTGGTGATGGCCACCTCGGTCATGCCGTACACCTCGCTGAGATGAACCCCGAAGCGCTCCTCGAACGGCTCCCAGATCTCGATCGGGCAGGGGGCGCCGAAGCCGTTGCGCACCGGGTTGTCGGCGTCGTCGGGCCGCTCGGGCTGCTTCCACAGCATCATGATCAGCCCGCCCTGGTAGTTGAAGGCGGTGATCCCGTCGGCCCGGCAGCGGTCCCAGAACCGGCTGGCCGAGAACCGCCGGTCCATGACGAGCCGGGCATCGGCCTCCATGGCGCACATCACGCTGGTGTACTTGGCGTTGATGTGAAATAGCGGGAAGGCGGTGTAGAGCACGTCGTCGGCGTCGTAGCCCACCAGGTCGACAGTGTGGCGGGCCAGGTTGAGGTTGGCCTCGTGGCACAGCATCACGCCCTTGGACGGGCCGGTGGTGCCCGAGGTGTACAGGATCACCGCGGTGTCCCGGTAGTCCACATCGGGCTCGGGAGCAGGGGAGTCGAGGTACAAGTCGGCCAGTTCGTGGACGGTGACGTGCTTCGGGAACTCGGGGGTACCGGCTTCCTGAGTTCCCTCGGCCCGGTTGACCACCACGTGCTCGAGGCCCGAGAGGTTCGGGGCCGCCTCGGCGATGCGGTCGAGGTAGTCGGCGTCGCACACCACCGAAGAAGAGCGCGACTGGCTGATCAGATACTCCAGCAGGTGGCCCCGATAGGCCTGGTTGATGGGCACCTCCACCACCCCGGCCTTGTTCATGGCGAACCAGGCGTCGATGCACTCCAGCGAGTTCTGCATCATCAGACAGGAGCGGTCGCCCTGGCCCAGACCGAGCGAGGCCAAACCAGCGGCCAGACGGTCGGAGTCCAGATCGACCCCGGCGTAGGTCTTGTCCCGCCCCTCCACCGTGAGGGCCAGCCGGTCGGTGTTGGCTTCGGCCTTGTGGCGGATCCACGCTCCGATGGTGCGCGGGGTGGCAGTGCTGGAATTCGTGCTCATGGCTGGTCCCGCTAGTTCAGCACTTCGGGGGCCTCGCGCAGCAACCGCCGCACGGCCCCCTCCCAGTAGTACCGCACTGTCATGTGATGGCTATTGACCGCGGCCTTCAGGGTGGGGCGCTGGTCGGGGGGCACCGGCACCGGGGTTTGGCCGGCCTGCATGGCGTCGTAGTTGAGTCGGCACACCCGCTCGAAGTTGGAGGCCCGGTAGACGGCCTGCTCGGTGGTCTCACCGGCGATGAGCACCCCGTGGTTGGCCAGGATCACCGCGGTGGCGCTGCCCACCGCGTCGGCCATTTCCTGGCCGCCGGCGGCGTCGTCAACCCCGCCGGTGTAGGTGCCGAACAGGGCGATGTCGCCGTCGAACATGCAGGCCTGCTGATCGGTGATCTCGGGCAGCTTGTGCAAGGTGGACAGCAGGCTGCCGTAGTAGGGATGGTTGTGGATCACCACCCGGGCGTCGGGGCGGGCCCGGTGCATCTCGGTGTGGATGAACACCGCCGGGGTGACGTCCCAGCGGCCTTCCAGCACCTCGCCGTCGGCGTCGATCGTCAAGATGTCGGAGGCGGTGATCTCGTTCCACCACAGCCCGTAGGGGGTACACCACATGGAGCCGTCGTCGGCGTCGTCTCGCACCACGGTGATGTGACCGGCCACATCTAGGGCGTACCCCTCGGCGTCGAGGATGCGAGCGGCACAGGCGATCTTCTGGGGCACAGTGAGCGGCTGGTCGAGTCCGGGCATCACCCGGGGAAATCCGCTTTGTCCGGCGATGGCTTCGTCTAGCTTGCCCATTCCCTGCTAGATAGCACACTTGGAAGCTCTCCAAAGAATGTGAGAGCACCGGGAGGAGCTGGCCATGGGCTGGAGAACGATGGGCGAGGCCGGATACCCGGCCGGTTTGGACACCAATCCGGCGGTGTCCCCCCGCATTCAGCGCTGGGATCACATCGGGATTGCGGTGCGCTCCATTGAGGCCGCCGTGCCGCTGTTTCGCGATGTGTTCGGCGGGCAGTTCGTGATGGGGGGCGACGACATACCTCTGGACATCCGCACCGCCATGTTCAAACTGCCCGACACCGTGAAGGTGGAATTGCTGGAGCCCCTGAACGAGCAGAGCTACCTGCATCGCTTCATCGAGAAGCACGGCGAGGGGTTCCACCACGTGACCATCTTCGTGGACGACGTGGAGGCCACCATCGTGGACTTAGAGGCCACCGGCTATGAGGTGGTGGACACAGAACTGAGCGAGCCGCACTGGCGGGAGACTTATGTGCGCCCCCGATCAGGGCACGGCTGCCTGTTCCAAATCGTGGACTCGACCATCGACTGGCTGGAGCCTCATCCGCACTGCACGGTGGAGGATGTGATTGCCGGGAGGTGGCGCTGGTGGAGGAGCCAAATCTGGCACGTCGACCAACTGCCCGACGGCTATCGGGAGTGATCCCCCGGTGGGCGGCGGGTTATAGCCCCAGTTCGGCTTGGAGTTTTTCGGCTAGGCGGAATTTTTGGATTTTGGTGGCGGACATGGGCCACTCGTTGGGGGCGACGAATTGCACGTGGCGGGGGATCTTGAAGCTGGCGATCTGGCCTCGGCAGAACTCGATCAGCTCGTCCTCGCTGGCCTCGGCACCGGGCTTGAGCTCGACGAAGGCGGCCGGTATCTCGGAGTACTTCTCGTCGGGCAAGGGCACCACTTGGGCGATGGCCACCGCCGGGTGGGTTTGGAGATAGCTCTCGATCTCCACCGCGGCCACATTCTCGCCGCCCACCTTGAGCATGTCTTTGGTGCGGCCCAGATAGCTGATGCGCCCGTCAGGGTCGAGTGAACCGATGTCGCCGGTGAAGAACCAGCCCTCGTCGTCGAAGCACTCGGCGTTCTTCTCCGGGTCTTTGTGGTAGCCCTCAAACACGTTGTAGCCCCGCACCCAGATCTCGCCTGCCTGGTGGGGCTCAGTGAGCGTCTCTCTGGTCTCGAGGTCTTTGATCTTGACCTCGATGCCCCGGAACGGGCGGCCCGATGACACCGCCCAGGTTTCCGGTGGGTCTTCGGGGCCGGAGAAGGCCACCACGCCGCCGCACTCGGTGAGGCCGTAGGCGTTCATGTGGCGGGACCAGGGGAGCAGGGCGTGGATGGCCCGCAAGGCATCGGGGGGTGCCACGTTGTTCACCAGCCGGATGCGCTGGAACTCGTCGGAGTCCCAGTCGGGATGGTTGATCATGGCCTGGGTGACCGGCGGGAAGGTGGAGAAGCACACGGTGGCCTTCTCGTCGCGCATCTGGGCGATGGCCTGAGCCGGGTCGAAGTGGGTGATGGTGACGTAGGACGATCCGGCGTCGAGGCAGCCGATAAGCGGAAGGATCGAGCTCATGTGGAACAGGGGTAGCGGGTCCCAGAACACATCGGTGTCGGTCAGCTCGAACCGGGTCCGACAGGCGGTGACCGCAGTGCGCACCAGCGACTCGTGGTTCAGAGGGCAGCCCTTGGGCTCGGCGGTGGTGCCCGAGGTGTAGATCATCAGAGCTTCGTCCCGAATAGCCACCTGGCTGCGGAGGAGTTCTACCTCATCGTCGGTGGCCTTTTCGGCGAGTGCTTCGAATGCGCCTCGGTCCACCATCCCGGCAGGGGAGGTGCTGCCCAACAGCACCACTGCCTTGAGTTCGGGAGCGACGTCGAGATCGAGATTGGCCGGGTCAGAAGCCTCGGCCAAGCCGGGCAGGCAGTCGTGGAGGATCACCACATAGTCGGTGAACTGGTCGATGATGTCGCTGGTCACCAGCACCTTCAGGTCGGCGTTCTCGGTGACGTAGGCCAGCTCCCGCCCCTTGAAGCGGGCGTTGATGGGAACCGGAACGGCGCCGATGAGGGAGGCGCCGAACATCACCTCGATGAAGTCCATGCAGTTGGGCATGAGGATCCCCACCCGGTCGTGAGGCCGAACCCCCAGCCCCAACAGCGACCGTGCCGACCGCCGGGCCGCCTCCTCCAGCGACACAAAGCTGTGCCGCGTGTCCGGGAAAACCACCGCGTCCTGATCCCCGTACAGCGCCGACCCCCGCACCACCAGATCGCCATACGTGGTCACATCAACCCAAGTACTCATCCCCGTAGCTTCGCGCACCTATCCGGTGGTTTGCCCTGCCGTGAGCCAGTGGGATCGAAAAATGTATAGGTACTTGTCAAAAATCGGCTATTTTTGTAGTGATGGTGTACAAAAGATTGCTACCAGTGCCCGAGCGGAGTTTCTTTCTGTTCGGAGTGCGAGGGGTTGGCAAGAGCACCTGGGTGCGCATGATGCTCCCTGACGCAACGCGCTTCGACCTGCTTGACGAGGCGCTGTTCACCGATCTGATGGGCAATCCAGCCCTGTTCGGGAACCTCCTGTCTGGCATCAAGCCAGACGAATGGGTAGTGGTGGACGAAGTGCAGCGCATTCCCGCCCTGCTGAACGAGGTCCACCGGCAGATCGAAGAACGGGGACTGCGGTTCGCCCTGCTGGGTTCCAGTACTCGCAAGCTCAAGACCGCCGGCACGAACCTGCTTGCCGGACGGGCCGCTCGTAAAGCCATGTACCCGCTCACCCCTGCAGAGCTGGGGGACGATTTTGATCTGGGTGACGTCCTGCGGTTCGGCACGATTCCACTGGTATGGGCGGCCGAAGACCGACGCGAGGTGTTGGAGAGCTATACCCAGCTCTATCTCCGAGAGGAAATCCGAGCCGAAGCCGCGGTCCGAAACCTGCCCGGTTTTGTGAGGTTCCTGCCGGTGGCCGCTTTGATGCATGCGCAAACGGTCAATGTATCCAGCCTGGCCCGAGACACCGGAGTAGCTCGCCCCACGGTGACGGGCTATCTGGAAGTGCTGGAGGACACACTGCTCGCTACCCGGTTGGAGGCGTTCGAGGCCAAGCTCCGAGTTCGCGAGAGAAAGCGTCCCAAGCTCTACTGGGTTGATCCTGGATTGGTGAGGGCGATCAAACGCCAACTCGGCCCGGTTGCCGCCGAGGAACGCGGCGCTCTGCTGGAGGGGTGGGTCTATGGATTGCTCAGGGCCCACAATGAGATCCAGCAGGTGTTTGACGCCATCGCCTATTGGTCCCCCGTGGAATCCGATGCCGAAGTCGACTTCGTGCTCACCCGCGACAACGAGCATCTCGCCCTCGAGGTCAAGGCCGCCACCAACTACAACACCAGCATGCTCAAGGGCCTGCGAGCCATCGACGGCCTGCCCGCCTTAGCCCGCCGCATCCTCATCTACACCGGCACCCACGAGTTCCAAACCGAAGACGGCATCCACGTCTGGCCCCTCGACCGTTTCCACGAGGCTCTGGCTGAAGATGAATTGTGGCCCTGAGCTCTCTGAGGCAGGGCGACCAGATATGAAAGGGACCAGGGGTGGACCTAACGGCAAAATCAGATCCTAGAAATTCTCCCAATGTCTTCTACCATTCTGGTAGAGTCTGTGCATGGACCTGAATATCAAAGATCTCGATGATGATGTTGGGCGGCGATTGCGGGAGCAGGCGAAAGCCGCAGGGCTTTCAGTGCAACAGCATTTACGAAATGAGTTGACCCGTATCGCGTCAAGGCTGTCACCTGCTGAATTGTCCAGCAATTACCCTCCGATGAACCGTTCAGAGTTCGAATCCATCCGTCAGCAACTACGCGCCCTAGATGCCTAGTAGCGTCGTCTGCGACGCCGGGGGAGTGTTGGCTGTAGCTGGTGTGCTCAAGGGGGCAGTGCCAACTGATTCAGAGTTCTTGGCTCTGGACTGGTCAGCGATGACCGTTGGTCGCTTCGTGGCGGTTCGCCACGGGGGCAATCGCGAGAGGATTCAAGTGGAGATAGGCCTAGCTCTATCTGTCGTGCATGAATGGTTCCCTGTGCGCACCTTCGTGGCCGAGAGCATCTCGCGAGCCGGTCTGGGAGCAGTGGACGCTCTTGACTCATGGTCGGCCCTCGTACTCGCCGAACATCTTGACCTGCCGTTGTTCACTGCTTCAGATGAAGTCATCAGTTCCCGCATTGAGATACGTCGACCGTGGTGAGTATCCACTCGCGGGACAAATGCTGCACGATTATCAATTGCGCGTTCTCAGATGGGGTCCAAGTCTGGCCCTCCGCCCTTCCCTGCAAAGCCTTCCTGATTTCAGAGACAGAGATCGCCGCTTACCCCACGTCGGCACAGCAGCGTGCGCTCCACGGTCTTGAGGGTAAAACCGCCTTCGCCATCCGGCAGGTGGGCGAAGATGCGCAGCCGGTATCCGAGTATCGAGTCATCCGCCAGCCCCACCGCATCCAACGTGATCTCCCCCAGATCGCCGACGATTGGCCCCTCGACCACTGAAATCTGCGCTGCCCCCTCGCCTTCATCAGGCACAAGAGCGTTGGCCACCAGGTGACCGAGGGCGGTCATAGTCCCCGCCGACGGGGTTGAGCCCAATATCTCCACCACCCGCCAAGTGATGTCGTCAGTGCTCCCCACAAATGCCTCTTGCTGTGCAGACGGGGTCGGAGTTGCTGACTGCGGTGATGGGGTTGGAGCAGTTGGCGCATCGGTCGGGAGGGGAGGCGGCGACGCCAGCGGAGTCGGTGTATTGGTCGTTGGAGTCGGTGTCGCAGGCACTGGCGTGGCCGCAGCCTCCGTAGGGTAGGGTGTCACGGGCACAGGATCGCTGGCAGATTGCGTAGAAGTTGGCTGCGCCGTATCCGAAGGCGACACCGACTGCTCAGTTCTCCCGCAAGCAACCACGAGCGCAGCCACGACCACAAAGCCCAGAGTCGCTGCCCCTACTCGCAATCCCATTGCCACTATTTTGCCCAGTCCACCCGACGAGAGTATCTGCGGTTGAGATACGCCAACCCTGGTAGCAGGGCTCCAATTCCGGCTGGCTCCTCAGGTTCACAAACTGTCGTTCGTCTCTTGATAATGACATCAGTGTGAGTCGAGATCGCACTACCGTCTACATCAAGGAAGCGAGGGACCGAGGATGTCCAGAATCATCCGCTCAATCGACCTGTTCGCGGGGGCAGGTGGCCTATCGCTGGGGTTCGACCTAGCCAACGATGAACTCGAAGACATCAGGTTTGAGCCAGTCTTCGCCGTTGAGCACGACTCCGCCGCCGCACTGACCTACAAGACCAACTTCGGTGTCGGCGTCTACGACGGCGACATTGAGGGGTTTGACCCGATCACCTACCCAGAAGCGGAACTGATCGTCGGCGGCCCTCCCTGCCAGGGGTTTTCTCCGCTAGGCCGTGACCGAGATGACGAATCTCGCTCTCAGCTGAACGCGCTCTGGGAGCACTATCTGGCTGCGGTGGAGCGAGTTGAGCCGTTGGCCTTTGTCATAGAAAACGTCCCTGAGTTCCAAAAGTCAGCGGAGTTCGGAGAGTTGTGCCGTCGGCTGTCTTCCCACCCGCTACTACGTGAGTACAGCTACAGCTATGGAGTGCTGAACGCGGTTGACTACGGGGTGCCGCAGAGCAGGCGTCGGGGCATCTTTGTGGCAGTTCGGGGCAAGGAGGTTCCGTGGCCGCCGCCTCCTACACATGGAGACGGCCCAATCGGCCAGGAGCCAGTCCAGACAGTGCGCGATGCCATTGAAGATCTTCCGCCGAAGCCGACAACCGATCAGCCAGTCATGAAGGAAGGGTTTCAGGACCTACACATCCGCCGAAACCCGCGGCAATCCTCTATAGAGCGGTACCGGGCGATCCCAGAGGGCGGCAACCGGTTCGATCTCCAGCGGGCTCGACCTGATCTGACCCCTGCGTGCTGGGCCAACAAGCCAACAGGCACAACTGACGTCATGGGCAGGATGTGGTGGGATCGGCCCAGCTTCACGATCCGCACCGAGTTCTACAAGCCAGAGAAGGGCCGCTATCTGCACCCCAGCGAAGACCGCCCCATCACTCACCGTGAAGCGGCTCGTCTACAGACCTTCCCCGACGCGTTCATCTTCGAGGGCACCAAGATCGAAATCGCCCGGCAGATTGGCAACGCTGTCCCCCCGATTCTTGGCAAGGCCATCGCACTTCATCTCGCCAAGCTGCTCTAAATGGAGAGATTGGGATTGACGATCAAGGCACTGTTCAGTAGGACTTCGCCCGGTGAGCCAAACACGCGATCCTGAGCTAGACGCAGTAGCCGAGGAACTCATGGGCATCCGGGAGTTTGAGGGCCGGGTGGCCGCCGTCCTGCGAGATACCCTCGATCAACTCTACGACGGCCAGCGCACTGGCCGGTACAAGTGGGACCAACTCCACAAAACGGAAAAGACTCACTGCGGAACCCTGGTCGAGATCAACATGCAGCGCGAGTTCAAGTTTGCCGATGGTGACAAGCTCGATTACAAGATCGCCGACATTGAAGTGGACTGCAAATACTCGCAGAAACTGGGCGGATGGATGATCCCCGTAGAGGCCCGAGGAGAAGTGTGCATGGTGATCTGGGCTGACGATGGCAAGTCGGTCTGGACTTTGGGATTGGTTAGAGCTCTCAAGGAGATGCTCACGAAGGGAGGAAACAGGGACAGGAAGGCAAGCCTCAGCCAAGCAGGCATGTCAACAGTGCGCTGGCTCTTCCAGGAGAGCGAACTCCCGCCGAACGTCCTCCTCCAGATTCCAGAATCTGATGTCGACCACATCATGGAGCCGAGGTCTGGGGCTGAGAGGATCCGACGCCTCTTCCGCACCGTGCAAGGCCAGCGTATAGGCCGTGGCGTTGTCGCCACCGTCGCCCAACAAGCCGACTACATGAAGCGAATCCGCGGCAACGGCGGTGCACGCAGCCAGCTTCGCGAAGAGGGCATCCTCATCCTCGGCCAGTATGAGGCCCATCGAGAGATCGCACGTCAACTAGGGCTACCGGTGCCTAGCAAAGGGGAGTCGGTTAGCACCCGTGTTCACCCAGCTCATAGCTTTGAGCGGAGTTCAGTAGAGATAGAGGACTCTTGGTGGCGTGTTGCAGAGGACGGTGACCCGGAACTTGAGGCGCCGCAGTTGCCGCCGCCATAGCAATCGGCACCAAACCCCCTAATGCTGTGATTGGCGAATTCACATGAGTGGAAAAGACCGCATACGTCGCCTGCTCTTGGATAACAAGGGTCAAATTGTCACCGGTAACCAAATCGTGGCAGCAGCGAAGATTACGTCTGCGCAGCGCCGGCTTCGGGAACTTCCGGAAGAAGGTTGGCCGATTTCGTCTCATATAGATGACGACACCCTAAAACCAGGCGAGTATCGCTTGACTGGTGATCCACCAGTTGATGCAGGTAAAGGCAGTAGGAAGGCACTGTCAGCACGAATTCGCGCTCAAGTGCTCAGTAGAGACGGTTCGGTTTGTCAAATGTGCGGAGCTGTGCCAGAAGACAGAGACCCTCAATTTCCTCAGCGCAATGTCCGACTTCACGTTGGCCATATAGTTCACAGAAATCATGGCGGGAGTGATGAACTGAGCAATCTCAGAACGCTATGCAGCAGGTGCAACCAGGGCGCAAAGCACTTGACTCAGCGACCACCTGACTACACCCATCTATTGGGACAGATCCGCAGTTCATCAAGGGATGTTCAGCTTGAGGTTCTGGAGTGGCTAAAGAACAAGTTTGAGAGCTGAGCGCACGGCGACGGTGAACAGGTCGAGCACTGTGGAGTGCCTGAAGCCGTTCAAGGCATAGGCATCAAGTCTCTCCACAGTGCGCGTCACAGCCAATCAGCTCGGGGTTGGAGGGGGCCAGGCGGTGGGCCATGACTTTGATTGCTTCGGGGTTGTTGTCGATTAGGAGGTAGTCGCGGTTGTGTTTGGCGGCGGCTTCGCCGAGGGTGCCGCTGCCGGCGAAGAAGTCGAGTAGGAGGTCGCCGGGATTGGAGTGGACCTTTACCAGGCGCTCGAGGACGCCGAGGGGCTTTTGGGTGGCGTAGCCGGTTTTTTCTTTGCCGTTGGGGCTGACGATGGTGTGCCACCAGACGTCGGTGGGTGTCTTGCCCCGGGCGGCCTTCTCCTTGCCGACCAGGCCGGGGGCCATGTAGGGGATCCTGTCCATCTCCTCGTAGCAGAACGTGTAGTTGTTGGGATCCTTGGCGTACCACAGGATGCTGTCGTGTTTGGCCGACCACTTCTTCCTGGATCGGGCCCCGTAGTCGTAGGCCCAGATGATCTCGTTCATGAAGGAGTCTCGGCCGAATATCTGGTCGAGCAGCACCTTGCAGTAGTGGACCTCCCGATAGTCGATGTGAAGGAAGAAACTGCCGGTGGCAGCCAGCACCCGGTAGGCCTCCTCGAACCGGGGGGCAAGAAAGCCCAAGTAGTCGTCGAAGGCGTCCTCATAGCCTGACTTGCCGAGGTGGATCGTCTGGTAGCGGCGCCCAGCGAAGCCGGTCCGGTCACCATTGGCCTCATCGTGCACCGTCTTGATCCGGTCGCGCTCCTGGCGCTTTCCGGTATTGAACGGCGGATCGATGTAGATGAGGTCGACGCCGCCGTCGGGCAAGCCCCGCAACACCGGCAGGTTGTCGCCGAAGACGATTTTGCCCATCTCGGCCAATCCTAGTAGCCCGATTGCCAATTTCTCGGTATATTGAAAATCATTGAAAAGGGCGGAATCCACAGTGATATCCACATATCCACAGGAGTAGTACAAGAGCAAGGGTGTTGCCACCGACGAAGTTTCCATCCCTCAAAGCTGATGAACTGCTGTCCATACTGGCCAAGGCTGGATTCAGGCAGGAACGGCGAAAGGGTTCCCATAGGATGCTGAAGCACTCCGATGGGCGATCGTTCACATTTGCTTACCACAGAGGAGTGACGGTCCGACCGGCGATTGTGCGGCACATACTGGTCAAAGAGGCAGGATTGAGCGATGATGAGATCGCTAGATTGCTCTAGTCGCTTTGGGAGAGGAGCAGCCGATGCACAAGTTTAAGGTCCAAGTTGAGACTGACGGGGAGGGGTCGAGCTGGTGGTGCGAGGACGGCTGCGGTTTTGTTGCGGTCGCTGACTCGTTGCCCCAACTGGAATCTTTGATCCATGAATGGGCTGAGAATGAGGGCATCGCGGAATTCACGATGGTGATGCCGGACATGCAGGCGGAGGTTGCAGGTTTCTGAGCAGTCTCGGAGGAGTCATGCACGAGGTGCGTATACATCTGAACGGTGATGAAGGGGTCCGTTGGTGGGCCGAGGATGACATTGGGTTCACGGGAGGCTCCGACGACCTGGAAGAGCTCTTGGGGATGATCGCGGAATGGGCAGATTGCGAAGGCGTTCTCTCCAGTCTGACGGTCACATTTGACTCAGATGCACTGGTTGCCATAGGTGGTGAGCCGGTCAAGTCCCTCGGAGCAACTGGACCGGCCTGAGGCGGATTCCCAGCAAGACACATCCAGCATCCGAGTCGCAGAATCCAGCAGTCAGCGGAGCAGGCGGCGGGCGGTATCGATCAGGGACGCTAGCTCAGCGGCATCGGCATCGCGATGCAGGTCGTCGGCGACCGCGTCGGCCTGGTGCTGCAACTCCCTGGAGATTCGGGTGGGGGCGTAGGGGCTGTCCCGCAGGATCTCGGCGAACTCGGCGGCCACGGCGGCCAGTCGGAATTGGGGGCTGGCTGATTCAAATGACCGCTCCACCGCGGAGCGGGGCAGGTGGACGACCAACTCGACGATGGTGCCGGTTGCCGGCCGCTCGTAGCGCATTCTGACGGTGGCAATGGTGCTGCGCTCGTCCCGCGTTCGGGAGGTCAGCTCCAGCTCGTATAGCGCCGTGGAGCTGTGCCCGATGCCGAGCTCCCCGGCGTCCTGGGTGTCGTCGCGGAACGCCTCGTCTTCGATGTCGCGGTTTTCGTAGCCCAACAACCGGTAGGAGCGGACCGCATCGGGGTCGAACTCAACCTGGACCTTGGCGTCTCGGGCGGCGTAGGCCAACAGCCCGTCTAGGTCGTCGACGAACACTCGCACTGCCTCGGACGGAGTGTCGATGTAGTGGTAGGTGCCGTCGGCCTGGTTGGCCAACTGCTCCATGAGCTCGTCGTTGAACGGTCCGAGGCCCACTCCGAGGGTGGACAGGCCGATGTCGGCCCGCTCGCCGATCGACTCCAGGATTTCGTCGGTGCGGGTGGCGCCCACGTTGGCCACCCCGTCGGACAACAACAGCACGAGCACTTGGCGTCCGGCATCGGCTTCGTCCAAGGCCATGTCGTATCCCCTGATCAAACCTGATTCGGCGTTGGTGGAGCCGCCCGGAGTCACTTCAGCCCGGATCCTGTCCATGATCCATTTGGCGTTGCCGTCTATCTCCATGGGCTCCAGCACGGTTGCCGAACGGCTCTCGTATGCCACCACTCCCACCCGGGTCTCTCGGGGCAATCCCGAGATCAGCAATTCCACCGCCCGGTGGGCGAGCGTGATCCTCCGCATCGACTCAGATCCGTATCCGGTGGGCTCGTCCATGGAGCCAGAGCGGTCCATCACCAACACCACGCTGTTGGGGCTGGCCGCCTGCGACAGCTCTCGCGGCGCCTGGATGCCCACCCGCAGGACAACATGGTCTGCGTCGGCAAATGGCGAGGGGGCCGCTTCGAGGGTGACGGTGAACTCGTCGCGTATTGCCTCGTAGCCACCGTCGAAGTAGTTGACGAATTCCTCAGTGCGAACGGCTTCGATGGGAGGCAGCTGGCCGCTTTCCAGGAAATTGCGGGTGACCGTGTAGGAGGCAGTGTCGACATCAAGGGCGAAGGTGGAGAGCGAGTCATCCCAGGTATCGACGAAGGGATTGACCCCGTAGTCCTGGAAGTTGTTCGGATCACATCTCCTACAGGGCCGACGCATCTCAGACGAGGCTTCTCCGACAGGTTGTGGGGAGACTGACTGGGCGCGTCCGCTAGCCGGGGCTGAGTCCATCGCGTCCGCGGCCATCTCCTCTGCGGGCATTTCGTAATCGGCCGAATCATCTTCAGGGCCACCGAGATCGACCACGCTGCCACCGTCATCCATATCGCTACCCTGAGCAGGAGTTACCGGAAGAATTGCAGGGCCACCATCCGACGGTTCGTCAGACGTGCCATCAGGAGAGTCGGGGACGGCGTCAACAATGCTGGATTCAGGCGCGCTCGGAGACTCTGTCGCTGATGACGAGCCAAGTGAATCTTGGACCAGACTGCCCTGTGTCGGCACTGGGGGTTCTGAGATTCCCCGTGAAGCGCCGTCAGACCCGCTGCCGCTGCTGCAAGACAAGGCCAGAACACTCAGGATTGCAGCCAAAGCGATCACCAACCGGTGTGACGGTGCGATTGTCCTCTTGGACTCAGTGCCCGATGCCATCTTTCCCCCTTGCGCCATGGATGCCCGCAGCATCCTCTTGGAGGTTTCTGACGACGCGTGGGGGACTCTGGTTCCCGAAGGACGGAGATTTCCTAGTTAGCCAGCTGCTGCCATTCCGGCAGCATGGGCGGCAACCAGCATTGGCCCTATGGTGCCGCCTGCTCCGGGGTAGGCGGCACCTAATGGGCTGGCCGCGGCGTTGCCCACCGCGTAGAGGCCCTCGATGAGGCCGCCGTCTTGGTGGCGGACTTGGTTGTGGATGTTGGTTCGGGGGCCGCCCTTGGTCCCTAGACAGCCGGGGTGTAGGCGCACGGCGTAGAAGGGCGGCTCGTCCACTGGGCCGAGCGTGGGGTGGGGAGCCGTCGGATCGCCGACGAAGCGGTCGTACATGGAGCGACCCCGGCCGAAATCGGGATCGTCGCTGGTGGCGGCGAGCTGGTTGAACCGGGCAACTGAGGCGGCGAGTTCGTCGCGGTTTACGCCGATGACGGCAGCCAATTCGACGAGGCTGATGGCTCGGTGCAGCCATCCCGGATCGGGGTCATCGCGGCGCAGTGGGCCCAGGTGGTAGCGGCGGCGATAGCTGGCGTCGAATACCAGCCAGGCGGTGGCCGCCGGGTACTGGAATCCGGTGGGGTCGAAGTCCTGCATGGCCCGGCCCAAGTCGTTGTAGTTGCGGGCCTCGTTGGTGAACCGCCGCCCCCGGGAATCCACCATCAGCGATCCGGGCCGGGCCCGCTCGGTTAGCACCAGGCGGTGGAACTCCTCGCCATCGATGGTTTCTCCTGGCACGGTCATGGCGGGGCACCACCACGCTTCGGCCATGTTGCCCAGCTCGGCCCCGGCGGCCAGCGCCAGTCGCAGTGCGGTGCCATCCATGCCGGGGGCACCCACTGGCCCGGTCATCGGCCCCCTCAGGAACGCCTGCACCAGCGAGGGGTCCCGTTCGAAGCCCCCGGAGGCCAAGATCACCTGACCGGTCAGCACGTCAGGGCCGATCCGCACCACGTTTACCGTGCCGCCCGACTGGGCCAAGCCGTCCACCTCGGTGCCGGCGAGAATCACCGCTCCGGCAGCCTCAGCAGCCTCTGTCAGAGAGGCGATCATCGATCGGCCCATGGTGATGACGCCCCGGCGAGACCGGTCGGCCACCTCGCCCCAGTCGATGTTTCCGGTGGCCAGCTCCCGGTAGGTGATGGGCGCCGTCACATTCGGCGCAGTTCGGATTCGCTGGTCGAGGTCGGTCGGCACCTCACGGGGCTGGGGCTCCAGGGGGCGATGCCCTGGCTTCCCGCCGGGCAGCTCTGGGTGATAGTCGGGGTAGGGGACGGTTTGCCACGACAGTCCGGTGGTGGATTCCAACCAAGCAGCCACGGCAGGTGCGTGATCGGCGAAGTAGTCCACGAGGTCGTCGTCCACGTCACCCAGCCGCAAAGCGTGCAAGTACCGGCGAGCTTCGACAGGGGAGTCGCCCACCCCTTCAGCGGCCATTAGCCGGTTGGCGGGCATCCAGGCGAGGCCCCCCGACAAGGCCGTCGTACCACCCAGTACCGAGGCCCGCTCCACCACGGTTACCTCGGCCTCTGCCTGGGCCGCCGCCACCGCCGCGGTCAACCCCGCAGCCCCCGAACCGACGACAACTACTGAGGACACGACGGGGCCAATTCTCAGCGAATCAGTCGCGGGGAGTCCAGCGGAACCACCGGGTGACGATAAGCGCACCGGCCACGCCCCACGCGGCCATGACCAGCCAGTTGGTCACCGGCCACAGCGAATCGTCGGTGAGCGGATCGAAACCCCTTTGCAGTGCCACCGCCAGGTGTCTGATGGGGAATATGTCCCCGATCAGGGTGATGGCCCGGGGCGTGTCGTCGGAGGCGGGTACGTAGACGTCGGAGACGAAATACAGCGGTAACACGACCAAGTTGAGAAAAGGGGGTCCGGATGTCTCATTGGGGACAACGTTCGTGAATGCCAGCCCGAGAGCACAGAACACCGCGCCCCCGATGAGCAGGGTCACGATCAAGCCCGGGACCGCCTCCCACAACAGATCAACGTCGTAAACCGCCCAGCCGATCACCACCATCAGGACCGCCATCAAAGCGATCACTGCGTAGGAGGTGGCCACCAGTCCTCCCATGAACACCCAAGGCCGTATCGGCGTGCCCCGCACCCTCTTGAGGATGCTGGTCTCCCGACGGAAGACGGTGACCACGGCCAGGTTCACAAAAGAGGCTTGGACCACCGACAGGGCGATGATGCCCGGCACAAAGCGACTGGCGAGCCTCGGGCCGACCGGAGTGACCAATTCGTTCCCGAACAGGGCGGTGAGCACAAACAAGAAGATGAGCGGAAGGACCACAGTGAAGAAGCTGGCCAGTGGATTGCGCCACAGCAAGGTGAAGTCGACGCGAGTCTGAGCGGCCAGCTGCCGAAGTCCCCGGCTGCTCAACGATCAAGACTTCCTGCTTTGTCGGCCTCGCCGATCAGGGACAAATAGGTGTCCTCCAGGGTAGGGGCTAACACCTCGAGTGAATCGATCTTTCGGCCCAGCCGCCCCGCGGTCTGCAACAGCGCGGCCACGGTATCGGTGACGTCGTCGGTCAAGATGACCATCCTTGTCGGACCCTCAGCGGAGGTGGTGCCTGGCTCCCGGGATTCGCCTGGGTCAACTGACACCGCCGCGGCGCCACGAAGCTGCTCGGGCAGCTCGGCCAACGGCACCTCTTGGGAATCCCAGGAGATGCGGGTTTGCATCGAGGCGGTCACAGCCAAGTCTTCGGCAGTTCCTCGGGCGATGATGCGGCCAGCGGCGATCACCGCGATCCGGTCGGCCAAGTTCTGGGCCTCGTCCATGTAATGGGTGGTGAGCAGAACTGTCACCCCCAGATCGCGCAGGCCGTCGATCATGGCCCAAGCTTCTCGACGAGCGGTCGGGTCGAATCCGGTGGTGGGCTCGTCGAGGAACAACAGTTCGGGATTTCCCACCAATGCCAGCGCCAAATCAAGCCGTCGCTGCTGACCTCCAGACAGGCGCCCCACTCGCTGGTCGCGTTGCTCGGTCAATCCGACTAGCTGAAGCACTTCGCCTACTGGGCGGGGGTCGGAGAAGTACGCAGCCCATATGGTCACCGTTTCAGCGACCTTCAGGAACTCTTCGGGCTGCGACTCCTGCAAGACGATCCCGATGCGCTCCCGCCAATCCAATCCGGCCGTGGCCGGGTCCTGGCCAAGTACGGATACTTGCCCCGCGGTACGCGGTCGGAAACCCTCCAGAATCTCGACCGTGGTGGTTTTGCCCGCGCCGTTCGGCCCCAGAAAGGCGAGGATCTCGCCCTCCTCCACATGGAGATCCACGCCGGCGACGGCTTCGACTTCGCCGTAGGACTTGCGCAAGCCAGTCACTTCGATCGCCGGACTCTTCATTCCACCCACTCTCGGCGCGTTAGGCCCACAGGGTAGGTGCAGCTAGGCCAGCCCGCACCCGTTGGCCCCTAGCCCCCCAACTTTGAAGCCAAAGCAGCGGTGTCGAACCACTGGGAGAGGCGGCTGATGCGGCCATTGTCGACATCGAAGATGTCCACTGCGTCGAACGACACTTCTTGTCCGTCTTGGGTTGCGCCGTTGAAGGTGATCTCCACCACCACGGTGCTGTCGTCGCAGATGAACCGGGTGGGGTTGTCTTGGTGGACCGGGAATCGCTCGAAGATCTTCTGGAACATGGCGATGGCTTTGTCGGCGCCGTTGCGGGGGCGCGACCCGGAGGGGATCAGGTCGAGTTCGGGGTGCAGCACCGAGGCCATCAGGTCCCAGTCTTCGTCATTCAGTGCGACGAAATAGTCCTTGACTACCGCCAGCGGGCTTCTGTTCGATTCTTCTGCGCCCATCATCCAGCCCTCAGTATGTCCTTGACTTCTCGCATCGCTCGGAACGACCAGCCGGCCAGCTCGGGGTCGCCGAAGGCGGTGACGTTCCACATGATCAGATGGCGCAGACCGGCGTCGTAGTAGGTGCTGACTTCCTCGGCGATCTGCTCGGGAGTGCCGCAGAAGCAGTAGTAGTCCACCACTTTGGGCGGGATGCCGTCGATGATGGCCTCGGCTTGCTCTCGGGGCACCGACGCGGGGATCAGATCGTGGAAGCCCTCGGGGGGCTCCACCCCCAGCTCACGGAAGATCTGCGGGGGCAGCATCACCATGATGGCCCGCAGCAGCGGGGCCTCCTGCATGCGCCGCAGGGTGGCCTCGTCAGGGGCGGCCAGCACGTAGGCCAGCAGTCCAGGGGTGACTGCCTCGGCATCTCGGCCCGCTTCCACCGACGCCTGGCGGATGGTGGCCAGAGAATCGGCGTACACCTCGGGGGCGAGCTTGGTGGGCAGCCAGCCGTCGGCCAGCCTCCCGGTGATGTTCAGCATCCGGGGGCCGTGGGCTGCGGTCCAGATGGGCGGAGGAGTGTTGCCGTAGGGAGATAGTCCGAGCACGGCGTCGTTGAGCTGGTGGAACTTGCCCTCGTAGCTGATGGGGCCGTCGGCATTCCACAGCGCCCGTATAATCTCGATGCCCTCTTCCAGGCGGCCGACGGGACGCTCGAAGCCCATGCCGTAAGGGGTCACATTCATCCGCTCGCCCGAGCCCAGCCCCAAGATCGACCGGCCTTGGGTGAGGTGGTCGACGGTGAGGGCCATGTTGGCCACCATGGCCGGGTGGCGGCGGATCAGGTCGGTCACCACCGACCCCACTTTGATGGTCTCGGTCTGGGCTCCTACCGCGCCCATCATCACCAGGGGATCGAAGTACACGTGGCCGCTGGGCTGTACCGCGGCCAACGGGCTCATGTCCGGAGTCCAGATCGAGTCGGGGTGCCAGCCCATCAGGTGGCACGGCCACCACAGGGCGTCGTATCCGTCGGCCTCGGCCCGCTGGCCCAGGGTCACCGCCCGATCGGCGGGCGGCATGATCTGGCCGGGAACGCCGAACTCCAGGTCTTTCATCCCCTGTTCCTGACTGGATTATGGGTCGTTTCGCAGCACATGGCTCGGTATCTCATCCACCGAATTCCCGGCGGCGCATGTTGTCGGGGTCTATCACCTCGCGGATCAGCCGCACCTGCTCAACAGTGGGCACCGTGGTGGTGGGCAACTGTCCCTCGGGAGAGGGCAGCTCGAAGCCGGTGGCCTCCTGCACCTGCTCGAAGGTGACCCCAGGATGCAGCGACGCCACCTGCATGTGGCGGGTTTCGGGGTGGAAATCCATTACGCACAGGTTGGTGATCACCAGCTCAGGTCCGCCTTCCAATCCGGCGTCGGCCCGCTCTGAGCCGCCGCCCAGATACCCGGCGCAGGAGATGAAGTCCACCTGCTCCACCAGCGAGCGGGGGTTGTGGTTGGGGTTCCAGTAGTAGAGGGCCTTGCCGATGGAGCCCATGTCGCCCAAACCGGCGGTGCCCGGAAGCCGCACCCGGGGAGCGTGATAGTCAGTGCCGATGATCGAGTTATTGCCGTTGCCAAAGCGGTCGAGTTGGGCCGACCCCACGCAGAACTTGGTGAGCCACCGACCGTTCAGGGCAATGGTCCAGAAGTCGCCGTATTGCTCCACGTACATGATGGAGTCGCGCCACAGTGGAGCCTCCAAGGTGGAGGCGGGCACTCGGTCGGGCCGGGGCTCTAGGCCGACCGCCCCGGCCAGCCACACCAGGTCGGGGGCGTGGGTGAGCCGGGCCAGCCAGAAGGCGCTCACCGGCACGAACGAGGCCATGCCGTTGCAGGCCTGATCGCCGTCGGTGAAGCAGGCGGCCAGCCGGGCGATCATCAGCTCATCGATGGTCCAGTCTTCAGCCGGGGGACTGTTCTGCCAATCGCTCATGCTCTTCCCCCCGATGCGTACCTTCCGGACGTTTTCTCGCCAACGAACACCTTCATGCCCGTCCTCCCGATGCGTACCTTCCGGACGTTTTCTCGCCAACGAGCACCTTCATGTCTGCTCCCAGGTTTCTAGGGCAGTCTGCCGTTCAGATCCGCCCGCAGCCTCCAGATAGGCCGCGTGGTCGGCGGGGCCGGTCACGTACTTCTCCATGAACCCGGCCACGGCCTCGTCATCACGGGTAGCGCCGATCCATTCCAAGTGCATGGCGGTGTCGTAGCCGTAGCGGGGGTAGAACGAGGTCGGGTGGGCGCCGAACGGGGCTTCCACCACTGCGTCCACCATGAAGCCGGGCAGCACCGTGCGGTCGGGGTCGGCCCGCAACACTTCGGAGTCCACGATCTCCTCAACGGTTACGATCACCGTGGTAGCCGCCTTGGGCATGATCCCCAAGTCGGGCCACAGCGCGGTGGGCTCGTAGCCGATGTTGCCGAACCGGTCGGCCTTGTGGGCGTGAACCAGGGCCACGTCGGGCACCAGAGCCTTGCAGGCCACCACCGACGGTCCGCCGAAGGGATCGTCGAGCATCACCAGGTTGTCGTTCACGTCGATCAGGTCGGTGCCGATCAGCCCCCGGGTGGGCAGGAACGGCAAATTGCGAGCACCCGCGCCCAGTCGAGCGTTCAGTGCCGTTTCTGACAGCTCCTCCACTCGGATCACCCCAGCTTCGACTGCCTTGCGATAGCGCTGGCACAGCCCGAACTGCTCCATCGACACCGCCGCACCGATGAGGCGGTTCATGGCTCCAGCCGCGGCTAGCCAGTCAACCGGAATGCCGCCTACCAGGCACACCACCCCGAGCTCTTTGCGCTCTTGTCGGATCAGCTCCCGGACCAGGGCCATGGGCGCGGCCTGGGTGGCCATGTTCTGGATGGCCACGGTGTCGCCATCGCGAACAAGGGCCGCCGCGTCCTCAAGAGTTGCCAGCTTCTCGGCGCTCACAGGAGTTCCACCATCTCTCGTCCTCCATGAAGTTCAATCACCTGTCCGGTTGCATAGTCGGAGTCGCCTGACGCCAGCCAAGCGACGGCACCGGCCACGTCCTCAGGGGTGCCGGCTCGGCCAATGGGGATCTGGGCCTCGATGCGCTCGATGATCGACTCGGGGATGCCCAATCCGGTGTCGTCGTCGCGGGCTCCGGTGAGACGGGTGCCCGCGATGTAGCCGGGGGCCACCGCGTTGACATTGATTCTGTGGCGGGCCCATTCCCGAGCCAATGACTTGGTCAGCGCGATCACCCCGCCCTTGGCCGCTGAGTAGTTGACGTTCCCGGCGATGCCATAGATCCCATTTATGGAGGCCATGTTGACCACCTTGCGATGGTGGCCCGGCGGGTTGTCACGGTTGCCCCGCAGCAGCGGAAAGGCGGCCCGGCACAGGTTGAAGGTCCCTTTAAGGGCCACATCGCACACCAAGTCCCACTGCTCGTCGGTCATGTTGTGGGCCATGGCATCCGCAGTGATCCCCGCGTTGTTCACCAGGATGTCCAGGCTGCCGAAGGAGTCCTGGGCAGCGCCCAGCATGGTCCTGACGTCACCGTGATCCACAACTGAGCCTGCCGCGGCAATTGCTTGCCCTCCAGCATCGGCGATCGACGCCGCTGCCTCCTCAGCTACCCCAGCTTCCAGATCGTTGACCACCACCGCAGCACCATCGCTGGCCAAACGAGCCGCCACCGCCAACCCGATGCCCCGACCAGCGCCGGTAATGAGCGCCACCCGGCCATCCAGAACTTGAGCCACTAGAAACTTCTGGGCAGCCCGAAGGTCTCGGCGATGCTGTTCCTCGCCATCTCGTTGGTGATGGGCCCGATGCGGTAAAGGCGGCTGTCTCGCCAGTAGCGCTGGGGATGCGTCTCGAGAGCGTAGCCCATGCCGCCCAGCACCTGAATGGCGATGTCCGAGCACTTGCCGGCGTACTCCGAGGCCACCACCTTGGCCATGTTGGCCTCCCGGCCGCAGTCCTCGCCCGACTCCGATTTCCACGCCGCGTAGTAGGTCATCAGCTCGGCCTGCTTCTGCATCATGGCCATGTCGGCCAGATTCTGGTGCCATACTTGGAACGAGCCGATTTTCTTGCCGAAGGCCTCCCGCTCCATCAGGTAGCTGAGGGTCTCTTCGATGCAGCCGTCGATGATGCCGGTACACAGGGCGGCCACCATGATCCGCTCGTTGTTGAGGGTGGACAGCATTTGGTAGAAGCCCTGGCCGGGCTGGCCCACCACGTACTCGTCGGGCACGAACACGTCGTCGAGGAAC
>JAJDYU010000035.1 GCA_022825005.1 Acidimicrobiia bacterium
AATCGAGACCACGGAGAAGGTGTGGATGGACGGCGAGCTGGTGGACTGGGCCGACGCCACCGTTCACGTGCTCACCCACACGCTCCACTACGGCAACGGCGTCTTCGAGGGCATCCGGGCCTATGAGACCGACGAGGGCGCGGCGGTGTTCCGGCTCACCCCCCACATCCGCCGGCTGTTTGCCAGCGCCAAGATCCTCCAGATCGACATCCCCTTCACGGTGGACGAGTTGGTGGCCGCCACCAAGGAGACCGTGCGGGTCAACGGTGTGAAGAGCTGCTACATCCGCCCGCTGGCCTATCTGGGCTACGGCGAGATGGGGCTGAACCCGCTGTCTTGTGAAGTGAACGTGGCCATCGCGGTGTGGCCGTGGGCACCTATCTGGGGGACGAGGGGGTTATGAACGGGGTGCGCCTCATGGTCAGCTCCTGGCAGCGCCACGACCCCAACTCCATGCCCACTGCGGCCAAAGGCTGCGGGAACTACATCAACAGCCAGCTGGCCAAGGTGCAGGCGCTGAAGGCCGGCTACGACGAGGCGATCCTGCTGTCGCCCCAGGGCTATGTGAGCGAGTGCACCGGCGAGAACGTGTTCGTGGTGCGCGACGGCACCATTGTTACCCCGCCCACCGCGGTGGGAGCGCTGGAGGGCATCACCCAGGACGCCATCCGCACCATGGCCTCCGATCTGGGCATTCCCTACACCACCGACAACCTGCTGCGCAGCGACCTGTATCTGGCCGACGAGGCGTTCCTGTCGGGTACGGCGGCCGAGGTGGTTCCCATCCGGTCGGTGGACGACCGCGAGATCGGCGATCCCGGCCCTATCACCCGCAAGATCCAAGAGGTGTTCCAGGACGCGGTGCGGGGCCGACAGGCCCAATATCGGCACTGGAACGAGCATGTCGACCGTTGAGGCGACCGGATCCCGGTCCCTGCCCGCCGCGGTAGAGATTTACGACACCACCCTTCGCGACGGGAGCCAGCTCGAGGGGATCTCCCTCACGGTGGAGGACAAGCTCCGCATCGCCCGTCAGCTCGACTCCCTCGGCGTCCACTACATCGAGGGGGGTTGGCCCGGCTCCAACCCCAAAGACGACGAGTTCTTCGCCCGAGCCCGCGACGAGCTGAACCTGGAGACCAGCACCCTGGTGGCCTTCGGCTCCACCCGAAAGGTGAAGGGGCGCACCGATGAGGATCTCACCCTGGCCAACCTGGTGGCCTCCGGCACCGAGGTGGCCTGCATCGTGGGCAAGTGCTGGGACTACCACGTGGTGGAGGCCCTGCGGACCACCCTGGACGAAGGCGTGGCCATGGTGGCCGACTCGGTGCGGTTCTTGAAGGACAACGGCATGCAGGTGTTCTTCGACGCCGAGCACTTCTTCGACGGATTCCACCACAATCAGGAATACAGCCTGGCGGTATTGGAGGCGGCCGCGGTGGCCGGAGCCGACCGGCTCGTGCTGTGCGACACCAACGGGGGTTCGCTGCCCACCCGGGTGGAAGACATCGTGGGCGCGGTAGTCGACTACCTGGACACCCCGGTGGGAGTCCACCTCCACGACGACACCGGCTGTGGGGTGGCCAACGCCCTGGCCGGCGTGCGAGCCGGGGCCATCCAGGTGCAGGGCACCATCAACGGCTACGGCGAGCGCACCGGCAACTGCAACCTGGTGCCGATCATCGCCAACCTCAGCCTGAAGATGGGGGTGGAAACCGTTCCTCCCGACCGCCTACAGCGGCTTACCGCGGTGTCGCACCATGTGGCCGAGTTGGTGAACTTCACGCCTGATCCTCAGCAGGCCTACGTGGGATCATCGGCATTCGCCCACAAGGCCGGCCTCCACACCAGTGCCATCGCCCGCCGCCCCGATGCCTATGAGCACATCGATCCGGCGGCGGTGGGCAACGGCACCCGGTTCGTGGTGTCGGAGATGGCGGGTCGCTCCACGGTGGAGCTCAAGGCCGAGGAACTGGGCCTCGACCTCGACGGCAAAGCCGTGGGCGAGATCGTGGAAACCCTCAAGAGGCTGGAGCACGCCGGCTATCACTTCGAGGTGGCCGACGCCTCCCTGGAGTTGCTGATGCGAGGGGCGTCGGGATGGGCGCAGCCGTACTTCGAGCTGGAGTCGTTCAAGGTGGGCACCGAGCACCGGTCGGGCACCGGGGCCCGAGCCTGGAACGAAGTAGCGGTGGAGATGGAGACCGAGGCCATCGTGAAGCTTCACGTGGGCGGTGAGCGCATTGTGGCCACCGGGGAGGGCAACGGCCCGGTCAACGCCATGCACGCCGCGCTGATGACGGCGCTGGGCGATCGCTATCCCGCGTTCCGGTCGATCTCGCTCATCGACTACAAGGTGCGGGTGCTTGACACCGCGGCGGGCACTGCGGCGGTAACCCGGGTGATCATCGACTCCACCAACGGCGACCGGGTTTGGACCACCATCGGTGTGTCCACCAACATCGTGGAGGCTAGCTGGCAGGCCCTGGTGGACAGCCTGGTGTTCGGGCTCCTCCACAGCGAAGACGGAGGATGACGGTGGCTGCACCCGACTACGTACCCAACAAGACCGCAGCGGCCGACCGGCACTATGTGTCGCCACCACGGCGTCCCCAGCCGTGGCTGGCCGATCGCCCCGGCGAGCTGACTGAGGGCCAGCCGATGGGTGCCGGCCTGGGCGTGCCCGGGCCCGATCAGGGGTATGCCTTGCGTCTGGCCCGCCGCTTCGAGGGCCAGTTGGTGTTGGACGCCGGCGAGCACGCCGCCGATGCCGTCGCCGGCTGCGTGGGCGTGGCGTTGAAGCGAGCAGCCGTATTCGGCCGGGCGCCGGTGGCCGCCGATCTGGAGGTGGCTTTCAGGGTGTTCGGCTTCCTGCCCCCCGCCCCCGACGAGTCGTTTATGGCCTGGCGCAAAGAACTGTTCGCCGGTGTCAGCCATCCCCACCACTATGCCGAGGCCCGGCACATAGTGGACCTTGTTCCCGAGGCGGCTTTGCGGCTGCCTCCCAGCGAGGTCGAGGCCGCCTGCCTCAACAACAAAGCTGAGCTGTTCGCGGTCAGCATCAACCGGTGACTCCGGCTGAGCCACAGACCTCGGCTGATTCGCCACGGGTACGGTTCGCACCGTCGCCCACCGGCTATCTCCACGTCGGCTCGGCCCGAACGGCACTGTTCAACTGGCTGTACGCCCGCTCCACCGGCGGCACGATGGTGCTGCGGATTGAGGACACCGACGAGAGCCGCAACCGCCCTGAGCTGACCGACGCCATTTTCGAATACCTGGGTTGGCTGGGTATCGACTACGACGAGGGGCCGTTTTACCAGTCGGAGCGCCGGGAGCGGCACCGCGATGCAGTGCAGCAGTTGCTGGACAACGGCCGGGCCTACCTGTGCGACGCCGACGACAACGAGCTTCCCGGCACTGAAATGGGCGACGGCCGAGCGGTGCGTTTCCGGACCCCGGAGGGCACCACCGTGATCGACGATGTGGTCCGAGGAGAGGTGGCGGTGGACCACGCCCAGCTCGGCGACTTCGTGATCTGGCGCTCCGACGGCTCGCCCACGTTCGTGCTGGCCAACGCGGTGGACGACGCCGACATGGCCATCACCCACGCCATCCGGGGTGAGGATCTGCTGTCGAGCACCCCTAGGGCCGTGCTGGTGGCCGAGGCGCTGGGAGCCACACCGCCGATCTACGCCCACCTGCCCCTGCTGGTGAACGAGCAGCGCAAGAAGCTGTCCAAGCGCCGCGACGACGTTTCATTGGAGAGCTATCGCCAGCGGGGATTCCTGGCTGAGGCCATGGCCAACTACCTGGCCCTGTTGGGCTGGGGGCCGCGCGACGGGGTGGAGATCCGCCCCATGGCTGAGATCATCGACCAGTTCCGGCTGGAGGACGTCAACAAGGCCCCCGCGTTCTTCGATGTCGCCAAGCTGGAGCATTTCAACGGGGTCTACATCCGCGAGCTCGACGCTGCGGAACTGCTGGCCGCCCTCGAGCCTCATCTGACCGGCGACGATGTGCCCTGGACCCCCGAGCGCTACCGCCCCGATGTGACCGCCGCCATGGCCCCGCTAGTCCAAGAGAAGCTCCGCACCCTCGAAGGCATCGTCCCCCAAGTGGACTGGCTTTTCCTCGCAGACCCCATCATCGACGAGCAGTCGTGGGAAAAGGCCGTCGTGCGCGGCAAAGCCGCCCCCGAAATCCTCGACGCCACCATCGCGGCCCTCACCAACTGCCCCTGGGATCCCGAAACCGTCAAAGACGCTGTCTTCGCCGCCGGCGAGGCCCATGGCGTCAACCGCTCCAAGTCCCAGGCCCCTGTCCGAGTAGCCGTCACCGGCCGTTCAGTAGGCCCCCCACTCTTCGAGCCCATGGTGAACCACCTAACCCGCCAAGAAGTCCTCCACCGCCTCCAAACCGCCCGCTCCCGCCTCTAAAGCGTTGCCCCTCTGTGGGATGCGGGGAGTACACTGGCCGCTGCTTTCGGGAGTGGTGTAATTGGCAACACACCGGGTTCTGGTCCCGATATTGGGGGTTCGAGTCCTCCCTCCCGAGCCAACTGAAGCTGATGAAAGCAGCGGACAGTCAGGTCGTCAAGACCACGCGCCAGTCATGATGGCAGGGTCTCCGAGATCTTGGACGAGCGTTGCAAATTGTTGGAGGTCCTCGACGCTGGCCGGCCGGGCGGCAGCGACGCGCTCTCGCTCCAGCGTTCGGCGGAGGTACTCGTTGCGAGAGAGTCCGACTCGTTTCGCCTTAGCATCGATTGCCGCGAGCACCTCATCTGGGATGTCTCGGATCAAGATGTCAGCCACGACCACCTCCAACTGCATCTGATGATATGAGGGTGGGATCGATGTGTCTCACCTTGTGGCCCTCTGTGTGCCCCGGTATGACGAAGAGCGAAGGGCCGTCTTGGTGAAAGCACAGCTTGGGGAAGGGATGAGTCTCCTCCGTAACGAGGCGGGGAGAGAATTGGGGGGGCTAGTACTCAAGCACAGCATCGGGTTGGACAGCGAGAACACTGGGCACCCTGCTGTGGTGTCTAAGCCAGGCAAGCGTCGACGTGCTGAGAAATCCGGTGATGTTGCAGATTCTCTTGTAGTCATCCTGGAGCTTGCGCTGGAAGATCGGCTCATGATGGGCGATCCTGTTCCTCAACGTGCGAAGTCGGTCTAGGGCGTCGTGGAGCCCCCTTCGGCTACTGACCCGAGGTGAGAATATGCGGTGTAAGTCGGTCCGCCAGATCGTCGTGTCGTACGCGTTGGCAAATAATGCCACCCAGAATCCAAAGGGCAACTCTGCGACCACCCGGCCAGCAGTGGGCTTCTTGCCAAATTCATGGAGTTGTTGGACCGCAGCCTCGACCTTGCCTTGTTCGGCTTGGCGAAGTAGCTGCCCATTGTCAAACCATGCCGTACCGTGGGTTTGGCACATTGCGTCGTGGACTGCGTTGCGGAGCGTGACTTCTAGTGTTTGCAGCGGGCCGTACAAGGCAGCGGCCGCGGCGGTGTTCCAGGTGTAGATCTGCAAGGCCTCCGCATCACTCTCGACATGCTGGCGGTAGGTAGAAAAACGAGTCGGGTAAATAGTTGAGATGAGAGCAGCAGTTCCGCTTTCGTCATAGGCGAATGGTTGATCAGCCACGGAGCGTCACGGTACAGTAAGTGCGTACGCCCCCATCAGCCTCTCCCCGGTTTACCGGGTGAAGCGGTTGGGGGCAGATTCTGTTTTGCAGACCTTGAGCTCCATGTTGCGGTGGGGTTCTCAATCAGATTGGTGTGTCGGTAATCTGCCGGCATCCTGATTTCGTTTGATATTGACGGCACGCTGGAGTGCGGTGATCCGCCGGGGCCGATCTTGTTGGAGGCCATGCGGCAGGCCAAGGCCAGGGGTTATGTGATCGGCAGCGGGTCTGACCGGGTGCGTTCTGACCAGCAGCGGCTGTGGGACATACACGGGATCGACGTCGATTTTGTGGGGGGCAAGCACCATTTGGACGAGGTGCGGAACCAGTTTGAGGCCAGTCGCTACATCCACATCGGCGACACCGACGTCGACCGGTACTACGCCGAGGCGGCGGGATTCGAGTTCCTGCACGTGGAGGAACTCAACGGCGTCTCCAACGCGCTGGCCGGCGCGGACTTCTTCGACTGGCTGGGCTAGGCCCGCAGTTTGCGCAGCTCTGCTAGAGACTCTTGTAGCGCCTGAGCAGCGGTTTCCACGTCCTCGTCGGTTGTCGACCAACCCACCGACAGACGCAGAGAGTGGTGGGCGTCTACGCCCATGGCCTCGAGCACTGGGGACGGCTCGAGCGATTCGGAGGCGCATGAGCTGCCGGAGTGGGCGGCCACACCGGCCCGGTCCAAGGCAATCAGCACAGCCTGAGGCTCCACGTCGCTGATACCCAGGCACACCAGGTGGGGCAGGCGCTGGGTGGTGTGACCGTACTCCACGACGCCCTCGATGCTCTGTGTCAGGTTGCGCAGCTTGTCGGTTTGGGTTTGCGCCCGGCTGGCCTCTTGCTCCAAGCCGCCGTCCTCTAGCGCCGCGCACGCCGCTCCAAAGCCGGCGATGGCCGCGCCGTTCTCCAGTCCCGCCCGTCGAGCCCGCTCCTGGTCGCCACCTTCCAACAGCGGAACCAAGCGCAGCCCGCGGCGCACCAACAGGGCTCCCATACCTGGCGGCCCGCCGAACTTGTGGGCGCTGATCGACATCAAGTCGGCGCCAACCTCGGCAAAGTCAACCCGAACCCGGCCCGCGGCCGCAGCGGCGTCCACGTGGATCAGCACATCGGGGGATCGCTCCCGGCAGGCGGCCACCACCTCGGCCACCGGCTGCACCGTGCCCACTTCGTGGTTGGCCCACTGGCAGTGCACCGCGGCGGTGTCGGGCCCGACAGCCGCGGCCATCTCATCGGGGTTCACCCGACCGGTGCTGTCCACCCCGACCACGGTGATCTGGTGGTTCTGGGTTTCGAGCCGCTGGGCCGACAGCCGCACCGCGGAATGCTCCACCGCGCTCAGCACTTGGTGGGTGCCCCGGCGTGACGCCCCCTGCACCGCGGCGGCGATCGACTCGGTGGCTCCGCTGGTGAAAACCACCTCTCGAGAGCGGGCACCGAAGCAGTCGGCCACCTTTTGGCGGGCCTGTTCGATCTCATAGCGGGCCGCAAGCGCCTCGGCATGCAACCGGGAGGGGTCGCCATGACCAGCCGCCCACCACTGATTCATGGCCGCCAGTGCCTCGGGCCGGATGGGCGAGGTGGAGGCGTGGTCGAGATAGTGGCGACCGGTCACGGCACTGGATTTGGGTATCGCACCGGGATGGTCACGGCACAGGGATTTCTGAGTCGATGCCGTAATCTACCGGCATGGCTGCCGCAGGCGACACCCCCCAACCGCCGCCCCGGACCATCCCGTTCGCCGATCCGGAGTCCACCACCCGGGTGATGCTGATTGCTTCGGGCAAGGGCGGCGTGGGCAAATCGTCGGTCACGGTGAATCTAGGGGTGGCTCTAGCCGCCGCCGGGCATCGAACCGCGGTGGTGGATGCCGACGTGTGGGGCTTCTCCGTGCCTCGGATGCTGGGCATCGGCCAAGAACCGCAAATGGTTGGCGACATGATCGCGCCTCCTGAGGCCCATGGCGTGCGATGCATCTCCATGGGGTTTTTTGCCGAAGAAAACCAAGCGGTGATTTGGCGGGGCCCCATGCTCCACAAGGCGCTGGAGCAGTTTCTCACCGATGTTGCCTGGGATGATCCCGATTTCCTGCTGGTGGACCTGCCGCCGGGCACCGGCGACATATCCATCTCGTTGGCCCAATTCCTGCCCCGCTCTGAGGTCTACGTGGTTACCACCCCCCAACCAGCCGCTCAGCGGGTGGCTCAGCGGGCCGCGTATATGGCTGAGAAGGTCAATCTCACCGTGCGCGGGGTTATAGAGAACATGAGCTGGTTCACTGGCGACGACGGCAAGCGGTATGAGTTGTTCGGCGCGGGGGGAGGCCAAGAACTGGCCGACCAACTTGAAGTGCCATTGATCGGGCAGGTGCCGCTGATTCCCGCCCTGCGAGAGGGAGCTGACGAAGGCCGGCCAATCGCGGCAGAGGCTCCAGATTCCGAAGCCGGTCGGGCATTTTCGGCCATGGCAGCTCATTTGGTGGACAACCCCCCGCCTCGGCGCATTTACCGCCCGGAGCTAAAGATCAACTAATTCGAGTCCAAGGAGTGAATCAATGAACGTCCGTATCGGCGTGATCCGCAGCCAGAAGGAGATCGAAGTGGAGATGGACCCCGACTCCGATTTGGAGTCGGTGAAGAAGGCCATCACCACGGGTCTGGCATCGGGCGAGATGCTGTGGCTCACCGACAGTCGGGGCCGCGAGGTGGGCGTGCCTGCCGCCAGCGTGGCCTACGTGGAGCTCGACCCCTCATCGGCCAGTCGGTCCATCGGCTTCGGAGGCTGATTCGGCCCGGGCCGTAGACTCAGGCAATGGCGAGCCTGGAGGAATTGGCCCCCGGTCTGGCCAAGTCGCGCCTGAATCACCTCCAGCGGCTCATGCGGACATGGGCGCCGCTGGCTGACATCTCCTTTGCCGACCTGCTGCTATATGTGCCCGCCGGCCAGACCACAGAAATCCCGGCGAGCTACGCCATCGCAGGACAGATCCGACCCACCACGGCCCGCTCGATCCATCGGAACAACCTGGTGGGGGAGGTGTACACCTCTGAGCAGCGTCCGCTGGTGGACGTGGCCTATCGGGAGGGGCGGATAACCGACGGCGGGCGGATCGGCTATGTCGACCAGCCACGCATCCGCACGCTGACCGTGCCGGTGAACTGCCATGGCGAGGTGGTGGCGGTAATGGCCCGGGAATTCGACCCCGACACCCAGCGCAACCCCGGTGAGCTGGAGATGAGCTACTTCAAGCTGTTCCGGCGGATGGCGGCCATGATCGCCGAGGGGGAGTACCCGTTCCCGGTAGACGACATCGAGACCGAGGAGTCTCCCCGGGTGGGAGACGGGCTGATGCTGCTCGACGCCTCAGGGCGAGTTCAGCTCACATCGCCCAACGCCGCCTCGGCGCTTCATCGCATCGGCCTCCACAGCGACGTGGAGGGTCGCAGGCTGGTGGATGTCGGCTTGGAGCAGCGGGCTATCCGGGCCGCGTTCGCCTCCCGTCTGCCCCAGACCGAGGAGATCCAGCACGGAGATCGGGGCACCGTGGTGCTGCGCTGCCTTCCGCTGATCGGCAGGGGAGAGGTGACCGGCGCATTGGTGCTGATGCGGGATATCTCCGAGTTGCGCCGCCGGGACCGGCTGCTGATGTCCAAGGACGCCACCATCGCCGAGATCCACCACCGGGTGAAGAACAACCTTCAGACGGTGTCCTCGCTGTTGCGCCTGCAAGGGCGCCGGGCCGTCGCTGCCGAGGCCCGGGATGCCATCGAGGAATCGGTGAGGCGCATCCGGGCTATCGCCATCGTCCACGAGATTCTGTCGCGCGATGCCAGCAGCGACGTGCCATTTGTGGAGATCGTGCGGTCGCTGGTTCGCATGGTGGAGGAGGGGCTGACCGGTCCTGATCGGCCGGTGGAGTTCAAGGTAAGCGGTGATGCCGGTGAGCTGGCCGCCGATGTGGCCACGCCACTGGCGGTGGTGCTGAACGAGTGCTTGCAGAATGTGATGGACCACGCCTATCCCGAGCCACCCGGCGGACAGGTGCGGATCGAGTTGGACAACGACGGCGATCGGGTGGAGGTTCGGGTTACCGACGACGGCGTAGGCCTGCCACCGGGTTTTGACGTAGCCAGCGCCGATGGTTTGGGAATCGCCATCGTGAGGAATCTGGTGAGTGCCGATCTACGGGGGAGCATCACCATGAGCAACGGTGAGGGAGATCAGCCTCGTTGTGGAACCGTTGTGGAGGTGGCCATTCCCCTATTGGGGGCCGCTCCTCGACAGAGCGCTAAGCCAGGATGATGGCCGCCTCGCGCTGCTCGGCCACCCAGCGGCGACGGAGCAGGCGGCGCTCATCTTCAGAGGTTCCGCCCCAGATACCCGAGTCTTGGTTGGTGGCCAATGCGAACTCCAAGCAGTCGCTTTTGGCGTCGCAGGCCTGGCACACCACCTTGGCCGACTCAATCTGCTCAAGCGCCAGCCCGGTGCTGCCTACCGGGAAGAACAGGTCGGGATCGGTGTCGCGACAGGCGGCTTGGCACCGCCAATCATCCGCACCGTTTTCAAATCTCTCCAGCAAAGTCTTCGATATCACGCGGGCACAAGGATAGGGGTGGTCTACTGGTGTGGCAAGAGGGGCTTATGGTGAACATGTTTATTGCTGATAATCGTGTTGTGATTGTGGGGGAGTTCTCATGCGGGTGATCGCTCATCGGGGGGCCTCGCAAGCTGAGCGAGAGAACACGCTGGAGGCATTCCGCGTCGCGGTCGCGCTCCATGCCGACGGAGTTGAGTTGGACGTGAGGCGCACAGCCAACGACGTGCTGGTGGTACACCACGACGCCCACTTAGCCGACGGCCGGGCCATCATTGATCTGCACGACGACGAGCTGCCCGACTGGGTGCCAACGCTGGCCGAGGTCATGGACGTGTGCCAGGAGCCGGCCTCCGAGCGGGACTTTGTGATCAACATCGAGATCAAGAGCGCGCCCAATGATCCCGATTACGACGCCGAGCACCAAGTGTCGGCCGCGGTGGCCGGGTTGGTGCTCGGGTGGGGAATCGGAGAGCACCTCGGAGAGGTGATCGTGTCGTCGTTCGACATGGAGGCCCTCGACCGGATCAGGGCCATCGACCCCAGCATTCCCACCGCCTACCTGACCTTCGAGGTGCTGGCCCCTGAGCTACTGGTGAACCGGGTGATCGCGGCCAGCCACAGCGCCATCCACCCCTACTTCGCCTCAACCAGCAAAGCCCTCGTCGACGCCGCCCACGCCGCCGGCATCGAGGTCAACGTGTGGACCGTCAACGAGCCCGACCAAATCGCCCAACTAGCCGCCATAGGCGCCGACGCGGTCATCACCGACGTCCCCGACGTCGCCCGCGAAGTGCTGGGGAATTAGCCCAGCGGCAGGGCTAGGGCCAGGGCGTTGGCGGCATGGTGGAACTCTAGGCGGGTGGTTTCGCCTAGGTAGTCGCCGTCGAGCTGGTAGGGGAAGGGGGTGTCGCTGGCCACCACGGCGCTAGTAACTCCGTTGCGGGAGTGGACGTGGCGGTGGGCGGTGACCGGGGGGCCGTAGCCCAGGGCGCTGGCTGCCGTCCGAAGGAGCCTGCTCGCCCGCAGCGAGCGCACGGTGACCAGCGATAGGGGCACATCCAGGGTGGTGTCGGGCATCACGTCGAAGGGGCGCGAGCCCAGGTAGGTATAGGGATTGGTGTTCAGGCAGATGGCGAACTGGCCGGTCACCGCCTCGCCGTCGGCGTGGTAGACGGTGAATCGGGGACGCGAACGGTCGTAGTGGCGCAGCCAGGTGTCAACCGCGGCGAAGGCGAACAGGGCGTGGTTGGCATAGCGCTTCAGGCCGGCTCTCCGCTCCACTTGCTGTACCACGGCGGCGTCGTACCCCACGCCGGCGTGGAACAGGAAATATCGGCCGTTCACCTGCCCCAGGCCCACTCGCTTGATGTGGCCGGCGGCCAGCGTCTCCAACAGCATGGCGGCCGCCTCCACCGGATCGTCGGGCAGACCGATGGTGCGGGCGAACACGTTGGTCGACCCTCCCGGCAGGGGGGCCAGCGCGACATCGGAGCCGGCAAGCCCGTTGATGGCCTCGTTCAGGGTCCCGTCGCCCCCCAGCACCGCCACCGCGTCGCAGCCGTCGGCCACCGCCCCGTGGGCCAGGCGCGAGGCGTGGCCCCGACGATGGGTGGCGGCCAGGGTCACCTCGTGGTCGGCGGCCAGCGCCTTTTGGATTACAACCTGAGTCCGGGCCGTGACCGACGAAGCGTGAGGGTTTACGAGGAGGAGGACTTTCAGGCCTTAAACGCTACCGCCTTCGCCTCGAAGTCGAAAAAACGCGATTGACGGGAATTGCCTCACTTCTTCGGCCCCGTTTGGTTTTGCACCTTTGGGGTCGAGTGGGAGAATTGCACGCTATGGACATTGTGGTCTGTGTGAAACAAATCCCCGATCCGGCCGATCCAGGGGAGTTAGATCCGGAAACCAAGACCCTAAAGCGGGACATGAAGCTCATCTTGGACGAATCCGACTCCTACGGCGTCGAGATGGCCCTTCAGCTGCGCGATGCCGCCGGAGAGGGCGAGGTGACCCTGGTTTCGATGGCGCCCAATGAAGAGGTGAACGGTCTGCGCTCCGCGCTGGCTATGGGGGCCGACAAGGCCATCCTGGTCAGCGACGAGGCATTGGCCGGAACCGACGCCTTGGGCACGGCCCGGGTGCTGGCCGCGGCCATCGGCCGGGCTCAGGCCGATCTGATTCTGGCTGCCACCGAGTCGTCCGACGGCTACACCGGCACGGTTCCCGAGCAGGTGGCCGAGCTGTTGGGCCTGCCGTCGGTCACCTTCGCCAAAGAGATCGAGGCCGAGAGCGGCGAGGTAGTGGTGAAGCGCCAAACCGAGGACGGCTACGACGAGGTGCGGTGCCCGCTGCCCGCGGTGGTCTCGGTTACCGCCGGGGTGGTGGAGCCCCGTTACCCGTCGTTCAAGGGCATCATGGCGGCCAAGTCCAAGCCGATGGACCAGGTGGGCGTGGCCGACCTGGGCATCAGCCCCGACCAGGTGGGCTGGGCCGGCGGCGGCCAGGAGATCACCGACGTCAGCCCCGCTCCTGAGCGGGAGGCCGGCGAGATCATCACCGACGAGGGCGACGCCCACGAGCGCATCATCGCCCTGCTCGAAGAGCTTCGGATCGTCTAAGAGCCGGGACGCTAGGAGACATCATGGGAACCATTTGGGTTTATGCAGAGGCCTCGGGCGGCAAAGTCGCCTCGATCAGCCTGGAGTTGTTGACCAGGGCCCGCCAGCTGGCCGACACCGTGGAAGCGGTTGTGGGCGGCGACGGCGAGCCGGTGGCCGCCGAGCTCGGCGCCCACGGGGCGACCACGGTCCACGCCACCGGCGATCTGGCCGGCGGCCTGGCCGGACCGGCGGTGGCCTCGGCCATGGCCTCGGCCATCGAGGCTGGCGCCGCCCCCGACGCGGTGCTGTTCGGCACCACCTACGACGGCCGTGACGTGGCCGGTCGGCTCTCGGTGAAGCTGAACGCCCCAGTCATCACCAACATCGTCGAATTGGAGCAAGCCGACGGCGCCCTGGTCGGAACCGAGCCGGTATTCGGCGGCACCGTCAACGTGAGCACCCGGTTCAACGGGTCGGGCGTCGGGCTGTTCTTGGTCCGACCCAAGTCGTTCGCCGCCGAGGAGTCTGGCGGTGGCCCGGCCGCCGTGTCGGCTCTGCCGGTGCCCGATTTGGGCGCCACCGGTGCGGCCCGGGTGGTGGACCGCTTCGCCGAGGAGTCTTCGGGTCCCAAGCTGGACGAGGCCGGCGTGGTGGTCTCGGGCGGCCGGGGACTGGGCGAAGCCGAGAAGTACTCCATGATCGAGGACTTGGCCAGCATCCTGGGCGGCGCGGCGGGCGCGTCGCGCGCCATTGTGGACGCCGGCTGGGTGCCCTACTCCCACCAGGTGGGCCAGACCGGCAAGGTGGTCAAGCCCGACGTGTACGTGGCCTGCGGCATCTCCGGAGCCACCCAGCACATGGTGGGCATGAAGGGCTCCAAGAACATCATCGCCATCAACAAGGATGCCGAGGCGCCCATCTTCGGGATTGCCGACCTCGGTGTGGTGGGCGATGTGCATAAGGTGCTGCCCAAGCTGATCGAGGCTCTGCAAGCTCGAGGCTGAGCCGGGCTCGCCGCTCCGGCGGCGTACACCCGACAGGGATCGCTAGACCAGGGGCCAGGGGTGGCGGCGGCCACTGGGGTCGACGGGGAAACGGCCCTCGCCGGCCAGAGCGGCGGCCCGCGTCAGCAGTGCGTCTTGTTCGAGCAAGGTGAGCAGGCCCCGCAATTCGGGGGGCAGGCCATCGTCCAGCAGGCGAACCACATCTTCGGCCAGATCGTCGGGCAGCGGCTCTCCGGCCCATTCCCAGATCACCGTGCGCAATTTGAACTCACAATGGAACGACAGGCCGTTGTCGATGCCATAGAGCCGCCCGTCATGGCCCAACAGGATGTGGCCGCCCTTGCGGTCGGTGCTGTTGATGATGAAGTCGAACGCGCACAGCCGTTGGAACCACCGATGGTGGGCCGACTCCTCCCGCAGGGTGAAGTAGTGCTCGTCGTAGTCGGTGGGCACATAGAGCTGCACCGAGCCCTCGCCCAGCGGACCGTCTCTGAGCACCGTGGGCGGAATCAGATCCCATCCCAGGGCGCGGGACAGCTCAAATGCGGCGGTCTCCCGCTTGTGGAGCCCGGCGGGGAAGTCCCATAGAGGCCGCTCGCCCTTCACCGGCTTGTAAACCCCTTGGACGATGGGGGATTCGGGGGAGTGGACGTCTACCAGAAACGTCATATTGGAGCTCCAGGGCATCCGCCCCAGAACGTCCAATTCGCCCGAGGCCAGGATTTCGAATGCGTCGGCGTCTTCGAGCTCGGGCCGCTCGCGAAACGGCGATTCGGCATCCGGCTGGGGGGAGCTCATCAGTTGGAGCAGGGGCACCAAGTGCCGTCGTCGTTGAGCGGAGCACCGCAGTACCGGCACGGCGGGCGACCTGAGGCCACCACCTGTCGGGCCCGGGCGACGAAGCCGGCCACCTGGCTTCGGGTGATGCGGAACCGGGCGGTGGCCAGGTCGTCGTCCTCCTCCTGGGAGGGCATCTCCGTGGCCATTATCAGCATGCGATCGGCATCGGCGTCATAGCCGATACCGATTTCGCCCACCGTCCATTCCGCTTCCAACGGGTCGATGAGGCCGATGTCGGCCTCCGGCACGATGGAGTCGGGATCGTCGCTGATCTCCTTAAGCGCCCCGTCCAGGTATTCCGCCAGGGCGGCCACCTGCTGCTTTTCCACCTTGAGCGATACCAGCGTGCCGGTGACTCCGGCCTGGAGATAGAACACCCGCTGGCCGGGAGGGCCGATGGTGCCCACCGTGAAGTGCTCGAGATCGTTCAGGTCGAATGACGCGCTCATGACGGTACGAGGGCCTTCAAATCAGATGTGCTGTTGACGGCCAGAACCAGCGGGCCGTCGTCGCTGTAGAGGATGGCGGTGATCGAACAGGGCGAGACCACGATCCGCTGGAACATGTCCAGGTGGGCGCCCGAGGCATGTGAGACCGCCGCCTTGATGGTGTCGGCGTGCGAAACCGCCACCACCGTCGCACCGGGGTGGCGGGCCACCAGGGACTGCACCGCGTCGGTCATCCGGGTCTGCATCTCAGAAAACGACTCTCCTCCGGGAAACCGGAAGCTGCTGGGGGTGCGCTGCACTTGGCGCCAGTCGCGGCGGCGGCGCAGGTCGCTGAGGCGGCGGCCGGTCCAGCGCCCGAAATCGCATTCGTTGAGGCTGTCGAGCACCCGAACCCGCCGGCCCACTTCCCGGGCGATGGGGGCGGCGGTCTCCCGGGCCCGCTCCATGGGCGAGGCGTACACCGCTCCGATGCGTTTCGGGCCCAGGGCGGCAATGCGGGCGGCGGCCTGCTCGGCCTGTTCTCGACCCCGGTCGCTGAGGTGCAGACCCGGCGCCCGACCGGGCAGCACTGCGCCGGTGGTGGGGGTCTGGCCGTGGCGCACGAACAACACCAAGGTGGGTTTGCGGGTCTTACTGGCCATTTGCTCTCTGGAATCTGCATCTAGGTGTCGTTGCCTTAGTACATGCCTTCCCAGCCATTGTCTTCTATCTTGCCGGGAGTGGGCTCAGCAGACACATTTGACGAACTGGCCGCTGATGTTACCGCCTGCCGGGCCTGCCCCCGGCTGGTGGCCTGGCGGGAGGAGGTGGCTGCGGTAAAGCGGGCCGCCTATCGGAATTGGGACTATTGGGGCCGGCCGGTGCCCGGCTTCGGCGACCCCGAGGCCCGCATTGTGGTGGTGGGCCTGGCCCCGGCCGCCCACGGCGCCAACCGCACCGGTCGAATGTTCACCGGCGACCGGTCGGGCGACTTTCTATACGCCTCGCTGCACCGGATGGGGCTGGCCAACCAGCCCAACTCCACCGATGTGAACGACGGGTTGAAGCTGAGCGACGTCTACATCACCGCCCCGGTTCGCTGCGCGCCGCCTCAGAACAAACCCACGCCCGCCGAAAGAGACGCCTGTCGCCCGTTCTTGGACCGGGAATTGGCTCTGCTTAGTCGGGCCCGGGTGTTCGTCGCCCTTGGGGCCATCGGTTACGGGGCGGTGGCCGCCGAGTTGGGAGTGCGGCCCCGGCCCAAGTTCGCCCACGGCATGGAGGCGCCCGCTCCTGGAGGGCAGACGGTGGTGTGCTCGTATCACGTGAGCCAGCAGAACACCTTCACCGGCCGGCTCACCGAAGCCATGCTCGACGAGGTGTTCGCCCGGGCCCTGGCGCTGGCCGACGCGGTGTAGGCCCTGGATTGGTTCGCGACTCCGGGGAATCGGGCGATACCGTTGGGCCCGTGACGAAGACCCGCCTGCTGGCGATTGTGGCTGCGCTGATCTTGGTGGCAGCCGCCTGCGGCAACTCCGGTGCTCCCACCTCATGGGAAGACAACCCCGACGACTATTGCCCGGACGCCGGCGAACCGTGCGAACCCAACGTGGGCCAGCCCGAGCGGAACTTCCGCGATGGATGCAGGGAAGCCGGCAAAGACGATCTAGACCAGCAGGTTCAAGAGAACTTGGACGATGTGTGCAAGTGCGGTTTCGACAGGATCAGGGACAGCTTGACCTTCGAGGAGTTCAAAGAGCTTGACGACGATCTGCGCAGCAACATCAATGCCGACCTGACCGAAGAGGTGGGCCAGATCATGCGCCAGTGCATCCTGGAGGAATCGGGGCTCGGCTAGCAGCCCGCCCGGGTCAGATCCTCCCTCAGACCCCTACTTTGACCGCGCTTTCAGCCCAGTCGGGCCAGCGTTGGCGGCTCTTGGCGGCCAGCTTGTGCATGAGGGCCACCGCTCCGGGATCGTCGTCGCCGGGACGGGCCTGGATCACTCCGTCTTCCAGCATGGCGTTGATTACCGCCCGGCCCAGCTCGGTGCGGATCACGGTGAGGGTCCAGTCGGAGGTGTCGCCGATTCCCCCGGTGGAGATGTCGGCGTGCTCGGCGGCGAAATCGGGGCACAGGTTGCAGCCCTCCCGGGTCCAGGCGTGGCACTCCTTGAGGTTGATCTCGTGGTAGTCGCCGTTTTTCATCCACACCTGGAACACGCCCTTGATGTTCATCTTGGCGATCTGGTCGGTGGGCAGCCCGTACTTCACCCAGAACAGCTCCTCGAACATGGAATCGTCGAAGCTCTTGGAGCACAAAAGCCCGATGTTCAGCTTGATGGGGCGGCCCACCTTGCCCACCTTGCGGTTCCACATCACCGGACCGATGGAGGTCTGGCAGCTCATTCCCACCAGAGCCAGGCTCTTCAGCCCCTGTTCTTTGGCCTCTCGGTAAGCCAGCGGGTTAGCCGAGTAGGTGTAGCGGCTGCCGGCGCCCCGCAGCACCTCCTCGCGGTTGGTGGCCAAGCCGGGCACGGCCTTCCAGCCGTCGGCGTCGCCGCCCTCCAGAAATGACGTGAGGGCGCCGTCGATCACGTCGTTCTCCAGGCACCAGATCAAGATGGCCGACACCAGCCCGCCGTCCTGGCCCACCTCGTACACGTAGTCGTCGGAGGCCCGTACCAGCAGGATGTCGCTGTAGATGCCCGAGACTTCTTCCTCGGTGCGGATGCGCCCGAACAGGTGCTCGTCGGCCTCGGCCTCCCAGGTGCGGAACCGGGGGCAGGCCCTAGTGCAAGAGGTGCAACCCTTCTGGCCGTGGATGCAGTCGGACAGGCCCAGCTCCTCCTCGAGGTGGAAGGGCTTGTACTGGCCGGGCTCGTGCTTGTAGCCGATCACATCGTGGGGGCAGGCGATCACGCAGCCTGCACAGCCGGTGCACAGCCCCGAGTCGATGACCTCCTCGTAGAGCTCTTTCCACTGGTGCGTCCAGCGAACCTTGGCCTCAGCCATCCTGAGACTTTGCCACGCCCAGCATGTGATTTGGTCATTCAAAGCGCATTTGCCCAGGAAGGGGCTATGGGGGAGGGGCGAAGGAGGAAATGGCTGGAAAAGACGGTAGGGTGGCCGTTATAGAGGCCCAAACCGCAGGCCAGCGCCACAGTGAGCGCCAGACTGCGCGGAGGACTGTGAGATAACGAGATAGACGGGAGGAAGAACAGATGGGTGACTGGTGGGACGGCCTTACCGGCGACCTCCAGGTCTTCTATCTGATCGGCGCAATCGCCGGCGTCTTCCTCATACTCCAGCTACTGCTATTGGGCTTCGGCGTCGGTTCCGACCTCGATATCGACCTTGATGACGAGGGTGCGGGAACGGGATTTCTGTCTCTGCGAAGCCTTACGGCGTTCTTCTTCGCCTTCGGCTGGACCGGCGTATTGATGAAGGAAGCCGACAGCTCCACCCCGGTCTCGGTGATCGTGGCCATTGCGGTGGGGCTGGCGGTGTTCTTCGCGGTGGCCTACATGTGGCGCAAGTTCTCCCAAATGGAGGAAAGCGGCTCGGTCGACTACCAGAGCGCGGTCGGAACTGTCGGCACCGTCTACCTGCCGATCCCGGCCAACCGCTCCATGCCCGGCAAGGTTGAAATCCTCATCCAGGGACGGCTCCGAGTGATCGACGCCTACACCAGCTCGGACAATGACCTGCCGGCTCAGACCCGCGTCACCGTGGTGTCGGTGGTGGATCAATCCACCGTCCTCGTCAAACCCTTGTAACTCATCTCTCCTAGACCCGAAAGGACTCTTTGATGGCTGCTATAGCCCTTGTTGCCGGCCTGATCGTCATTCTTCTCATTGCCCTGTTGTGGATTTCCTCCCGCTACAAGCGCTGCCCGTCAGACCGAGTGCTGGTGATCTACGGCCGGGTTGGCGGTGCGGGCCAGTCGGCCCGATGCCTCCACGGAGGCGGTGCCCTGGTGTGGCCCGTCATTCAGGGATATGCCTTCTTGGACCTCACGCCGCTGCCGATCGAGATCAAGCTCCAAGGCGCCCTGTCGCAGCAGAACATCCGGGTCAACACGCCGGCCACGTTCACGGTGGGAATCTCCACCGAGCCCGGAGTCATGCAGAACGCTGCCGAGCGGCTTTTGGGGCTGAGCCTGGTGGAGATCGAGAACCTGGCCCGAGACATCATCTTCGGCCAGATGCGGGTGGTGATCGCCACCATGCCCATCGAGGAAATCAACGCCGACCGGGAGAAGCTGATCACCAATATCACCGAGTCGCTGGAAATCGAGCTGCGCAAAGTGGGGCTGCGACTCATCAACGTCAACATCCAGGATGTAACCGATGAGTCGGGCTACATCGACGCCCTCGGACGGGAAGCGGCCGCCCGGGCCATCAACGAGGCCAAGATCAAGGTGGCCGAACAGGAACGCGACGGCGATATCGGCGCGGCCGAGGCCCAGCGGGAGCGGCGCATCAGGGTGGCCGAGGCAAACGCCACCGCCACCGAGGGCGAGAACGAATCGCAGGTGGTGATCGCCAACTCCGACAGCACACGCCGCCAGCAGGAGGCCGAAGCCGAGCGGGCCGCGGTCACCGCTGAGCGGGTCACCCAGGCCCGGGCTGCCGAAGAGTCGTTTGCCGCCGAGGGTGTGGCCGAGCAGGCCCGGGCTTCTCGTGACAAGGCCTCCCAGGAAGCCGACATCGTGGTGCCCGCCGAGGTGGAGCGGGAGCGAGTCCGCACCCTGGCCAAGGCCGAGGCCGACCGCATCAGGCTGGTCAAGGGCGGCGAGGCCGACGGCCAGCGCCTGCTCATGGAAGCCGAGGCGCTGGGCTTGCTGGCCCTGCTCACCCGCCGGGCCGAAGGCCTAGGGGCGCTGGTGAACAACGCCGGGGGCAATCCCCAGCTGGCCGCCCTACTGCTGATCGCCGAACAGATGCCCAACCTGGTGGCCGAGCAGGTCAAGGCCATCTCCAATCTCCAGATCGACCAGATCACCGTGTGGGACTCCGGCGGGAGCGACGGCAAATCCGGCAACAGCACCGCCAACTTCCTGTCCGGCCTGGCCAGCTCCTTGCCCCCCATCCACGACTTGGCCGCCCAGGTCGGCATCAAACTTCCCGCCTACCTAGGCGAGCTCGACGATGAGACCGCCATCGAGCGCCTCCGCGAGATCGCCGAGCAACTGGATTCAGGGGATTCCTCGAACGAGTAGTCCAAAGCGCCGCTGGCGCCCACGGCAGGATTCGAACCTGCGACCCCTTGCTCCGGAGGCAAGTGCTCTATCCCCTGAGCTACGTGGGCAGTAACTGGGTGAGTATACCCAGCGGGGCATCGGTACCATATGCCAGTTCATGGCCGACATCCGCACCTCCCTTTCTGATGCCCTGCGCGGCGCGCTCATGGCCGCGGGTGTTGGCCTGCCTGGCGACTTCTCGGTGGGGTTGGAGCGACCGGCGCGACGCGAACACGGGGACTGGTCTTCGAACGCGGCGCTGGCCATCGCCAAGGGGGCGGGGCGCAATCCTCGAGAGCTAGCGGCGGAGCTGGCTGCCTGGCTGGAGGAGAACCGGCCTGAGCACGTGGCCGAGGTGAGCGTGGCCGGGCCCGGGTTCGTCAACTTCAACCTGGCGCCGAGCTGGTTGCACAGCGTGGTTGTCGACGCGGTAACAGCCGGTGTTGATGACTATGGCCGTCAGGGCCTGGGTCAAGGCCGCACGGTGATCGTGGAGTTTGTGAGCGCCAACCCCACCGGGCCGGTACACGCCGGGCACGGTAGGGGAGCGGCTTATGGCGACGCGGTGGCCCGGTTGCTGGAGTGGTGCGGGTACGACGTGCAGCGGGAGTTCTACATCAACGACCGGGGCACGCAGATGGAGCTCTACGGCGCTTCTCTCGCCGCCCTTCGGGCCGGTGAGCCGGTTCCCGAGGACGGATACAACGGCCAGTACATCGCCGATTGGGCCGCGGAGATGCCCGCGGATGCCGATGCCCGCCAGTGGGGGAGGGAACGGGCGTTGGCCGACCAGCGGGACGTCCTGGGCTCGATGGGAGTGGAGTTTGACACTTGGTTCAGCGAGCAGGCGCTGGTGGATTCCGGGGCTATCGACGACACGCTGGCCGCGCTTGACGCCGCTGGTGCCTCCTACGGGTCAGATGGCGCCTTATGGCTGCGCTCCAGTGACCATGGCGACGACAAAGACCGGGTGCTGGTGAAGTCCGATGGGGAATACACCTATCTGCTGCCCGACATCGCCTATCACCGCGACAAGCTCGACCGGGCCGGCCAGGAGGGTCTGCTGATCAATGTATGGGGGGCCGACCACCACGGCTATGTGGCCCGGATGAAGGCGGCTATGGCCGCGCTGGGGTGCGACCCCGCCAGTTTGGAGGTGGTGGTGACCCAGCTGGTGCGCCTGGAGCGCGACGGCGAAGAGGTGCGGCTGTCCAAGCGCACCGGCGACCTCATCGAGCTGCGCGACGTGATCGAGGAAGTGGGCGCCGACGCCGCGCGGTTCACCTACCTGCTCCAATCCATGGACACCGCCCCCACATTCGATCTAGCCAAGGCCGCGGCCCAGGTGATGGAAAACCCGGTGTTCTACGTGCAGATGGCTCACGCCCGGGTGTGCTCCATCGCGGCCCGAGCCCAGGCCGACGGGGTGGAGCGCCAAAGCATCGACCAGGTGGACTTAGGCCTGCTGGTCCACGAGCGGGAGCTGGAGATAATGCGCCAGCTCTCCACGCTGGGCGAGGTGATCGCCGCCGCCGCCGAAGAGCGCGCTCCGCATCGCATGACCGCTTGGCTGCGGGACTTCGCCGCCGCGGTCCACAGCTTCTACCACGATTGCTATGTGGTGGGTACCGGTATCGCCCCTGAGCTCACCCAGGCCCGCCTGGTGCTGATCGACGCCGCCCGCGTGGGCTTGGCTGTCGGCCTCGGCACCCTCGGTGTTAGCGCGCCCGAGTCGATGTAGGGGACTGGTTGTGTCGTCCTTGCCCCAATACCTACTGCCTGACAATGCCTCGGTGGGGGCCGACGGTCGGCTGTCCATCGCCGGTTGCGATGTCCTGGACCTGGCTCGGGAGCACGGCACCCCTCTGTTCGTTTACGACGAGGACCACATGCGGGATCGGTGCCGCCAAGCCCGGGCCGCATTCGATGGGTCGGTGGCCTACGCCTCCAAGGCGTTCTTGTGTTTGGCCATGGCCCGGCTGGTCCACGAGGAGGGGCTCGACCTAGACGTAGCCACCGGCGGAGAGCTGCACGTGGCCCAGGCCGCGGGGGTTCCCGGCGACCGACTGGTGATGCACGGCAACAACAAGTCGGCTGCCGAAATCGCCGCCGCCGTTGAAGCCGGGGCGGGCCGCATCGTGGTTGACTCGTTCGACGAGCTCGACCGCTTGGATGCCCTCCACGCCGCCACTGGCGCCCGCCCTCGGGTGCTTCTGCGGATTACCCCGGGAGTGGAAGCCCACACCCACGAGTACGTCACCACCGGAGTGGACGACACCAAGTTCGGCTTCACCGCCTCGAACGGGACAGCCGATGCTGCCATTCGTCGGGCCGGGGAGTCCGACTCTGTGGAGTTGGTGGGTCTGCACGCCCACATCGGCAGCCAGGTGTTCGAGCTGAGCTCCTTCCAGCAGGCCGTCGAGGTGATTGCGGGATTCGCCCAGCCCTATGGCTTGCCCGAGCTGTCGCTGGGCGGCGGCTTGGGCGTGGCCTACGTGGAGGGGGAGTCGGCCCCCACCATCGCCGAGTGGGCCGCGGCCATTGCTCAGGCATGTAGTTCGGCAGGCTTCACCGCACCGGTGAGCGTGGAGCCGGGCCGGGCCTTGGTGGCCGCTGCCGCAGTCACCCTGTACGAGGTGGGAACCATCAAGGAGTTACCGGGCATTCGCACCTATGTCTCAGTCGATGGCGGCATGAGCGACAACCCCCGCCCTGTGCTTTATGGCAGCGGATATGAGACGTTCCTGCCACGAGCCACCAATGGCGACCGCGACAAGACCGTCCGCGTAGTGGGCAAGCACTGCGAGTCGGGTGACCTCTTGGTGCGAGACGGCCAGGTGCCCAGCGACATCGCGGTGGGCGACATTTTGGCCACCCCGGTGACCGGTGCCTACGGCCATTCCATGGGCTCCAACTACAACAAGGTCCTCCGCCCCGCTGTGGTTTTCGCCCGCGACGGCGACGCCCGCCTAGTCGTCCGTCGCGAGACCCACGAGGACCTCCTCCGCAACGACGTCTAGTCAGTCGCCCCAGTCTTCGCTACGGCAACCTGGATGATGGAGGGGTGGCCGTTTTGGATTTGGTAGCCGCGGCCGGGGATTGCCGGGAGGGTGGGGCGGGTGGGGAGTTGGATGGTGAACAGGTCGCCGTCTAGGGGGGTGGGTTGGAGAAGGACTCCGGTGCGGGAGAAGCGGATCTCGGTGGTCCAGTGGCCGTAGGCGGTGCGGAGGCGGTCGGCGCGGCCGGCGGCAACGATGTGCAAACCGGAGGGGCTGTCAGTGGCCAGCGACTTGAGGGCGCCATCGGGGTCGGGGACTGTTTCGGCGTCGTCTATGAGCACCAACGTGGGATGATCGGTTTCGCTCATCGCGGCCAGCAGCTCGGGTGGGTCGACGGCTACCAGGCCAATGCCGGGACGATTGGCTAGCTGAGACCCCTCGGGGGCGAAAGCGACCACTCGCGCTCCGGCTTCAGACGCCGCCTCGGCCAGCAAGGCAAGCGCCGCGGACCGTCCCGACCGGGCCGGCCCCAGAATGAGCGCGTGCTCGCCGGGATAGAGGGTGAGGCCGGTCGGGGCCAGGGTGTCGTCGCTCAGCCCCAGCGGGAGGTACCACGGGGAACCGTCCAGGCGGGGCTGGTCCAAGCGGGCGGGATCGACCATTGAGGGCAGGCTCTCCACCGGTGGTGGGCCGCCGGACTGGGGGCAAGTGGCGGCGACTGCTGATGCCGCGGCGGCCAGTCCGTCGTCGGGCACTGCGACTTGGAGCTCGATTCCTGACGGGACGGCGAATCCCCGACCGGGCGGCAAGGTTGCGGGGTCGTCTACGGCCACGCCCCACTGGCGGTATAGCGCGGGGTCGCCCAAGCGGAAGACGAAGGTCTGGGGGGTGGCGGCTTGGATGGCGCGGCTCACCTTGGACAGTTGGTCGGCGGCTGCGGCCACAAAGAGGCCGACAGCCGGGCCCTCGGCCCACACCCGTTCCAAGGAAGCCAGCAAAGCGTGGTCGGCCACGTTGTCCAAGCTCTTGGCCACGCCTCCCCAGTTGTCGACTAATGCCAGCACGAGGGGAGGATTGGAATCAGAGGGGCCCCGGCTTTGACCCAGCCGCCGGTCGACCTCGTCTTCCAGTCGTCGGATCAACCGCCGGATTCGATCGCGCTCATCAGGGCCCACCACCGCGCCGCAGTGGGGCAGGGCCATAAGGGGAGCTAGCTGCCCAGAGCCGGAATCGATGGCGTAGAGGTGGCAATCGGCGGGTGAATAGCGGCTGGCCAAGGAGATGCCCAGCGTTGCCAGCGCGGTGGTGGTGCCGCTGCCCGGATTGCCCGCGAAGATGACATTGCCCTGATCGGGATCCCACGCCAGGGGGTACTGGGTCTGCTGGTTGGGGTCGTCGGCCAGGGCGAACACCACGCTTGGGCCAGCCTCGACGGCCAGGGAGTTGAGCGGGACCGTTGTCGGCAGGGGATCGGGCCAGGGCTTTCGAGGCGGGGGGCTGCCCCCGCCGTCCCAGGCGGCGGCCGCGGCGGCGGCCAAACGGGTCAGGTCGTCGGGGGCCTCATTGCCGGAAGCAGCCTCGGCTTGAGAGATCGGGATGCCGTCAGGCGCGGGGATGATCTGGACACCCCGCTCGGCGGCAGTCACCCCGGTGACCAGGGCGCACTGGAACTCCACCAGCTCGCTCGGCCCGAAGCGGGCGAATGCCCGTCCGGGGCGGTGTCGGCCAATGGCCGAGGCCTCCGGGCTGTCGAGCACATCGGTCGAGTCGGCGGGATCCAGTACCCGCAGTGCGATTCGCAGTGCGGTGTTGGTGCGGATGTTGGCGCTCACTGCACCTGAGGGGCGCTGGGTGGCCAGCACCAGGTGCATGCCCAGGCTTCGGCCCCGCTGGGCCACATTCACCAGGGCGTCCATGAATCCGGGGAGCTCGGCAGCCAGGGCGGCGAACTCGTCGATGACCACCACCAGGCGGGCCAATGAAGACCAGGGTTCATCGCGCCCGGTTCGGGCTATCGACCAGTAGTGGTCCAGGTCGGTGGCCCCCCGGTCTCGCAGCAATTGTTCGCGGTGGCGTAGTTCGGCTTCCAAACACCGCAGGGCTCGCTCCGCCAGCCGGTCGTCGAGATCGGTAACCAACCCCACTACATGGGGCAAAGAGGCGCAGGCGTCGAATGCGCTGCCGCCCTTGTAGTCCACCAGCACGAAGTTGACCTGCTCGGGGGAGTAAGTGGCCGCTAGAGAGGCCACCAGGGTGCGCAGCAATTCGCTCTTGCCCGACCCGGTCGTCCCGCCTACTAGGGCATGGGGACCGTCCATGGCAAGGTCGGCCGTCAGTGTCCCGTGGCTGTCGGCTCCGATGGGAGCAACCAGGCTGTTGGCCGGGCGATCCTCCCGCCAGCGGTCGGTGATGGCCTTCGACAGTGCCGACGAGCCAACCGATGGATCCGGTCCATCGAAGGCGGGCAAACCGAGGAGATCGAACAAGGTCGAATGGTCGGGAATGCCAGAATTGGCGCCAGGCTGCTCGGGGTCTTCATAGCGGGCCAGGCCGCGGGCGGTTTCACGGGCCAGGCTCAAGCTCAACCCGGTGGCCAGCACCGAGCGGAAGGTCTCGCCCGATTGAGACAGATCGACGGTGCCGGAGTGATCGCGGGCTTCGACGACCGCGGTGGCGATGGCGGGCAGTTGGTCCACGCTGGCGGCCAGCACAATGGCCGAGACCGGCCCTGACGAGCCCTGGAGCAGGGGCCGCAGGGGCGGCGCCCTGCCCGTGGCCAGATTCTCCCCGTCGGCCACTACCAGCAGTTGTGGCCAGTGGACATCCCCGCGACGCAACCAGGCCTCCACCAACTCGCCGGCGATCTCCGCCGCGTCCGAGCGGTGGTTGGCCATCAGACGCGGCCGTCCGATGGCGAAATGGGTGGTGTGGGGGAGCCAGGCGGTCCACGTCCAAGCCGGCGCAGAGACTTCATCGGCGGCCACCAACACCGCCAGATCGGCCGGGCCGTGATGGGCGACCGCCTGGATGAGCAAATTGCGGGCCATTGCGGTGGTGGCGCTGCGGGGGCCCACCAAGCCGAGCAGCTTTCCCGGACCCAGATCCACGGCGATGGGGGAGTCGGGAATCGGACCGAGCTGATCGAGCACTTCTGTCGCCTCAATTGAGGGCTGAGGACCGTCGACGGCCAGATCGGGATCAAAGGGCACAGGGCCGTGGGCAGCAACCAGCGACAGGAAGTCGTCGTCGGCGGGTCTGCGCTCCCAGAGCCGAACGCTGGGTTGGCGGATTCGTCTAGTCGCCTCAGCAAGATGGGGGTGCAGGTCGCGCCGGCGGCAGGTCTCCACTCCGTGGGCGGCTCCGGCCGCTGCTTGGAATTCAGCTAGCGATGCCTGCGACCGATTTCGGGACCGACGGCGGTCGGTTCGGTCGCGGCGGCGATTGTCAATCCAGTTGGCGCCCATCATCAGGGGACTGAGCAGGGCGAATAGTGCCATGTAAGGGCTGTAGAGCACAGCCATCAACAGGCCAATCAACAGTGGACCGGCCAGCGCAGCCCACCCGAATGAAATCGACCGGGGCGACCGCGGCGGCTCGATGGCGGGAGTTGGGAGTGGCCCGGGCTGGGGAGGAGGCTGTGGTCGGGGAGGACGATTGAAGGCGATCCTTCCCGAGGCGGTACGACCGACGATGGCGGCCAAGGGGGTCGGGCGATCGTCGGGGGCATTGGAGACTTGGATCAGCGCACTACCCACCCTCAGCGGCACGGAATTCTCCATTGCGGTGGGCTCGTTGTCGCCCACAACGGCGAAGAACCGTCCGTCCCGCCCCTCCAAATGGGCATGGCGGGGTCGCAGCCCTATGTGGGACAAGGTGACGTCGGCATCGGGGGAGCGACCCAGGCTCAATCCCTCCGCGGTCAGCGGACGGCGGAGGCCGGCGCACAGCCCACCCACCACCTCCAGAACCCACCCTGTTTGGTTGGGAGATGGGCCGGGGCGCACACCCACTCGGACGCCATCGGCCACCCCGGCCTCGTCGAGCCGACGGTCGGAGTCCGCCCACTGGTCATCAATCCACAATCCAGTTGCCGTAGGGTCCAAACCCAGGATCTCGGCCAGCTCTCCGACGTGGGCCACCATCCCGCCGTCGATGCTCACCTCCCGGACACCGTCAGGTCCGTCGTACAGCAGGCGCACAGCCTGATGAAGCGGTACGGCCCGGATGCGGGCTCAGGCCAGGACGAAGGCTGTCGACACCATCAGACTGAGTCGAGAGCCGCGATGGTGTTCTGGCGCTCGAGCCCTATCGCGGTGGCTAATTCAGTTAGCGCCTCCTGGAGTTGGCCCAGAGAAGGAGACCATTGCTCGTGCCACGTTCCCCGGAATCGCTCAGAGCGGCTGCCCGTCCACGTGGTTCCCTCCAATGTGGCGGTCAGGCGGGTGCGGAGGTCTTCCACCTGGCCGGCAAAAGCGGTGAATTGCTGCTGGAGATGGTCCATCTCCTCGGTGTTCATGGTGAGCACTGACATGGCGGGGCCTTTCGGTCGGCTGATCCCTCGGGCAGATCAGGTGGGACCCCTTACTAGCCTCTTGAAATGGATATATCAAGAAATATACTGAAAAGACTTATCTAGCCGTGTATTCGTCGAAGGCGGCCTTCACCCACGACAGTTCATCGGAGGCGACCCGGCTTCGGGTCAGGCCCGCGTCGATGCCGTACACCCGGGCCGCGTTCAGTCCGAGGATCTTCTCTTTGATGCGGCCGGTGAGTTCTGGATAACCGTGGCGTTGACGCAGATCCTCGGGTATCTGAAAGGCCCGAAAGGCGTCGATCAGGGGTTGCGGCGACCCGTACCAAATGGAGTCGCTGCCCCATATCACGTTGTCCTCGCCGACCGCATTGAGCAGTTTGCCGATCACGTGAGCTGCTTCCCGAGGCCGGCGCGACAGCACATACCAGGTGCTCCCCAGCTCGGCGTAGACATTGCCGCCCGGTCCGATCCCGGCGTCGGCCAGGCTCTTGATAAGGCGGTCGGTGCCGACTGGAGCCTGGTGGTCGTAAGGGCCTTCTTCTTCATCGCCCATCGGCGTCTCATACCCGGAGTGGTAGACGAGGAAATCGATGTCGGGGAAGCTGGCCGCAGCCGGGCCGATGTCGGCCGGCGACCCGGCCGGGGCCAGAGCGCTGATTCCCTTGTGGGCACAGACGATGCCCACCCCCAGCTCGCGGCTCCTCTCCAAGAACGGCAGCCCGCACTCCCCGTCGTCGAGTCGCCATCCCGGCTGATCCCCCCACCCTGCAATGGTGTAGACCTTCCATCCCGCGGGGTTGTTGTGCTCCTTCAATGCGTCGAGCCGATCCAGCTCCTCTGGCGCGTTGGGGTGGACGATCGAGTGGTTGATCAGCCGGCCGGTGCCTGCCAAGCGATCGATCAGCTCGCGGGTGGCGGCGATTTCGGGGTTGGTGAGAATGGTGTGGCCATCGTCTCCCGGAGTGCAGGTGAGCACGGCGGCCGCGGTCTCGCTCTCCAGAAATATGTGACGCAGGTAGCTGCCGAGATCCAGATGAAGTGCCGGGTTGAGCCCCTGCCAGCGATCGGGGGCCACATCGCGAATGAACCCCATGATCCCCTCGACGCCGGGGGCTTCGGCCCGATGGCGGGCGATGTAGTGCGTTTGGACATCGATCACCAGCTCGTTGCCGCCGAACGCCGCGCCGGCGGCTTCCGGGTCGGTTTCGGCCTGCTGGTCGACCGCGTAGTAGCCCCCGCCCCAGGCCTCGTCTATGGCCCTCAGCGCGGTTGCCGTCCCCCGCCGGCTGGCCGCGTACTGGTGCTGGCGGAAAAGCGAGTCGCCCTCGGCCTCTGCCCGCTCCACGGCTCGCCCCACCGCCCACAGATCCCGCCTCGACCACGCCAAGGGCCGGTACTCGTCGCTGCTGCGATGCTGAAGCAGTACCGGGATCGGCAGGTGTCTGGCAGACAAGATGGCTATTGAAAGTAGCTTGCTTGCAGCTCGAGTTCACGGGCTTCTTCCCGCAGCGCGGCCTCAGCAGCCTGCTCGACTCGGGCCGCGTCGGCGTACAGGTCATCGGCCCGGGCTTGGAGCCGGCGGGCCACTTGTTCGATCTCGTAACGCAGCCGAAGCAGATGGGTGTGCTGGTGCCGGAGCCGGAGGCGGCTGGCGTCGGCGGCAGCCGACAGCCACACCGCGGGTTCATGATGGGCTATTGGCCTGTCGAGCACTTGGCCTAGACCGAACCAGATCTGGTCGACGTCAGCTCGAACTCTTTCGCACGACGCGGCTTGGCGACGCAGGTCAGCGGCGATGGCAAACAGCTCGTGGGACGACATCTCGCACTTAAAATATATCGTTTATACAGAAAAGCAATGAAAACTCTTGAGGGGCAGAAATCTTGCCAGTTGGGCCAGGCTGAGCCGGTACGGTGGAGATGGTGAGCGATTCTTCCAAAAAGAGGATCGGCGTGGGCGTGCTGGGCTGTGGAAACGTCGGGTCGGCATTGATCGGGCTCCTGGAGGAGCAGCGCTCGTCGATCGCCGAGCGCACCGGCATGGAACTGGACGTGGTGCGGGTGGCAGTGCGAAGCGCGTCGCGCGACCGTGATGTGGTCTTGGCCGAAGGAGTGCTGACCACCGACGCCGCGTCAGTGGTCAACGATCCCGCAGTGGACGTCGTCGTGGAGTTGATCGGAGGCATCGAGCCAGCCCGAGAGCTGCTGGCCGCCGCGCTCAAGCTGGGCAAGCCGGTGGTCACCGGCAACAAGGAACTGCTGGCCAACTATGGGGCAGAGCTGTACGCCGCGGCCGACGCCGCCGGAGTGGACCTGCTCTTCGAGGCCGCTGTCGGCGGGGGGATTCCCTTGATTCGCCCGCTCCGGGAGTCTTTGGCCGCGGAGCCGGTCCGCCGGGTGATGGGCATCGTCAACGGGACCACCAACTACATCTTGAGCCAGATGACCGAGCACGGCACCAGCTACCACGACGCCCTGGCCGACGCGCAGTCATTGGGCTTCGCCGAGCGGGACCCCACAGCCGACGTGGAGGGGTTCGACGCCGCCGCCAAGGCTTCCATCATTGCCACGGTGGCCTTCGGGGCCCGGGTGCTGGCCGGCAGTGTCTACCGGGAGGGCATCTCCGGCATCAGCTCTGCCGACATCGCCAACGCCCAGCGGCTGGGATATGTGGTCAAGCTTCTGGCAATCGCCGAGCAGGTTGGCCAGGTCGAGGGCAAGCCCGAGCTGGCCGTGCGGGTTCATCCGGCCATGGTGCCGGCCGATCATCCGCTGGCCTCAGTTCGGGACTCGTTCAACGCGGTCTTCGTAGAGGGCGACGCCGTGGGAGAGCTGATGCTGTACGGCCGGGGCGCCGGCGGGCGGCCTACGGCCAGTGCCGTGCTGGGCGACCTCATCGACGCGGCCGGCAATCGGTGCCGGGGCACATGGACCCCGATCGGCGATTTGGGCGAGGCGGTCGTGTGCTCCATCGACGACTTGGAGTCGGAGTACTACATCATCATGGAGGTGCTCGACCGGCCGGGCGTGCTGGCCGCGGTTGCCGGGGTGTTCGGGCGTCACGGGGTGAGCATCCGCTCCATGGAGCAGGAGGGCTTGGGCGACCAGGCCCGCCTGGTGTTCATCACCCATGAGGCAACCGAGCGCGATGTGCAGGCCACACTGGGCGACCTTCGGGAATTGGAGGCGGTGAGGGGCGTGCCCGCCCTGCTGCGGGTCGTCAGCCAGTGAGCGTGAAGTACATCAGCACCCGGGGACGGGCGCCGGTGATTCAGCGCGGGCCAGGATCGTGAGCGTCAAATACATCAGCACTAGGGGACGAGCTCCCGCATTGGACTTCGGCGACGTCTTGTTGGCCGGACTGGCCGCCGATGGGGGTCTGTACATGCCCGACCGGTGGCCCGAGCTGTCGCCTGAAGCGCTGAGCGGAAGCCCCGGCCGGGGGGACTATGCCGATCTGGCCGCCGAGGTCATGTGGCCGTTCGTGGACGGGGCCTATCCCCGCAACCGATTCGACGAGCTGGTGCGGAACGCCTACGCCGGGTTCGACCATCCCGAAGTGGTGCCGATGGTGGAGTTGGGCGACGGACTGTGGCTCATGGAGCTGTTCCACGGCCCGACGCTGGCCTTCAAGGACATCGCCCTTCAGCTCGTTGGGCGCCTTTTCGACGAGGAACTGGCCCGACGGGGCGAGCGGGTGACCATCGTGGGGGCCACCTCAGGCGATACCGGATCGGCGGCCATCGAGGCGGTGCGAGACCGGGAGAACATCGAGATCGTGTTCTTGCACCCCCATGGTCGGATCTCGGAAGTGCAGCGGCGGCAAATGACCACCGTGGACAGCGCCAACGTCCACTGCGTGGCTATTGAGGGGACGTTCGACGACTGCCAAGACCTGGTGAAGGCAATGTTCTCCGATGCCGCCTTTCGAGCCGAGCACCGGCTGTCGGCGGCCAACTCCATCAACTGGGCCCGGGTCATGGCCCAGACCGTGTACTACGTGGCTGCCGTTACCAGGTACGGCTTGGAGCAGGTGTCGTTCTCGGTGCCCACCGGCAACTTCGGAAACGTGCTGGCCGGACATGTCGCCCGTCAAATGGGCCTGCCTGTGGACCGGTTTGTGGTGGCCAGCAACCGCAACGACATCCTGACCCAGTTCTTCACCACCGGGTCGATGGCCATCTCCGAAGTACACCCGACGATGTCGCCGAGCATGGACATCCAGGTGTCGTCCAACCTCGAGCGGCTGCTATTCGAGCTCCAAGACCGTGACGGAATCCGCACTGCAGAGATGCTGGAAGACTTCCGGGCCACCGGAGAAATGCGCATCGACGCCCGCATCTCCTCTGAGTTGAACCGGAGCTGGTCGGGAGTCCGAGTGGACGAAGACGAGACCACCTCCACGATCGCCGAGCTCTACCGGTCCACCGGCATGATCATCGACCCCCATACCGCGGTGGGGCTGGCCGCGGCCCAACGCTCCAAGCACGACTCAGACGGGGCCACGGTTGTGCTGGCCACCGCTCACCCGGCCAAATTCGGCGACGCGGTGGAGGCAGCCATCGGAAGCCAGCCGCCACTGCCGCAGGCCCTGGCCGAGCTGGCCGATCGGCCCGAGCGATGCCAGCGCCTGCCCAACGACTTGGCCACGGTAAAGGCCCACGTTGCCCGATGCTCGGGTCAGGGCTCCGGATAGCGGACAGACCAAGGTGATCTGGCAGAATCGGGCATCGTGAAGTACGTGGTGTGTTTAGCCGGCCTGCGGCGCTGTCGGTCGGAACAAGAGAGTCGTTTTTCGTGAAGTACGTGGTGTGCATACCCGATGGTTGCTCTGATTTGCCAGTGCCCGAGCTCGACGGGGCCACGCCATTGGAGGCGGCACGCACCCCAGTGCTCGACGCCCTGGCCGCCCGGGGTCAGGTGGGGCTGGCCGAGGTCATCCCCCCGGGTATGCCGCCGGGCAGCGACGTGGGAAACATGTCCATATTCGGGTATGACCCCGCTCGCTATCACACGGGACGCTCGCCAATTGAGGCCGCCGCGCTGGGGCTCACTCTCTCCTCTGATCAGGTGGCCTACCGCTGCAATCTGGTCACGGTCACCGACGACGGCATCATGGCCGACTTCTCCGGCGGCCACCCCGACTCTGACCGGGCCGCCGAGGTCATCGCGGCGCTGGACGCGGAGCTGGGGGGCGAGGTCAGCTTCCACGCTGGCGTTCAGTACCGCCACACGATGATCGCCCCGGCCGAGTGGGCCGACGCCGAGTGCACGCCGCCCCATGAGCTCTCCGACCAGCCGGTGGTCGGCCCCCAGGGTCCGGCTGGTCCCAAGCTGGCCGCTTTGGAGGAGGCCTCCCGGTCGGTGGTGCCCCGATTCGGATTGAAGGCAAACCGGATTTGGTTATGGGGACAGGGCTTCCAGCCAAAGATGCCCTCTTTCCGCGAGATGCACGGGGTGGAGGCCGGGATGGTCAGCGCGGTCGACTTGGTGCGGGGGATCGGGGCGCTCACCGGTATGACGGTGGCCAATGTGCCCGGGGCCACAGCCTGGTACGACACCAACTACGAGGGCAAGCGGGATGCGGCTCTGGCCGGATTGGCCGACGGCGCCGACCTGTTCGTGATTCACGTGGAAGCCAGCGACGAGGCCGGCCACGAGGGCAACGTGGTGGAGAAGGTCAGGTGCCTGGAGAACTGGGATCAGAGGATCCTGGCCGGGTTGGTAGACGGTCTCGACCAGATGGGTCCATGGCGGCTCCTGCTGCTGCCCGACCACGCCACCCCGCTGACGACGCGGACCCACATCGACGACCCGGTTCCCTACCTCTTGGTGGACTCGGAGCAAGACGGCCCCGGCGGCGTCTACACCGAGCAGGGAGCGGCCTCTGCCGAGGTGGTCCCCGGCCACCATCTCATGGCGGAACTTCTGCGCTAACCGCCAATAAGGCCCGTAATGTTGCCAGTAGGGGCTGATTGCGGTAATCTTCCCGACGTTGGGACTGCGGTTTCGCTAGTAGTCCTACGGGAAGCCTTCTGACCACTCGGTCGATTTCGACATTCCTCTTTGTCAGCGTCCCGGTGGTTAATGGCTGCTTAATTCATGTTGTCTGCACTCGCGGACGGCGTGCCGAACAACACGAAGTGTTCCCACAAAGCTGTGGCACTTCAAGGGAGAAACTAGTGCCCTCCAGTTGTGGCAAATAAAGGGAGAAATGTGAGCGTAGAGACCACTGAGCTGTCTCGGTCGAAACTTCAGCGCAAAGACCGGGCACAGCTTCAGATAATTGCCAAGGCAATGGGTGGCCGTCCAGAACCCAAGGCCCGCAAAGCAGACATCGTGGACATGATCCTCGAACTGGCCGGCATCGGTGCCGACGGCGACGGCCAGACCGCAACCGATCCAGCCGGAAACGGGGCCGCACCCGCCAAGGCGGAGTCCACCGAGGAGTCCAAGGAACAGCAGAGCGAAGAGGCCACTGGCGAGGCCGAGCCAGCCGACGCCCAGCAGGACGACGACCTGGAGGCCGAAGCCGAGCAGGACGACGCTCCCGAGGCGCGCCAAGACGCGCCCGCCGACGAAGCCGCCGAAGATGAGAAGGCCGAAAGCAGCCGCACCGACCAAGAACCCGAGGATCGCGGAGGCGAAGATCGCCCCCGGCAGAACCGGGACCGCCAGGATCGCTCCCGCCAGGCCAGTGATCGTCGAGACGGGGATCGTCGAGACGGGGATCGTCGGGATGGAGATCGCCAGGACCGCTCCCGCCAGCAAGACGACCAGCCCGAGATCGGCAACCGTCGCCGTCGGCGCCGGGGCCGCAATGACCGAGACCGCCCCGAGGAGCCCTGGGAGGGCGATCCCATCGCCATCTCCGGACACCTCGACCTGAGAGACGACGGCTACGGCTTCTTGCGGATCAAGGGATTTCAGCCGAGCAAGGAAGACGCCTACGTATCGGTCAAGCAGGTCCGCCAGTTCGGTCTGCGAAAGGGCGACTTCCTCACCGGAGGCTGCCGTCCCGCCACCAGAAACGAGAAGAACCCGGCCCTCTTGCACATCGACAGCGTCAACGGGCAGCCGCCCGAGTCGGTCAAGCAGCGACCCAAGTTCGAGGATCTGACCCCGCTGTTCCCCGATGAGCAGCTCCGGCTGGAGCGCGACGACGATCCCGCCAACATGACCTGCCGCATCATCGACCTCCTGTCGCCCATTGGCAAGGGCCAGCGCGGCCTGATCGTGTCACCCCCCAAGGCGGGCAAGACCACGATCATGAAGGAGATCGCCCGGTCCATCGAGCTGAACAACCCCGAGGTGCATCTCTTGGTGCTGCTGGTGGACGAGCGCCCTGAAGAGGTCACCGACATGCGGCGCTGGCTGCTGCGCGGTGAGGTGGCTGCATCCACCTTCGACCGTCCGGCCGAAGAGCACACCCACGTGGCGGAGATGACCATCGAGCGGGCCAAGCGCATGGTGGAGCGGGGAGAGGACGTCGTAATCGTCCTCGACGGCATAACCCGCCTGTCGAGGGCCTACAACCTGGCCGCCCCGGCAACCGGGCGCATCATGTCCGGCGGAATCGACACCGGCGCTCTGTATCCCCCCAAGAAGTTCTTCGGGGCGGCCCGCAACGTGGAGGAGGGTGGCTCCCTCACCATTCTGGCCACCGCGTTGGTGGAGACCGGTTCTCGGATGGACGAAGTCATCTTCGAGGAGTTCAAGGGCACCGGCAATATGGAGCTGCGCCTAGACCGGCACATCGCCGAGCGGCGCATCTATCCGGCCATCAACGTGGACGCCTCCTCCACCCGCCACGAGGAGTTGCTCTTCGAGCGCCGCCAGCTCCAGCAGGTGTGGAAGCTGCGCCGGGTGCTCAACGGCCTCTCCAGCGACGGCAACGGTGGCGGCGCGGCCGGTTTGGAGCTGTTGATGGATCGCCTGCGGACATTCCCCAACAACGCCGCATTTCTGGAGGAAGTAGCGAAGGGCCCCGCCGGGGTGTGAGGCTAGGAGCAACATGAAGCCCGAAATCCATCCCGATTACCGCCTGGTGGTGTTCCAAGACACCTCCGCGGGAACGTCCTTTCTCACTCGGTCCACTATTGAGACCACCGAGTCGGTGGTGTGGGAGGACGGCAACGAGTATCCCCTCGCCAAGGTGGGGATCTCCAGCGCCAGCCACCCGTTCTTCACCGGCCAGATGACCATTGTGGACACCGCCGGCCGGGTCGAGCGCTTCGAGCGCCGCTACGGCCATCGCAAGCGGTCGTCCAAGGAGAGCTGACCCGGCGCTAACCCGCTTTCTGTTCCCGTCGACAACTCGGTCCCCGGGTAGTTTGGAAGCATGGAGGAGAACGCCGCCTACGAGGAGATAGAGGCGGAGTTCGTCGCGCTCGAAGAGCGGCTAGCCGACCCGGATCTGCTGGCTGATCGGGACGCATATGCCTCCACAGCTCGGCGCTACAAGGAACTGGAGGCCAAAGCTCTTCGAATCCGTGAACTGCGGGGCCATCGCGAGGACATAGAGACGGCCACCGAGATGCTGGCCGACGCCGACGCGGCCGACCAGAGCCTGCTGGAAGCCGAGATTGATGCTGCCTCCGCGGCGGTGGAGGGGTTGGAGGCCGAACTGGTCGAGCTGATGGCGCCCCGAGATCCAAACGATGGCAAGAACGTGATCGTGGAGATCAAAGGCGCCGAGGGAGGCGAGGAGGCCAACCTGTTTGCCCGCGACCTTTTCGACATGTACTCGGCGTACGCCGGCCAGCAGCGTTGGAAGCTGGAGATGATGAACGCTCAGGGCTCCGACATGGGGGGTTACACCGACGTGGTGTTCATGCTGCGGGGCGATGACGTGTGGCGCAAGATGAAGTATGAAGGCGGTCCCCACCGGGTTCAGCGGGTGCCGGTCACCGAGTCGCAGGGCCGGGTGCACACATCGTCGGCCACTGTGTCGGTGCTGCCCGAAGCCGAAGAGGTGGAGGTGCACATCGACGAGAAGGACCTACAGGTCGATGTCTACCGGTCGTCGGGTCCGGGCGGCCAGTCGGTGAACACCACCGACTCGGCGGTCCGCATCACCCACAAGCCCACCGGATTGGTGGTGTCGATGCAGGACGAGAAGAGCCAGCTCCAGAACCGCAACAAGGCGATGGCCGTTCTCAGGGCCCGGCTGCTGCAAGCCGAGCAGCAGCGACGCCAAGACGAGCTGTCCGAACAGCGCCGGGGGCAGGTAGGCGGCGGGGGCCGGTCGGAGAAGATCAGGACCTACAACTTCAAGGAGAATCGGGTCTCCGACCACCGCATCGGACTGACCCTTTACAAGCTCGACCGGATCCTGGCCGGTGACTTGGACGAGGTGGTGGACGCCTTGGCCGAGGCGGAGCGCCATGACCACACCGTCGGATCGTGAGCTTGGCCGCCCAGAAGGTCACCTGGGGCGATGTGGCGAAGGACGCCGCTCGCCAATTGGGTGCCGCAGGGGTGGCCGACGCCGAGGCGCAGGCTCGCCGACTGGTGGAGCAGGCGTCGGGGTATGAGGGCGGGGAGTACTACGTCGGCTTGACCCGAGGGCCGGCCCGGCGGCAAATGGCCTATCTCGACTCAATGCTGGCCCGTCGTTTGGCCGGAGAGCCGCTCCAGTATGTGCTGGGACGCTGGGGCTTTCGGGGCCTGGACCTGATGGTGAGCCCCGCGGTGCTCATCCCCCGTCCCGAGACCGAGATATTGGCCGGGTTGGCGGTAGCCGAGTTGGCCCGCCGCGACCCGCCCGGTGGCCTGGTGGTGGACATGGGCACCGGCAGTGGGGCGGTGGGACTGGCGGTGGCCGCCGAGTGCGACGCCGCCCGGGTGGTGCTGACCGACGTTTCAGCCGAGGCTCTGGCCGTGGCCAGGGCAAACCTGGCCGGGTTGGGGCGGGCCGCGGTACGGGTGTCGGCCTGTCAAGGGTCATGGTATGAGGCCCTGCCCGAGTCGATGGAGGGGACGGTAGACGTGGTGGCCAGCAATCCTCCGTATGTTCGCGACGACGAGGCGCTGCCCTCCGATGTGGCTGACTGGGAACCGGTGATGGCCTTGCGGGGCGGCGCCGACGGTCTGGACGGTGCCCGCCGGATCCTGGCCGATGCCGGCCACTGGCTTAGCCCTGAGGGATCGGTGCTGCTGGAGCTGGCGCCCGATCAGATAGAGGCCGCCGCGTCCATTGCCCAAGCCGGCGGGCTGGCCGTGGAGGCGGTGCACCCTGACCTGGCTGGTCGCGACCGGGTGCTGCACTGCCGGAGGTCTTAGGCATGGCCCGGGGCGACGCGGCCAGCCTGGTGGAGATGGCCGCGGCTGAGCTGCGGGCCGGCCGAGCAGTGATCATCCCCACCGACACTGTGTACGGGCTGGCCGCCCTTCCCGAAAATGTCGAACTGCTGTTCGAGCTCAAACAGCGCCCCGCCGACAAAGCAGTGGCCATCCTGGTGGCCCGCCCCGCCGAAGCCGAGGTGTTCTTCGATCCCCTGCCCGCCACTCGGCGGCTCATGGAGGAGTGCTGGCCGGGAGCGCTCACCATCGTCCAAGACGGCCGCGGCGTGCGCTGTCCCGACCATCCGCTGGTGCAGGCTCTGGCCACCGCGGTCGGTCCTATCGCCACCACCAGCGCAAACCTGAGCGGTCAGCCCACCCCCCACACCGCAGAAGAGGCGGCCTCCTCCTTTCCCGACGTTCACCTGGTCATCGACGGCGGTCGCCTTCAGGCCCCCGCATCCACTGTTGTCGAGGTGAGCCACGACGGGCTCACCATCCTCCGCCAGGGGGCCGTGAACGTGGAGGGGATTGCCGAATGAACCGGCCCGAGAATCCCGCCTCCCGGGGCCGCAAGACCAATCTGGCCCTGCTCATCACGTTGACTTTGACCTTGATAACCGGAGGGGCTTCGTTTCTGCTGGGGAGTTCCTCCACGGCGTGGCTCGTGACCTTGCATGGCGTGCTCGGGTTCGTCGTTCTGGTACTGGCCCGCCCCAAGTCACCGGTCGTGCAACGCGGCCTCATTCGCCGTCGTCCCAATCGCTTTGCCTCCATCGCGTTGGCTGGCGTTGTCACCGGTGCGTTTGTCACCGGGGTGATCCACACCCTCAACGTCTGGGAACCGTTCGGGGTTTGGTCGCCCATTGGCCTGCACGTGATCTTTGCCCTCGCAGCGGTGCCGCTCGTGGCGTTGCACGTGGTTACCCGCCCCCAGCGAATCCGCCCAATAGACCTCTCTCGGCGCACTTGGCTTCAGGCCCTGGGAGTGGCGGGAATCGCGTTGGGATTTCGCACGGTGTTCGACCGATGGGTCGCGGCCGACCGGCGCTTCACCGGCTCACACGAGGTGGGGTCCGGAGAGCCCCGGCAGATGCCGGTGGTGCAGTGGTTCAACGACTCACCCCCGAGGATCAACCCCGACGAATGGGTGCTTCGCCTCCGGGGATCGGTTGAGCGAGACGTGGACTACGAGGAGCTTGCGGCCCACACCACTACCAGGGAGGCAACGCTGGACTGCACCAACGGGTGGTACAGCACGCAGGACTGGACTGGGGTAATGCTGTCCGAGCTGCTCGGCCCGGGCGCCACCGGCCGCAGCCTGGAAGTTCGCTCGGCCACCGGCTACACCCGCCGCTTTCCCCTTGGCGACGTGCACAAGATGATGTTGGCCCATCAGCTGGGCGGGAAGCCGCTGTCGCGTGGCCACGGTGCCCCGGCTCGCCTGGTGGCCCCTGGGCGGCGGGGGCTCTGGTGGGTGAAGTGGGTGACCGAGATCAGAACCAGCGACCGACCCTGGTGGTTGCAGTCGCCCATCTCTTTTACCTAGAGGCACAAGATCGCAGTAAAGAGTCATCAAACCGGCCGCGGGCTGGGTAGATTGGCCTCTATGGCGCGTATCGCCGCCGGGGCCGACCACGCCGGAGTGCAATTGAAGGATGTGCTGGTGGCCCATCTGCGGGAGTTGGGCCACGACGTCGTCGACTGTGGCACCCACGGCCCCGATCGGGTGGACTATCCCGATTTCGGGGAGGCGGTGGCCCGAACGGTGGCTGCGGGCGAGGCAGAGCTGGGCCTGTGCGTTTGCGGCACCGGCATCGGCATCGCCATGGCGGCCAACAAGGTGCCCGGAGTGCGGGCGGCAACGGTCCACGACGTGACCTCAGCCCGACTAACCCGGGAACACAACGACGCCAACGTGATCTGTTTGGGCGAGCGACTCATCGGCCCGGAAGCAGCCCGAGAGGCCTTGGACACGTTCCTGGGAGCGTCATTTGAGGAGGGCCGCCACGTACCCCGGGTGGCCAAGATCGACGCCCTATTGCCCAAAGAAGAGGTAGCCCCTTGATGTGGCCCGCCAACGGCAACGACCCGGTGTTCGAGATGATCAACCGAGAGGTCGAGCGCCAGAACACCACCGTGCAGCTCATAGCCTCGGAGAACTTCGCCTCGCCGGCGGTATTGAGCGCCACCGGTTCCGTGCTCACCAACAAGTACAGCGAGGGATACCCCGGTCGCCGCTACTACGGCGGCAATATGGTGATCGACGAGGTGGAGTCCATCGCCCGGGAGCGCGCCACCGCCCTGTTTGGTGCCGACCACGCCAATGTGCAGCCCCATTCAGGGGCCAACGCCAACGTGGCGGCCTATCTGGCGGTGCTGGAGGCGGGCGACACCGTGCTGGGCATGAGCTTGGACCACGGAGGCCACCTCACCCACGGCTCACCGGTGAACATCAGCGGGCGCACATACCGATTCGTGGCCTACGGCGTGACCCCCAGCGATGAGCGCATCGACTACGACCAGATACGGGATCTGGCCCTCGAGCACCAGCCCAAGCTCATCGTGGCCGGCGCCACCGCCTATCCCCGCATCATCGATCCGGTGCCGTTCCGCGCCATCGCCGACGAGGTGGGTGCCCTGTTCATGTTCGACGCGGCCCACATCGCCGGGCTGATAGCCGGGGGCATGCACCCCAACCCCGTGCCCCACTCCGACATCGTCACCTTCACCACCCACAAGACGCTGCGCGGCCCCCGGGGCGGGGCAATCCTGTGTACCCAAGATCTGGCCCCGGCCATCGACAAGGCTCTGTTCCCCGGTCTCCAAGGCGGCCCGTTGGAGCATGTGATCGCGGCCAAGGCGGTGGCCTTCGGAGAGGCCGCCACCCCCGAGTTCGCCGACTATGCCGCCCGGATTGTGGAGAACAGCGGTGCGCTGGCCAAGGGCCTGGCTGAGGAGGGGTTCCGCATGGTGTCGGGCGGCAGCGACAACCACCTGTTGCTGGTAGATCTGCGGACCTTTGATGAGGATCTGACCGGCAAGGTGGCCCAGGAAGTGCTCGACCGGGCGGGCATCACCCTGAACAAGAACACCGTGCCCGACGACCCCCGCTCCCCATTCGTTACCAGCGGGGTGCGGATCGGCACCCCGGCCACCACCACCCAGGGAATGGGCCCCGATGAGATGGGCCTCATCGCGGGCATGATCGGCCGAACCCTGCGCCAGCGCGACGACGAGGGCACCGTCGTCGAGGTCCGATCAGAGGTGGCCGATCTCTGCGGACGGTTCACCCCCTATTCCCTGGCCGGATAGGCGCGGAAAAGGGCGCCTCATAACGCCATGGCCCCCAGCATCGACAGCTACCTCATCGTCTTCGCGGTAGCCGCGGGTGTCACACTGGTGGCCACGCCGGTGCTGCGGCGATTGAGCGAGCGCTGGGGCTTGATGGTGGAACCCGATGCCCGTCGGGTCCACGAGCGCTCAACGGCGGTGCTGGGCGGCGTAGCCATGTTCATCGGGTTTCTGTCGGCCATGGGAGTGGCTTGGCTGCTAGGCGACTTCGACGTGGTCTTCGCCACCGCGTCGGAGCCGGTGGGAATAGTGATAGCCGCACTGGTGATGATCGTGTTCGGCACCTACGACGATGTGAGGGAGATGTCGGCGCCGGCCAAAGTGGCCTCCATGGTGCTGGCGGGCAGCATTCTGTCGTTTGCCGGTGTGACCGTGCTGAATCTGCGGCTGCCGGTGTTGGATGCGCTGATCCTCTCCCAAGACTTGGCCTTTGTGGTCACGGTTCTGTGGTTGGTGGCCATTGCCAATGCCATCAACCTGATCGACGGGCTCGACGGCCTGGCTGCGGGCATTGTGGCCATCGCCGGGCTCACGTTCTTCGTGTACTCCATCAAGCTCACCGATGAAGAGGTCCTTCTTCCCAACAACATCGGGCCGCTGATAGCGATTGTCGCCGCCGGAGTGGCAGTGGGCTTTCTGCCGCAGAACTTCCACCGGGCCCGCATCTTCATGGGCGACGGCGGAGCGCTGTTCTTGGGAACCCTGCTGGCCGCCTCCACGGTGTCGGTGGGGGGACGCAGCAGCGAGCCGTTCGCGGGCCAGACCTACTTTTTGTTCGCCCCCATGCTCATCCCATTGATCATCTTGGCCGTGCCGGTGGTGGACGTGCTGTGGGCGGTGCTGCGGAGGACCCGGGCCCGCACCAGCATCACCACTCCCGACAAGGAACATCTGCACCATCGGCTGATGAGCCTGGGCCACGGTCATCGCCGCAGCGTGTTGATTCTGTGGCTGTTCACCGCCTTGATGTCCACCCTGGTGCTGTATCCCACCTACACCGGGGAGGGGGAAGTGATCATGGTCCCGGCTGCCGCGGTGCTGGTGCTGGTGCTCTACACCGTCTTCCACCCCATCCTGCGCCGCCGCACCACCTGATCGCAGCCTCTGGCAGCCGGTCTGATGATTTGGCCCTGTAGCGTGGTACGCGAAACCATTTCGGCGAGGCCAATCCGCTTGCCATAGGGGCCCAATTCGTGCCAACTGCAATGACGCAGAATCGCCAGCTTCACGACCGCCAGAGCGCGGGAGACGCCCTTTCCATCGCCTTCGAGTTGGTGGCCACTCCGGCGGTGTTCGCTTTCTTCGGCTGGCTCATCGACGGAGCGCTGGGCACCAAGCCGGTGTTCACCCTCGTTCTGTGCCTTTTGACCGCCGCCTATGCCGGATGGAAGGCGTTTCGGACCTACAACGACCGCATGGAGGCCTACGACCGGAACTTGCCCAGTCGGCGAGTCGATTCTGAATCGGAGGCTGTGACTACGGAGATTGGGACTTCGGAGGATGGCGATGGCTGAGCAGGCTGCCCAGCCGGCCGCAATGGGCGAAGAGGCGCCCGAGCGGGCCATGGCCCAAGACATCGTCCGTCGGGGCATGATCGGCGGCCCGGTGTTGGTGGGAGTGTGCGCGGGGGTGTGGGGTTTCGACGGCCTGTGGTCCAGCGGGTACGCGCTCGGGTTGATCCTGATCAACTTCTGGCTGGCTGCCTCTCTCATCACTTGGTCGTTGCGGATTTCGCCCACCATGTTGATGGCCGGGGTCATGGGCGGGTACTTCATCCGCCTGGGAATTCTCACCGGGGCCTATTTCTTGGTGAGAAATACCGGCTGGTTTGAGGCGCTGCCGTTTGTCATCACGCTGGTCGCGGCCCATATTGTTCTGCTGGTTTGGGAGACCCGATACGTCTCCATGTCCCTCGCTTACCCCGGCTTGAAGCCACAAGGAGCCACTCAGTGAACGTGTTTGCCCTGGACTTTCCTCCGGTCTCGCACCTCTTTGTTTGGCCCGACTTCTTGTTCACCGACACACCGGTGGCCCTCAACAAGACCGGGCTGATCTATATCGCCGCACTGCTGCTGACTGCGGGGTTGTTCTGGGCCGCGGGCCGGCGCCGGTCGCTGGTACCCACCGGGGCGCAGACGGTGGCCGAGGTGGGGATCGACTTTGTCGAGAACAGCATCATCATGCAGACCATCGGCCCCGATGGCCGCCGGTACCTGCCCTTCTTGACCACGCTGTTCTTCTTCGTCTTCTTCAGCAACATCTTCGAGGTCGTCCCGTTCATCCAGTTCCCGGCCAACTCCCGCATGGCCATCCCACTGGCTCTGGCGCTGGTGGTGTGGGCCATCTACCACGTGGTGGGCATTCGGGCCCAGGGCTTCTACCATTACTTCAAGGGGGCGCTTTTCCCGCCGGGAGTGCCCAAGGCGCTCTACATCCTGGTGGCGCCCATCGAACTGCTCCAGATCCTGTTGATTCGCCCGCTGTCGCTGGCCATCCGGCTCTGGGCCAACATGGTGGCCGGCCACTTGCTGCTGGTGACCTTCGCGGTGCTGTCGGCCGCTCTGTGGGGAACTCTCTACGTGCCCGCGGTGCTGCCGTTTGCCGCCCTGATTCTGCTCACCGCATTCGAGATCTTCGTCTCGGCCCTCCAGGCCTTCATCTTCACCATTCTCACCGCCGTGTACATCGGCGGATCACTACACCCCGAGCACTAGGAGACATTTACCTTGCTTGCACTGATATCCACCATCCTTGCCCAGATAGATCAGGCCGAATCGGGCCTGAGCGCCATCGGCGCGGGCCTAGGCTACGGCCTCGCCGCCATCGGACCCGGCGTCGGCATCGGCATTGTGGTGGGCAACGCCATCACCGCCATGGCCCGTCAGCCGGAGTCTGCCGGCGTTGCTCGGACCACGATGTTCTTGGGCATCGCCTTTACCGAGGCGCTGGCCCTCATCGGTTTCGTCGTCTTCATCCTCCTGCTGCCATGAGCAAGCGGCTTTGGGCCGCGGCTGCTGTTGTGGTGGCCGCGGTCGCGCTGAGCGCGTCGGCGGCTAGTGCCGCCGGGGAGACGGTGGGCTCTTGCATCTTCGACGAGCTGGGTGAAGCCCAGTTCGAAGGCATTGAGGGCGATGGTTTCACCGCGGTCAAGAACCTGAAGACGGCTTACAAGGCGGACGTAGAAGGCGCTGAAGACCTCAAGAAGGACTTCGAGAAGGATCTCGAAGGCTGCCTTGAGGCGCCCAACCCGATCATCCCGGAGGTCACCGAGATCATCTGGGGCGGCGCAGCGTTCATTGTGCTGTTGGCCCTGATGAAGTGGAAGCTGTTCCCGGTAGTGAAGAACCTCATGGAGCAGCGCACCCAGCGGATCCAAGACGCCATCGACGACGCCGACCGGCAGCGGGCCGAGGCCGCCGAGGTCAAGGCCAACTACGAAGCGGAGCTGGCCGACGCCAAGGCCGAAGCGGCCCGCATCGTGGACGAGGCCCGAGAGCAGGCTGGAGCAGTTCGAGCCGACCTTCAGGCTCGAGCCGAAGCCGATATCGCCGAGATGCGGGAGCGGGCCGCGGCCGACGTGGAAGCGTCCAAGCGCCAGGCCATCGCCGACCTTCAGTCGGAGGTGTCCGACATCGCCCTCGGCGCCGCTGAGGCAGTGCTGGGCCGCAGCCTGGAAGACCCCGAGATGCAGCGCCAGCTCGTTGACGACTACATCGCCAGCGTGGGCGCGGGCCAGGACTGAGCTAATGGCTGACCGATCTGCCAGCTACGCCGATGCTGTGGCCGCGGTGGCCCGGGCCGAGGGCAACCTCGACCTGGTGGCCGACGAGCTCTTCCGCGTCGCTCGGGCGCTGGAGGGCTCCGACGAGCTGCGGATGACGCTGTCCGACCGGCAGATCCCCGCCGCTCGCCGCCAGCAGATCGTGGAAGACCTGCTGGGCGGTCACGCCTCCGACACCACCACCGCAATGGTGTCCATGATCGTGGCCGCGGGGCGGTCGTCCGACCTGGCCGGCATCGCTCAGGAGGCGGTGGAGATCAACGCCCGCGACCGGGGCCGCTCGGTGGCCGAGGTGCGCAGTGCGGTGGCGCTAACCGACGACCAAGCCGAACGGCTGGCCGCTGCGCTGAGCGCGGCCACCGGCCATCAGGTGGACGTCAAGGTGGTTGTCGATCCCAGCATCATGGGCGGCGTGGTGGCCACCATCGGCGACGAGGTGATCGACGGATCAGTCCGCCACCGCCTGAGCCAGCTGCGGGACACCTTCTAGTCCCGTGTACACGAGTTTGATGAACGTTTCTTACCGAGGAGAGCAATGGCAGAGCTGACCATCGACACTGGTTCCATCGCCGAGGCCATCCGCCGCAACCTGGAGGGCTTCCAGCCCGAGGTTGAGCTGGCCCAGGTGGGGCGGATCACCGAAGTGGGCGACGGCATCGCCCGCATCTCCGGGCTGCCCGGCGCAGCGGTGAACGAGATGCTCGAGTTTGAGAACGGGACCATTGGCTTGGCCCTGAACCTGGACGAGGACTCCATCGGCGCGGTGGTGCTCGGTGAGGTGGACGAGATCGAAGAGGGCCAAGCGGTCCGCTCCACCGGCGACATCCTGTCGGTTCCGGTGGGCGACGCCCTTTTGGGCCGGGTAGTGAACGCCCTCGGCGAGCCGGTGGACGGCAAGGGGCCCATCGTGGGCGCCGACACCCGCCGCATGGAGGTGCAGGCGCCCGGCATCACCGGTCGCAAGCCGGTGCATGAGCCCATTCAGACCGGCATCAAGGCCATCGACTCGCTCATCCCCATCGGCCGGGGCCAGCGGGAGCTGATCATCGGCGACCGCAAGACGGGCAAGACCACCGTGGCCATGGACACCATCTTGAACCAGAAGGGCCAAGGGGTTAAGTGCGTATACGTGGCCATTGGCCAGAAGGCCTCCACTGTGGCCCAGGCAGTGGCCACACTGGCCGAGCGGGGCGCCATGGAATACACGGTGGTGGTGGTGGCCCCCGCTTCCGACCCGGCCCCGTTCAAGTATTTGGCCCCTTATGCCGGCTGCGCCATGGGCCAGCACTGGATGGACAACGGCGGCCACGCGCTGGCGGTGTACGACGACCTCTCCAAGCAGGCCGAGGCCTACCGCCAGATGGCGCTGCTGCTGCGCCGACCGCCGGGGCGCGAGGCCTACCCCGGCGACGTGTTCTACCTGCACAGCCGCCTGCTGGAACGGGCGGCCAAGCTGAGCGATGAGCGGGGAGCGGGGTCTCTGACCGCGCTGCCCATCATCGAGACCAAGGCCGGCGACGTGTCGGCCTACATTCCCACCAACGTGATCTCCATCACCGACGGCCAGATCTTCTTGCAGGACGACCTGTTCAAATCTGGAGTGCGGCCCGCGGTGGACGTGGGCATCTCGGTTTCCCGGGTGGGCTCCGCTGCCCAGATCAAGGCCATGAAGACCGCGGTGGGTACGCTCAAGGCCGACCTCCAGCAGTTCCGCGAGCTCGAGGCCTTTGCCGCTTTCGGCTCCGACCTGGATGCCGTTTCGCAGGCCCAGCTCGACCGGGGATATCGCCTCACCGAGCTGCTCAAGCAGGGCATCCAGACGCCCATGCCGGTGGAAGAGCAAGTGGTGTCGCTTTATGCCGGCACCCGGGGCTATTTGGACAACATCCCCATCGAAGACGTGGCCCGCTTCGAGTCTGAGCTGCTGGAGTGGGTCCGGGCCCGCAACGCCGACCTGATGTCGGCGGTAGTGGACACCGGAGCGGTGGACGAAGAGGCCCTGGAGGCCGCGGTTTCGGCCTTTGCCGCCCAATTCGAGTCGTCGGCCGAGCCCGAGGGCGACGAGCCCGATGCCGAAGCCCAGGCCGAGGCAGCCTCTGGTGTGGTGGACGCCGACCACACGCTTCCCGAGACCGACATCCAGCGGCCCGAGGAAGACTGAATCCATGCCCGGTGAGCACCAGCCTGCTGATCGCCTAGTGGCGAGACGCTGCCTGGGGGATGACTAATGCCCGGAGGGCAGGAACGGGCCCTTCGCCGGCGGATCTCGTCGGTGCAGTCGACCAAGAAGATCACTCGGGCCATGGAGCTGATCGCCGCCACCCGGGTGGTGAAGGCCCAACAGCGGGCCCACGCCGCCCGGCCCTACTCAACGAAGCTCACCAGTGTGATCGAAGACGTGGCCGCCGGGGGGGCCGAGGCCTCCCATCCGCTGCTGGAGCGGCGCGATCCGGTGCGCCGGGTGGGATTCGTGGTCATCACCTCTGACCGGGGCTTGGCCGGGCCTTACAACAGCTCGGTGATCAAGGCCGCCGAGCGAGAGCTGATGGACGCCCAAACCAAGGGGCAGGATTACTCGCTCATGCTCATCGGCAAGAAGGGCCAGGACTACTTCCGGTTCCGCAACTACCGGATCGACGAGGCCTTCACCGGCATGAGCGACACCCCCACCTACGACGACGCCCGCCAAGTGGCCGAGATCGTGGCCGACCGGTTCGAGTCGGGCCACATCGACGAGGTGATCTTGACCTACATGGAGTTCTTTACCATCGGCACCCAAAGGGTGGCCGTGCGGCGTTTTTTGCCACTGGAGAGCATCGATGTGATCGCCGCCGCCGGAACGGGCGAATTGCGGGCCGCCTTCGAGTTCGAGCCCTCCCCCGAGGGAGTGCTGGAGTCGCGTTTGCCCCGGGATGTGGAGTCGCGGCTGTTCTCTGCCCTGCTGGACGCGGCCGCCTCTGAGCATGCCAACCGCCAGCGGGCCATGAAGGCGGCCACCGACAACGCCGAGGAGCTGATCACCAAGCTCACCCGGGCCATGAACCGGGCCCGCCAAGACGCCATCACCACCGAGATTATGGAGATCGTCGGCGGTGCCGAAGCCCTCAAGGAAGAGGATGATGTAGGCGATATCGCCGATCTCCTCGCCACCGCCAACCAGTAGGAGAAGAAGTACAGATGTCGGAGAACCTCAAAGACGGGCGAGTAGTCGGAATCGCCGGCCCGGTCATCGACGCCGAGTTTCCCCCGGATGCCCTGCCCGAGATCAATACCGCACTTGAGTTCGACGTGAACGTGGACGGCGAGACGGTGACCGTGAAGGCCGAGGTGGCCCAGCAGATCGGCGAAGGCCGGGTGCGGGCCATCGCCCTGAAGCCCACTGACGGCCTCACCCGGGGCACAGTGGTGCGCAACACCGGCCAGGGCATGACCGTCCCGGTGGGCGATGTGACCCTGGGCCATGTGTGGAACGTGGTGGGGGATTGCCTGGACACCGACCGCGACACCCTGGACGTGGGCGAGGAGTGGGAGATCCACCGGCCAGCCCCCTCGTTCGACTCCCTTGAGCCGTCCACCCGCATGTTCGAGACCGGCATCAAGGTCATCGACCTGCTCACCCCCTACAAGGAGGGCGGCAAGATCGGCCTGTTCGGCGGCGCCGGTGTGGGCAAGACCGTGCTCATCACCGAGATGATCAACCGGGTGGCCACCCAGCACGGCGGCGTGTCGGTGTTCGCCGGGGTGGGCGAGCGCACCCGTGAGGGCACCGACCTCTTCCTGGAGATGGAGGAGTCGGGCGTTTTGGACA
>JAJDYU010000063.1 GCA_022825005.1 Acidimicrobiia bacterium
GGGGGCGTCATCGGCGGTGGACACGGTGCGGGTGCCCGACCCGATGTGCATGCACACCACGGTGCCGGTCTCGGCGCAGGCCTGGAAGAACGGATCCCAGTACCCGGAGTGGATGCTGGGCAGCCCCAGCCAGGTGGGCAGCTCGCTGAACGCAACCGCCCGCACCCCCCGCTCGGCGTTGCGGCGGATCTCCGCGGCGGCCAGCTTGGCATCCCACAGCGGCACCAGGCACAGCGGGATCAGCCGGCCATCGGAGTCGCCGCACCACTCCTCCACCATCCAGTCGTTGTAGGCCTGCACGCACAGAAGCGACAGCTCCTTGTCTTGGCGCTCGTTGAAGAGCTGGCCGCAGAACCGGGGGTAGTTGGGGAAGCACAGCGAGGCGTCGGTGTGGTTCATCTCCATGTCGGCGATTCGGGCCTTCGGCTGCCAGCAGCCGGGGCGCATCTCGTCGTAGGTGATGCCCTCGGTGGATAGCTCGTCGTAGGCGTATCCGGCCGCGGCGATGAGCCGCTTCACCGAATAGGTGTGGTCTTCGTACAGCCACCAGGCCACGTTGCGGCCCTCGGTGCCGGGGCGCTCCCGATACGTGCCGCCGTCCAGAACCACCTCGCCCTGGGGCAGGTATTCGATGCGGGGACCGATATCGCGGTACTTGGCCGGCAGCCGGCTAGTCCACAGGTGCGGCGGCTCCACCACGTGGTCGTCCACGCTGATGATTCGGGGCATCTCGGTGGTTGCCATTGTCATGCGGTTGCCTCCGACATCTCGGTAGCGCCCACGGCGGCCAACACGTCGTCAACAAACTCGGGTACCAACGTGTCGAGCTGCGCTTTGTTGAAGGCCCTCTGGTGGATCACGTCAGCACCCTTGTAGGCCAAGAGGTCGGCAATCTGATCGATGCAGTTGCCCGGATACCACTTGTAGGTGGCGAAGGCGGCTACCGGCTTGTGGTGCAGCGAAGGCAGCGTCATCAGCTTGGCCGTGCCCCCCGGCCGGTGCCCGAACAGCACCAGCCCGTCCACCCAGGTGCCCACCGCCAAAAGGTCGGCCTCGGCAATCTCGGTGAGCTTCAACCCATGCACCGGCCGCACCGCCACCTCATAGCCAGCCCCGGCGAGCTCCCCGCCGATCATCTCGGCGGCCCGCTGGGTATTCCCCGTGCGGCTCTCGAAGATGACCACTGCCTTCATCGCTGAATCCTCACGGGTTGACTTCTAGCAGCTACGCCTCCCAAGTGCCACGATGGTGGTGTTGGGCCATTGGGGAGGCCTGGCGGCTCATGCAGGGGCAGCGACGATGCCGTTGTGAAACGAGGGGATGGGGCGCCCCAGTTGGTGGCCGAGCTCAACCCACCCGGCGAGCACCTGTCGGAGTTCGCGACGGGCTTCGTCGGGCGTGGCACCGAAGGCGGACGCGCCCTGGCATTCTGGGTTCTCTGCCCACCATCCGACGAGGACTCCGTCTTCATCTCAGACTTCTTCGGTGGACGCCCCAGCGAGCGCAGCGTCCAACCAGCACTCAATAGGAAGCTCTGCCGGGGGCTGCACCATATCCAAACTATATCTCTGCAGGTTGTGCTGAGGCTGAGCTAGAGGCTGTCGGTGATCGGGGGCGGGTGCAGTCCTTTTTCAGGGAGGGTGTAGCGGGCGCCGCGGCGGGTGCCGGTCATCTTCAGGAGGCCGTCGTTGCGCATTTCTCGGAGCAGGCGGCTCGCCCGGTCGGGAGTTGTTCCAAATAGCTCGGCTGCATCGCTGCGGGATATAGAAGCGTGCTGTCTGACGAAGTCGAGAACCCTCTGGCGATCATCGGCACTTTCGTGGAACCTGGATGTCTTCCGCCGGGGCGGCTGCCCGAATCGGTGACTCAGAGCCGGGGTGAGGAAATACCGCCGACCCCGGCCACTTCCTTGGGGTTCGACGATCCCCTTGTCGATGAGGCGATTCAGCACGATTCGTGCCTCGGGCTGTCCGATATGGCCCAACTCTGCGGTCCGATCCGCGGAGATGGCGCCCTCGTTCCGGATTTCGTGCAGAACCAAGAGCTCTTCTAGTGAGGGCGCCTTTTCTTGGCGTCGGACTTCGGCAATAAATCTGGCCAGTTCCTTGTCGAGTGATCCTGAAAGGACACGGACGATCACTGAGCTGGGAGTGCTCCTGCCGTAGTCCGGCACCGGGCGCCCCAGCGTCAGTTGGCTCTCGAAGACCCGGTTGATACCTCGGCTGGTCCGGTCCACCAGTCCTGCACGCTTGAATGCGTCAGCAAGCGCTGGGTTTCGCGGTTGTGGGGGCGCGGTCAGCAACGTGGCAGTGGTCACCCCAACAGGGAAACCTCCTGGATTCGAGATGGTCAGCGCGTCTGAGGCCACTTCCACCAGCGTCGGTGCCTTGGCGGTGTAGTCCCGGTGAACGAGGGCGTTGGCTATCAGCTCCCTCACAGCCACCCGGCTAAAGGCAGGCAAGGCTACCCGCTGGAGTTCCACCTCGATCTCATCCTCGGGGTTGCGGGCCAAAACCCGGTCGGAAAACTCCGACATCGCCCTCAGCAACGGCAAGGCCGCCATTTCACTGGTTCGCACTTCGAGCCCGTCAAGCTCCTGAAACCCCGCCTCGTAGGCGGGCAAATGCCGGGCAATCAACTCCTCTGCGCCAAACAGCAAAAGCCCGCCAACACAAACCCGGCCATCCGCCGCCATAAAGCCGAGTGCCTTGAGCATCTCCTCGTTCGACAGCTGGGCGAGAGTGTCATCGCCCCCAACTCGTGCCAATTCGCGCATCCGGGCGAACTCCACCTCGGACAGATCGCCGGATTCCAACTCTGGAACGATCACTTTGCTGAAGTCCTGGGCGCCGACGGTGCCCGCTCGCGACACAATTTCATGCGGTCGCATCGGCAAGCACTGGGGCCTGCCATGCACGTCTATGGCCCTTCGCAGATACCGTCCCGACAGAGTCCCCACCACAGAGTTGGCGGGGATTACAGCAATCACGATCACTTCGACCTCTTCGATCTCAACCAGCTCCACCGCCACTTCGAGCGACGGTTCAGTTCGACTGGCTATGAGCGCCTGGAGGCGGACAGGATGGGTTTGCGGGCCGTGACGGGGCCGGGCACCGTGGGGGGTTCCGTCATCGCTCACCCCAATAAACAAGAAGCCGCCCTCGCCGTTGGCCAGACAGGCCACCGCTTCCACCACGTCGGTATCGTTGATGGGATCGTCACCCTGATCGGACTTGAATTCCACGGTGAAGGTCTCGCCCCCGTCTAGGAGCCGGCGCACCTCTTGTCCGTCCACCCCGACATTATACGGCAGAGTTATGCGCGTTGAAAAAGTTATGCGCAGTTCGCATAACTAATGCGAATTACACGCCGGTAGCGGGCTGGGAAGGCTGCGGGCCTTCCGGGTCTCATGTGCATTCCCACAAACAGTTTGGTCGAAATGGTGGAAACGTCGAGCCTGCAAATGGCCAGCACCAAATGGACTCTTTTGCTGTTAGGGCCAGGGGACGCCTGCCGAGACATCATTTTCGTTGACATCTGATTACGGGATGTCTAGCTTGCGGGCTTGGACGATTCTCTGGAGGAACTACTACCAAGGCAGAGCGCGACGGCGGCGAACGTGGAGGCGGCGAGGACGGCGAGAACGAGGGCCTGTCTGCTTATGCGATTCGAGCAAAAGCCGGTCTCAAGGCCATAGCCGAGATTGGCGATCCGGAGGAGCAGGCCGAGACCTGCGATTATCTGATGAAGGCCCTGGCTGAGACGCGCCGGGCTGAGGGCCGCGTGTTCTGACTTGATCCTGGCCGCCCAGGTCAGGGTGGCCCAGGACATGATCAGCGGCGACACCGTGGTGGTGGCCACCACCAACCCCGCCCACCTGGCCCGCTACACAGACGCCCGCCTGTGGTCGGACATCTGACCGCCCCAATGAGATGATCACCGAGCGGATCAGGCTGCGATGTAAGCGCCGCCTTTGTGCATCACCCTGTCAGGACACGCGCCTGCCGTCGGCGTTCTAGCAGACGTGGCCCGTGATAGTCTTGTCACCGAGCCAATCGAGGTATTCTTGGTGGTGCTGGTTCCCTATGGGAGGTGGGTTGCCTTCGCTGAAGCCTAAATTGGAGAGATTTTCCGGGAACGGTGGCAGGGTATAGGTGGTTCCGCATCCGTTGAACGTCAAGTCTTCGCGCTCAGGAGTGTTGGGGTTGTCGCGCCATGTCGGGCTGTCAGAGCAGTTGAGGCCCTGCCCGGCAGGGCAGTTGACCAGGTTGGACGGCGAGTCGCACACCCATGGCCAATGCAGGGGGTCATTATTTTGCGGCAGCAGCATGAGGAATGTGCCCGAGGGGCAGGCGGTCTGCTCGGAACACTCGGCGCTAAACGAATAGAGAAGTTTGCCGTGTGTTATGACGACGACCTTTCCGTTTTCTATTTTTGTGCGGCCATCCGTTCTGACCTCTAAGACGAGCTCGCCCGAGGAGGGGCAGTCGACATTCGGGGAAGTGCTGCGGGCATACTCCACATTGCGTCCGGCGTGGGTCACCGCCGCGGCGCCGCCCGTTGCGGAAATAGTGAGTCCATCGGGGTAAATGCGTTGTTGGCCTTGGCATGCGCCGATGCTCTGGAAGTATCTCCTTTGCTGGTCGTTGAGGTCGGAGCAGATGTCGCTGCCGTTGCCGTCGCCGCCGTCGCCGTCTTGGGCGGTGGCGGCGCTTGTTGTGGCCAGCACGGTTATCACAAGGGCCAGCGCGGCGGCTGCTGCGGTGGTTTTCCGTAGGGTTTTCATTGTCTGGTTCTCCTTGGTGGTGGTGTTCCTGTAGTGCTGGTGTTTCATTGGGCCCAGTCGTCGGGGCCGGTCGCGGGCTCGGCTTCGAGGTTGAGGTCTATGCCGTGGTATGAGGCGCATTGGGCGTGCCATGCGCCCTGGGTCACCCGGTGCTGGTATCTGTTTTCGGGGAGCGCGGTCTCCAGGG
>JAJDYU010000010.1 GCA_022825005.1 Acidimicrobiia bacterium
CTCAGTTGGTAGAGCGACACCTTGCCAAGGTGTAGGTCGCCGGTTCGAGCCCGGTCATCCGCTCCCAGGTTGTTGATCGCCCCGATGCCTTTGCGCTGGTCAGCGCGTCGCGAACTCGTAGGCCTCCGGCGGCGTGGCCGCGGGATCCTTGTAGAGCGTGATCCGACAGGGACCTGCGTCCATGCCTGCGGGGCATTGGATCACCGGCCACGGCACCCCGGTGCGCTCCATCGGCACCCAGAAGTGCATCACCGACACGTGGGTGCGGTAGATGGGCGCCGGTCCCTTGCGGAAGGTGAGGGGGTGGTCCTCGGCCACCACGGCCAAATCCAGCGTCTGGCCATAGCAGCCGTCGGACACCTGACGGCCGCAGGTGCCGCACAGATGGACGGTGATCACGAAGGCGTCGTCGGTTTCTTCCACGGTGATGTCGGCGAAGTTGCCCTTTTGCATGCCCGCCCACTGGCGCACCCGCTTCTCGGCTGGCCGGACCACGTCGTGGGGCATCCATCCCAGCAGGGTCTGCTCGCCGGCGAAGCGGATGCTCTCCTCCAGCACGTCGGGCCCCCAGGCCCGGTACACCTGGGAGAGCACTGATGCCACCCGGTCGCGCTCCACATCGTGGATTCGCCGGTAGCTGGCCGCTAAAGCGTCGAATCCAGCCAAGGCCGCCTCGTGATCGCCTGATTCGATGAGCCCTGCGATGCGGTCGGCCCGGTCGGGCTGGTGGCGGCCGGTGACGTCCTCGTCGGTCAGACCGTGAAGCAGCGCCGAGCGATAGGCGTCGTCGGATGAGCCGACCTGCGCCAAGCCGTCAGCGCCGTAGCGGTCGGCCACAAAGCGCTGGGTTTGGGCTATCCACGACCCGAACCCGTCAATGAAGTTGCGATAGGCCCGGTCGATGCGCCGGAACACCTCGACCGCACCGTCAGGATCGTTGGCCAGGGCCTCGACCAGCTCCGCCCGGGGCGGCTGGCTGAGCTTGGCCAGCTCCTCGGCACTCAGCAGCCGCTTGCCAGGCTCAGCCATCGGCAGCCAGCAGCGGCATTACCCGGTTCTTGGTCAGCTCCAGGCTCTCCCAGCCGATGGCCGGGTCGATGCCGCCCACCAGTGGGTGCAGCATGGCACTGCCCTTGTCCCGCACCAATTGCGCGCACTGCTCAGGGGTGAGCACATCCCACTGCCCGCTGGCCGCCAGACTGGCCACGTCGTCGGCGTCCACCGCGGTGAGGTTGTGGTGGTCGTCGTATTGCCAGCTGTTGTACAGACCGGCGTCGTACAGGGCGTGGCGCTCGATTGCCGCCCAGGTGCGCTCGGGGTCCTCGGTCACCATCACCATCGACGGCCCGTCGGGCACGATGGCGAACGGGGTCTCGTAGCCCAGCCGGGCCGCTTCCTCGTAGTAGAGGTCGGCCAGCGACTGGTCGGGGGTGGAGGGGGAGAAGGGCAACCCCAGCCGGGCCGCTCGCAGGGCCGATGCCTTTACCGACCCGCCCACCATCAGCACCGGATGGGGTTCGGTCACCGGCTTGGGAGTGACCCAGATGGTGCGGCCCTCGTGCTCGAACGGCTCGCCGCTCCAGCACCGCAGGATCAGCTTGATGGCCTCCTCGGTGTCGCGGCCCCGCCGGGTACGGTCTTTGCCGAACATGTCGAACTCGAACTCCCGGTAGGCCACTCCCATGGTCACCGACAACCGGCCCGGCGCCATCAGGTCGATGGCCGCGATGTCCTCGGCGATGCGGATGGGGTCGTGGAACGGCAGCAACAGGGCCGAGATGGCCACCATGATGTTGTCGGTGCGGGCCAATGCCGCGCTGGCCAGCACCAGCGGCGAGGCCATGAACCCGTCGTCAGCCCCGTGGTGCTCCGACACGATGACCGTGGCGATGCCGTTGTCGTCGCACCACGAGACCATGTCCAGGTACTCGCGGTGCAACTGCGCATGGGTCACATCGGCGAATGGGGGGACTCGCAGCTCGAATCGGCAGGTGAACATGGCGCAGACCCTACTGGTGCCGGGCTATTGGCGAAGACTGCGGCGGTAGGCGGACCACTGGTCGGGGCGCCAGCAGTCTTGGTCTTCGCCCCAGCCGGTGCCGCCGTCGAAGTCCCAGGCGGTGGTGCTCACCCAGGTGAGCATTTTCGGGTAGGGGTTGAAGATGATGCGGCTCACCGGGGTTCCGGTGGCCCGCAGGTCCCGCCCCAAGTCGTCGGTGGCCTCGATCTCGAAGGAGGTGGCGTAGCCGTGCTGGGGATCTCGCTCCACCCGGCGCTCGCCGCTCACTATGTCGGCCCGCACGCCGTCGCGCAGGTAGTAGCCGGCGTTAATGGGGTCGCTGTCGGGCTTGGGCAGCGAGTAGCACAAAAAGGCGCTCTGCGACGACGTGGTGGCGAAGGCGTAGCCGATGCGGAAGCCCTGGAGGTCGGAGCGGGGCCCCCACGAGCGGTCCCGCATGGCGCAGCAGTCCACGTCGATGTCGGTGCCGTGGAGGCGGATGCGCCCGGTGACCCGGCCGGGCTGGTCGATGTGGCTGGCGATGGTGAACGGGGGCTCGCCCCGGGTGAAAACGTGGGGCGGGGTGAGGGCGTCGAAGCGCAGCTCGGCCTCGAACATGTCGCCGTAGGGGTAGCGGTAGCCCAGCTCGTAGCTGGTGAGCGGCTCGATCACCTTCACCCGCATCCCGGTGGGCAGGGTGGCGTCGCGAAGGTCGAGGCCCTCGGGCAGCGGGATGCTGTGGTTGTAGTCGAAGAACGGCACCTCCCACGGCAAATGGGCGGTGTCGTCCCACACCAGCGTGCCGCCCCCGGCGATGCCCAGGTTGGGGCGGATCCAGGTGTAGAGGTAGCCCATCAGGTTGCGCTCGGGCACGCAGAAGGCGTACCAGCAGGTCTCGGTCTCCCATGGGTGGTTCGACGGGGGGTGGAAGTTGTCGTCGTCGGGCCCGATCAAGGCGTCTTCAGCTGCTCCCACGAATTAGCTCCCTTGTCTGTTTGCATGCTCGGCGAACCGGGCCGGAATCCACTCGGCGAGCGTAGTGGCGATCTCATCGGCCACCGAGGCCAGCCCGTGGTCGGCGTCGGGATACACCACGAGGTCGCCGCCGCCGGCCAGCGCCCGAACCGCCTCGCTGGCCTGCACCGGCAATATCTGGTCTTGCCCGCCGTGCATCAACAGCAGGGGAGTGCCCCCCAACGCGGCGGCGTTCTCGCACCCCGCCGACTGGGTTGCCAGTCCAACCACCCCCGCGGTGTGTTCTCCCAGGGCGACGCCAGCCTGCACCGCCACCGCGCCCCCGAACGAATGCCCCATGAAGATGAACCGCCGTCCCTGCTCCCGAGCGGCCAAGTCAGCCGCCGCAGCCGCATCCAGCAAGCAGCGCTCGATGATCCCCGGCCGCCGATAGTGCACCCGCATCACCGCAATACCCTTGTCGGCCAAGTTTTCGCCCAGCCGCAGATACAGCGCCCGAGCCGGCCCCAACAACCCCCCAATGGCCCCGCCCAGCGTCACCACCACATCAGTTGCATCCCGAGGCCCATGCCACAGCAGCGTCAACAGCCCGTCGGGGCAGTACACCTCCAGATGGCGCAGCCTCTCGCTCGTCTCCGCCTCCACAATCCCCATCACGTCCAGCAACTCCAAAGGAGACCGGACGCCGCCATCACTCATGGCCGACACCCTAAACGCCATGTGGAATGGTCAGCCCGATCCCATACACTGTCAACGCTGGCCGCTCCGGCGGCC